>CAITDR010000083.1 GCA_903891165.1 uncultured Pseudomonadota bacterium
CCCATCCCCCATCACAAATGCAGCCCGGTCAGCCGCACGCATGGCTCCCACGCGCGCAAAGTCAGCAAAAGAGCGATAGAAAGAGTCTTCTTTCCCGGCCACTTCCTGCATCTTCACTTCGATGGCCTTGGCCAGAGCGCCAGACTGCTCGATCACACAGTCCGGGTTTACCGTACCTTCCGCAGTACAGCGGGCCACAATGACCGCATAGGGACTGTCTTTTTGGTGGGCAGCGACGGCGCTGGCCCCCGTGGAAACCAGATCCGCTAGGAAGGCTGCGTCGCCGGAGGTGGTGACAAAGGACATGAACAGGTAGGGATCGGTGAGCACCGGACGGGCGGCGCTGGCGCTCTCCACCGGCAGACGCCAGGGATCCAGCAACATCCCCACGGTCTCCGTAGAGGTCGGATCCGCAAGTTTTGCAGCTTCTTCGTGATAGATCGACAGGGCTACCAGCGTGCCGGGGTCGGTCATCGCCAGGGTGCCCTCCTCTCCCTGGTGGGGAAAGCTGTAGCTGGGGAGATTGCCCGCGTCGGGAAACAACCCCACCGCAGCGGCACCGGGATAGCCGGGCAGCAACGCGAGCGCAGTCGATGGAGGCCAGCTTCCATCCCAACTTTTGAAGGCACTGTCCTGCGGGCCAACGGAGGTGCCTGCGGATGTTCCCAGCTTCACCGTCCAGGTGTCGTCCTTGAGCAAGCGCCCGGAGAGACCCACCAGGTAGGCCAGCTCTTTGGGGTCGGTGGCCTGTGCATCGGCACCGAAGGTCTGCACGATCGCCGCGGCCGAGGTGAGGGCAGCCTGGCGATACAAGGCTGCATATTCACCGTGCAGCCGCGCGAGGGCGGGCTTGTCGCCCTCCTGGGCAAAAGCCGTAAGGGCCTCACGGCGGTGCCCCTGGAAATACTGTATCCAGGCATCTCGCCCCTCAAATGGAGCACGCGCGGCGGCGTCCGCCATACGCACCTGCCAGCTGGTGGCAAGCAGCTCAGCGGAGACGACGAGCGCAGCCCCCTCCGTCTTCGGGGTCTCAGAGGTGCCGCTACAGGCCCAGAGTGTAAACAGAAGCACCGATCAACCTCCGCAATAGGAGGCGTTGCCCGCCGCAGACACACAGAGTGCCAGCGCCGCCGAACTATCCTGGCCGGAAGCCTTGGCGTAGTCCAACCACTCCTTGGCGTATTCCTTGGCGTTGGCCCGATACTTGTTGGACGCGGCCTCCGCCTCATCCGAACGGTCGGCGGTATATTTCTCTTCCGCGTCCTTCCACAACTTCATCGCTGCTTCCGCCTTGATCTTCATCAAAGCAAAAACGCGGCTCTTGTAGGTACTTCCGGACCACTTGGCCTTGTTTTCGAGCGCGTAGTCTGCCCACCGCACGACCCCCTGCGCCCGGCCTACACCCCCACGCGACAGCTGGAGCGCATAGTTGTAGCACATATCCGGATCGGAACGGTCAATGCTTTCCAGGTGACGCTTGACGAGCTGTTCCCATGCTCCTTTGTCACCTTTGGCGTAGGCGTTGTTGATCAACAGTCGCGACACCTTGTCGCGGGTGGTCTGCTGGGGTTCCGTCGCAATGCGGCTCTCCAAGCAGGAGGTCTGCCCCTTGGTGAGCTGCCCCATCAACGCATTGGGCTCCAACATGACCAGATCATCGCAGCTGTCGCTGGGCGGGGCGGCGCTGACCGGGGTCACATTATTGTTGGTGGGCCGCAGGCTGGCGCCCGTGGGTGCGGGAGCCGGTGCAACCGATGCGGGTGCAGGTGCGGGCGACGGGCGCAAGCTCCCCCCGGCCGGTGCCGGAGCGGGTGCGACGGCAACGGGTGCAGGGGCCGGAGTGGGTGCCGCGACCGGGCTGGGTGCGGGTGCCGGAGCGGGCCGAAGGCTGCCACCCGCTGGGGCAGGGGTCGGCGCCGGGGCCGCCGCGACAGGTGCCGGAGCGGGCCGGAGGCTGCCCCCGGATGGAGCTGGCGCAGGTGCAGGCTCGCGGATGCTGGCCGGTGCCGGAGCGGGTGCCGGGGTATCGTTCTGGGCCACCGGTTCCTCGGGCGGAGCCGGGGCAGGTGCGGGGGCCGGAGGGGGCTCCGCTGCCGGAGGAGGCGCAACGACTCCACCGATCGGCCCGCTGTAGGCGGAAAGGCCCACAAAGGGGGAGAGCGCCGCCGTGGGCTGCAAATCCCACCAATTCAGGCGGGCGTTTGCCGCGGCGGGGATGCCGGCCACGGTGGCCGCTCCGGCCCCCAGGCTCTGGCCACCCACCACACAGCCCAACCAACCATCAGAGCAGGGCACTGCCGGAAAAAGTCCGGTCCAAGAAGTCCAATCCTCGGCACTGGCGGTCCCCATCAGGACCAGGCCGGCCACCACACTGCGGGTCCAGAAATTCGCGCGCATCATTCTTCCGTCGCTTCGCGGACCTTGTCCTGCTTGAAGGTGATGATGGGTTCTTCAACATTTTCTTCGGTGATCTCAATGACTTCCAGGGCCACCTGGAGCACGTTCCGGCTCTTTCTTACCTGGTAGACCACCTGCTGGGTCTTGTAGCCGGGGGCCGAAACCTCCAGCTCGAGATCCATCCCGGGGGTGAAGCGCAGCTCAGAGCCGTCCGGCATGTAGAGCGCGGTGGCTTTCCAGGTTCCATCTTCGGAGTTGACGCGGTGGCGGTCACTCTCGCTGGGGTGACGAACCACGCTGGTGGGAATGGGCTCTCCCTTGAGATCCACCACCTGAACCTTCACCTCAACCCCGGCGTCCTCTTTTTTGGCCGCCATGGCAGGATCGCTGAGCAGACCGGCAAAGAGCAGTGCAAGTGCACGGAATTTCATCTCAACCTCCCAGCTGTTTTTTGAGAAAGGGATCGGCAGCGGCTGAAGCGGCTGCCTGTTTGTCGCCCAGAAGCAGAAACACCCGCGCCGCGCCGTCGCCTTGCAGGCCCTCTAAGAGCTGCCGGGCGGTGGCAGGATCGCGGCCAGCAATCACGTTTGCGGCGGTGACCCTGGCATCCACATAGCCATCGGCAGGCGCCATTACTTTGACCTGTTCAAAGGTCTTGATACACTCGCCTGCATTCCCATCGGCGCACCAAGCGATCCCCTTGGTGGCCATTACTCGCCACGCCTGATTTTCCGGCGGGACGGAGATGGCATCCAGCAAACGCCAAGCCACTTCCGCCTCCCCCAGGGCCGCCGCACGACCGGCCCAGAGCAGGATCTGCTCAGGGCCATCTTCGTGCGATTCGGCGTAGGCCTTCACCAATTCCTCCACACTGCGCACGGCGACTTTCTGCTGTCCCAGTGCCCAAAGCGCCTGAGTCTCAGAGAGACCGGCCACCAGGGGGTTGGGATCGGCCATCAGGGCCAGGTATTGTTTGGCAGTTGCGCCTACCGAACCCGTATCCCCGGCAATTCCTTCCAGGATGGCCTTCGCCTGCTCGCGATTTCCGTCGGCCAGCTCGGCCTCGGCCGCCAGGAGCTTCCCGGCGGGCAGGCCGCTGCCGTTGCCCAGCTCCTTCACCTTGTCCAGATCGCCCTTCTGCATGGCGATCAGCGCCCGGCGCAGCTTGATCTCGCCGGCTTTTTCGCCTGCAGCGGCCTCAGCGCCGGCCAGGGCGGCATCGGCCCCGTCCAGATCGCCCTTCAGGCTGCGCATGTAGGCAGCACCCACGGCAGCGTCCACGCTGGTAGGCGCTGCCTTGAGGGCCTCCTCAAACTTGGAGGAGGCTGCATCCATTTCTCCCTTGTTCAAGGCGCTCTTCGCTTCCTCTGCCACCTTCGATCCGCCTCCCATAAGGGAATCCAGCGGACCGCAGGCCAACAGCGCCAGGGAAAAGGACGCCACCGTCAAGAGGGTCCAGGGACGGCGTCGCAGGGGATTCGACAAGTGCACTCCGGGGAACGGGCTCAGCCTATTAACCATATCCCGCCATGATCGAACAGGCCGCAGCTCTCAGAACCATGTTATCTTCGCTGTGGAAAAGCGGCGGAGCCGGATGGAGGCGCAGGGTTCAGAAAAACGCTTCGAGCTGGAGCTGCTGCAGGAAGTGAACGCTGGGACATTTGCCCGGCTGTACCTTGCTCAGATGCGCGGCGCGGGTGGTATCGAGCGTCTTGTGGCGGTAAAACTGGTGCGCGAGCAGTGGGCCGGTATGGATGAGGTGGTCACAAGAACCCGCGATGAAGCTCGGCTTTTGGCGCGCCTCCGGCACAAAAATATCCTCCGCGTAGAGGAGTTGACCGAGATCGATGGCCAGGCCGCCATCGTGATGGAGTATGTAGAAGGTCTGGATCTGAAGCAGCTCCAGGATGCACTTCGTACAGGTGGAAAGCGATTTTCTCCCAAGGCCGCCCTGCAGATCGCCACGCAGGTTGCCTCCGCGCTGGAGGCCGCCTGGGCGAAGATCCCGCTGGGGATGGAGGCCCCGCTGGCTGTGGTCCACCGGGACATCAAGCCTTCCAATATCATGGTCAGTGTAGAGGGAGAGGTAAAAGTCCTGGATTTTGGAACTGCACGCGCAAATGAAGCATTCCGTGCAGCAAAGACCGGCGCCTTGCGTCTTGGTAGTCTGAAATACATGTCTCCGGAGAGGCGCGACGGAAACCGGGGCGAACATCCGGGCGATATGTATGCCCTGGGCTTGACCCTGCTGGAGCTGCTCAGAGGAAGCTGGCTGGAGCTGCTTCCGCTGGATGAAGAGGAGCATGATTCTGAGGTGATCAAGGCCGTAAATACCTTGGATCAAACTGGAATGCCTAACGAAGAGTGGGACCTTGCGCTGCGACGGCTGCTGGTGCGTTTGATGGCTTCCAACGCGGCATTCCGTCCGGATGCGGCAGAGGCCGTCGTGACCCTTCGCGCCTTTGCCGATCAGGCTTCGGGCTCTTCGTTGGAGACTTTTGCCGCGGAGGAGGTGGTGAGCCTGACGCTGGGCTTGCGCGGCAAAGCGGCTACCGGCAGCTTCTCTGGGAGAAAACTGGCGTTGAAGGTGGAGGGTGCCTCGGGGCCCCAGGGGCTGAGTGCACGCGGAGCTTCGGGACCGCAGGGAAACAGCGCGGGGGCGCGGGCTTCCGGGCCTCAGGGTGGCTCGGCACGCGGCTCAGGACCCCAGGGAGCGAGCATCGGTGGGGCTGCGAAAAATGAAGTTCCGCATGGGGCAATTACAAGTCAAAGCTCGGGTTCCCCCGGCCGGGGATCGGGTCCGCAGGGCGCCGGTTCGGAGGCGCCGCGTCCAGCGATTCGCGGCGCCGTTGTGCCGGATCCCGAGCTGCGGGGCCGGGAAAACACCGGACGTAGTTCGCGGATTGGCTCGGGCCTTCCGGTGAGCACTGCACCTCTGCCGGGGGATGGGCGCCCAGCGGAAGGACGGCGTCCCCCGCGGGTAGACCGCCCGGTCTGGGGGGCCGCCCTGGTTCCTCCTCCGGTTCCCCTTCCCCAGGACGCTCCACCCACGGTGCTTCTCGCCCAGCCACCCCCACCGGACGCACCGCCGGCGAAGTCGGGCTCGATGCTTTTTGCGGGAATGATTCTGGCAGCGGTGCTGGGTCTGGGTATTGTCATTGCGGCCGCGGTAGCTGGTGGACTATGGTGGAATAACCATCCCAAAGAGCCTGTGCTGGAGCAGGTGAAAGTTCCGGATCCGCCACCCACAGTGGTCACAAAAGTGCCGGTGCGGGTAGAGGCCACCGGTGGGACCCTCCAGTGGATACGGCTAAGCGGATCCGATGGAAAAGAGGCGGCAAAGGCGAATGATACGCTGAACACCGAGCTGCCTGCTGGGAGCTACCGCCTCGCCGTGAAATACGTCGGGCGGAGTGTGGTGGCCGGACCGATCACCTTGGCAGAGGGAGGAAGCAGCTTCCTGTGCAGCCTGGAAAAGGACGGCAGTGGTCGCTGTGAAAGTGGAGGATCTACCATCCTCCTCCCCATCAGCGCCAACTGAATGAGGCCTCATTCAGCGTAAGAGAGGCGGATCCTGCAGCGCTCGGCGCCGCGTTCATCCAGGAAAGCACCCAGCATGTGGAGCCGCGCGCCTTCTTTGTAGAGGCTCGCCCGGACCTGCAAGGAATCTCCAGCAAAAAAGGGCTTCCGCCACATCATCTCCACCTCTTCGACGGCCAGCTCCCCAAAGGGCAGGCCCGCCGCGGCCAGACAGTCCAGCGCCACCTCTTCAAAAACCCGAGGATAGACCAGCGAATTAACATGAAAATTCGGGTCGGTATGGGTAAGTCCAAAACGGAAAGGACGTAGGATCTCCTCCCCTTTTTCCCAGGTCAGCTCAGGCTTTGCCACGGCCTCAAAGGGAGTCCAGTCCCAGCTACCTGCGGGTACACCGTCGGGAAGTTCACGCACACGTCGGTCCCCCGGTTCTCCAAAAAGCCGCGTGAAAATATGCTCTGCGTAGACCTCACCGGCAACAACGTACTCGCCCCCCTCCCCCGTCTCGTGGGTGGCGCCCCGCCTCCCCATAAACCGCGCCCACATCAGCAGGAGGATCCGATCCACAGTCCCATCGGGACCACGCACCGTTGCTCGATGTCCGATTCCCTGACCTTGAAAGGGACGAATAGCGGAATGAGGAGCCCCGCCACGCCTCAGAATCATACGACTGAGGATGGGCAGAATCCCCGCTTCCCGGGCCTGCTCCGACACCGGCAGCTGCATCAACGCGGGCCACACCAGCTGACCCAGCGTGTGGGGCAAGCCCAGCGGCCGAAAATGACCGTCCTGAGAGAGATCTTCGTAGCGGGCGGTCACTGGACCCTGGACCTGGACCCCATCGATAACGGGAGGCGGTGCAGGGATCACCGACCACCCCACTTGACCAGGTTCAAGCTCTCGATCAGCGCCTTCTCCAGCGGATCTGCAGAGGCACGAAAATCCACCCGCACATAGTCGCGGCCATCCATGCCCAGGCTCTTACTTTCAGGAAGATCCTCCAAGACATCCCGGAAGTGCGGATCATCGGGGTAGCAGTAGATCATGCCCAGCTCATCCAGAACCACCTGCTCTCCGAAATTGCCACGCACCCAGAGCTGGTGGCGACCGTCGTACCAGATCAGCTCACCTGCCGCTTCCAATGCCGCGATCACCCGCTCCGTGGGCATCTCCAAGCCGACAAAACGCTGCGGCGCCGGGTGGGTGACGCCGGTGCTCCGATCGGTCAGCTGCATGTAGGCTAAGCTGAGCGGCGCCTTCATACTTTTCAGCAATCGAAGGTGCATCTCCGGGAGTTCTTGCGGAGGCACGGAGACTACAATCCTTGTAGATCCATCGGGAGCAACCTGTGCACGCCAGGCGCGTGGGGGTAGCCATCCATCGGGGCTGCCGTCGGCAGTGACGGAGGATGCTTTGGGGGGATTCCATTCCATCCGCACCGTCTAACCCAAGCGGCCGGGCGGGCGAGGAGCTGCAGGTCCGAAGGTGGCGGATCGGGAACGGGCAGGCTAAAAGGGCGGGATGTACCCGACCCACTACCACATTCGCCAGATCCGCGTGGAGCCGAATGTGGTGCTTGCCCCGATGGAGGGCGTGACCGATCTGACTTTCCGGCGGCTGATCCGGCAGATTGGCGGCTGCGGAATGACGACCACCGAGTTTATCGCCAGCGAAGGGCTTCGACGTGGCTCCAGCAAGATGGAGGAGATGGCCCGCTTTGACGCCGATGAGCGGCCGGTGGCCATCCAGATCTACGGCCGGAGCCCCGAGTCCATGGCGGAGGCGGCGCGGATCATCGAAGACAGTGGCGCCGATGTCTGCGACCTGAACTTCGGCTGCCCCTCCAAAAAAGTCTGCGCCCACTCCGGTGGTTCGGCGCTGCTCAAAGATTTTTCGCTTGCGACGGCCATTGTGCGGGAGGTGCGCAAAGCAATCAAGATCCCGCTCACGGTAAAGATGCGTTCGGGCTTCGATCATACGATGCGCAATGCACCCGAAGTTGCGATGATGTGCCAAGAGGAGGGGGCGGAGGCCATCGTGATCCACTGGCGTACGCGAACGGATCTGTACGGTGGCACCCGCGCGGTGGACAAAATCGCCGAGGCCAAGAGCCGCTTGAAGATTCCGGTGATTGGAAACGGCGATGTCGTCGATTTTGAGAGCGCGCGGAAGATGATCGAGGAGACCGGCTGCGACGGGGTGATGGTGGGACGCGGGGCGGTGAAAAATCCCTGGGTGCTACTGCAGATCGCGCAGGGCCTGCGGGGCGAGCCGATTTTGGAGGTGGATGCTGCCGAAAAACATCGGGTACTGCGGAACTACATCCAGAGTATCCGCGATGTCTTTCGTTCTGAGCGTGGCGCCCTCGGTCGGATCAAAAAGATCTGCAATTACTTTACCCACGGCCTGCCTTTTGGGTCGGAGCTACGCACGGCGCTGCTTCACTCCCAGGGGCTGGACGAGCTGATCGACCATGTGGACGTGTACTTCGACCGTCTGGCGGCCGGGGGCTTCCGCGGCTCACGCCCCTACGAGCTGTCGCTGGGGGCTCGAGAGGATCTCGCGGAAGGTTCAGCCCCCTAAAAAACGATCCTGGTAGTCGGCTTCGGCGGCAGCCAGGACCTTTTCGGCCTGTGCCTTGCCATAGACCCGGTCCACGGTCACCGGTGTTGACCCTGCACTATCCAGCTTGTACGTCAAAAAATAGTGCTTCAAGCGCTGCACCAGGGCCGCAGGCAGATCGCTGATGTCCTTGGCCTCCCCCCAGACCGGATCGCGGTCGAGCACGGCGATGATTTTGTCATCGGCCTCGCCTTTGTCGATCATCACCAGCCCACCCACAATCCGGGCATCCAAAAGAATGTCGTTGTGGGAGATGGGTCGCTCGGAGATCACACAGATATCCAGTGGATCTCCGTCGCCACGTTCGGCACCCTCACAGAGGTTCTTCACTTTCTCCCCACAAAAAGTCTGCGGGATAAACCCGTACAGGGTAGGTGGCAGCGAGTTGGTGGGCTGCGGCCGATCCACTTTCAGGTAGCCGGTGGCCTTATCGATCTCGTATTTGACCGGATCAAAGGGCGTGATCTCGATGTAGGCATGGACCAGCTCCGGGTTCCGCGGCCGCACGGGAATGCCGTGCCAGGGGTGCGGGCGGAAGGCCTGAAATGGACCGGGCATGGGGACTCCGTGGGGAGGCAGGGTTAACCGGTGGCGGCGCGTACAGGCTACGGCACCGGGAGAGAAGCGTCAGCGATGAAAGACTCCATCCGCGAAAACTACGAAAAAGATGGCGTCGAAGGCTACTACAAGCGCGAGGGCAGCCAATATCGCAACCCGCACGAGGATGTGCTGCGCGCGACGCTCCAGCGTTGCCTGAGCTGGAATCTTGACATGCCAAGGGTTCTTGATCTGGGGGCCGGATCGGGCGAGGTGACGCTCTTTCTCCAGGAAAATGGAGTTCTACCGGAGCAGATCGACGCATGTGATCCCTACACCGGGGCGGCTTTTTTGGAGCGGATCGGGCGCCCCTGTGAGTCCTGGAGTTTTCGGGATCTGGTGGGCGCCGCTCTGCAAGGGCGCCACTACAGCCTGATCGTCGCCTCCTACTCCCTCCACCTCTGCCCAGAATCGATGCTTCCTTCCTTGATGATGTCGCTGGGGCGGCATAGCAATTCGCTGCTCTGTCTCTCCCCCCACAAACGTCCGGACATACGATGGGGTTGGCGCTTGGATCGCGAGGGCTACGATCCCGTCGACCGGGTACGGGCGCGGCTCTATCGCCTCGGATAAGGGGCCGGGAGCCCGGAGCATCCTCTGGGGAGCCCGATCGGGCCGGAGGTTCAGATGGCCGTCGAGGTGGTGCAGGTACAGCTTCCCAAGGAGATCAAGCCATTCCTGGATGCCTGGTGGTACGTCTATAAGGGGGACAGCCACTGGGTGCCGCCCCTGCGTTTTGAGCGCAAAGAGTTCTTCGACCCCAAGAAAAATCCCTGGTTCCAGCGTGGGAAAGCTGCTTTTTTCCTGGCGCGCCGCGATGGCCAGCCCGTCGGCACCATCTCCGCTCAGCTCGATCAGACGGTCCACGAAAAAGATCCGGACACCGGGCTGTTCGGCTTCTTTGAGTTCAAGGATGATCCTGAAGTAGCCGATGCCCTTTGGAAAGCGGCTTCCGCGTGGCTGCTGAGCCAGGGGATGAAAAAAGCACGCGGTCCCTTCAACCTGACCATCAACCACGAATGTGGTCTTTTGGTGGACGGTTTTGATGGGGATCCGCTGGTATTGATGACCTACAACGGTCCCTATTGTGCAGGTCACTACGAGCGCCTGGGTATGACCAAGGCCATGGATCTCTACGCCTACTGGCTGGACTCCAAAAAGCCGGTTCCGGAGACCATCAAAAAACTGGCAGATCGCTTCACCCAGCGTCACCCCGAAGTGAAGATCCGTCCGGTAAACCTGAAGGATTTTGACAACGAGCTGAAAGCGTTGCTCACCATCTATAACGACGCCTGGGAGGATAACTGGGGGGCGGTGCGGATGGGCGAGGAGGAGATGCGCAAGACGGTCGAGGGCATCAAACCCATGATTGATCCTCGCTTCTGCTACTTCGCGGAGGTGAATGGGGAACCGGCGGCACTCTCGGTGACTCTGCCGGACTACAACCAGGTGGTCAAGCCCATGAACGGGAGCCTCTTGCCCTTCGGCTGGTACCACTACCTGACGCGGCGCAGCAAGGTGGACCGCCTCCGGGTACTGGTTTTGGGTGTGCGTCGTAAATTTCAACATATGCCCCTAGGGGCGCCGCTCTACATGCGCACCTGGGAGGCGGGCTTGGCTGCGGGTGTGGTCGGAGCAGAGGCCTCCTGGATCCTGGAGAGCAACAGCCGCATGCGCGGGGCCCTGGAAAAGTTAGGCGGCCAGATCTACCGCACCTACCGGATCTACGAGAAGGTGTTGTGATGGAGGAGGATCGGGTGCTCCGCCTGGAGGAAAAGATCGCCTGGCTGGAGCACTATGTGCGCGAGCTGGACGGGGTGATCCAACAACTGGTGGGTCAGATCGGGACATTGAAGGGAGAGCTGGTGGAGGTGCGGGAGAAACAGAACGCCCTGGAGGACGATCAAAACCCTTCCTCCTACGAAGTTCCGCCTCACTATTGACGGGTCAAGAGGCGGGTGGATCCCAGGAAAGTGGCTCTTTGAGGGGCACCACCTTGTGGAAGTCGGCGTAGTCCAACATCCGCACGCCGTCGGGACGGGCTTGGAGCACGTCTGCAAAGCGGGCGTTCCATACAATATCATCGAGTTGATAGAGGTGGCGGGCGTGGATGGTCTGGCCCAAAGTTTCGTCCTGACCGATAAATGTAACAAATATTTCGCCGTCCATGGCCTTCAATTTGGTGATGGCATCTGGTCCCCAGAAGGGGCTGTCGGGGTCAATGCGGTGCAGGACGGTCCAGGACAGGCGGAAGAGGTCGGTGCGGTCTCGGACCAGGGGCAGCTCCAAGGGGCGGCGCATCAGCTCCCCCTCGGTGGTACGTTCAGACACCAGTAGGATAAGTCGAAGTTTTGCTTCTACCACATTGTTGTGCCGCCAGTTCGCGATGCGGATCTGGAGGTGTGGAACACCGTTGCGGGGAGCGACAACCAAGTGGCGGGTGAAAAGTACCTTTGCGTCCACACGCGCAAGTCGGGCAAATGCGGCGCCTGTAACGACAGCCGTGCTGAATATGCCTGTAAATGATTCGATCACCACCACCATGTTCGCCCAGCGGGTGAGCGGCGCCATGTAGCCGTAGCCGATGGTCGCGAAGGTCTGGACAGAAAAGTAGAATGCATCTTCAAAATTCTGGGAGCGGGCGTTGGCGATGTTGTCGGGTTCCAGCATGTACAGTCCTGCGAACAGGGCGTTGAAGGCGAAAAAAACGCCTATGCAGACACCGAAAAACTGGAGCCAGTTGCGCTGCATGATCCAGTGGTAGGCATCTTCGTGGGGAGCAAAGCTGCGCCCCTTGATTTGCATGCGCAGGTTGTTCTGGTCCCAGCTCTTGAACTTCATTTTTGCTTCAGCCATCTTCAGCGACTCCCGAATTCCAGCTTTTGAATCTCCATTCCTGCCCGGACCAGGAGATAGCGGTCCGGCCCATCCTCCCACTCCCAGGCTCCCGGCTGCCCGCGTACCAGCTTGTAGGCCAGCACCGTGCCC
>CAITDR010000084.1 GCA_903891165.1 uncultured Pseudomonadota bacterium
TCCATTTCCCCCACCGAATAGACAACTTCCCAGCCCCGACCCTGCGAATCGACGTACTGGATTCGGATGCTGTCTGTCTTCACTTCGATGGTGCCACGGACAGGATCCTCGGTGTAGGCCCCGGTGTCGCTGTAGGTGTAGAAGAGGTCGATGACATCGTAGGTGCCCACCGGAAAAGGTGGGGGACTGTCATCGTCACAATGTTCGTTGACACCGGGACATCCACAGAGAAGGAGAAGGAATGCTTTTTTTTCATGGAGGCGCCACGTCAAAGATCAAGGCAGAGTATTCCCCAAGGTCCAGGCGCAGGCGACTATCGATCCCCTTCGCAATGCCAGCCTCCGGCCAGCGCGCCTTCTCTGCCTCCAACTCCTCCGCCGTCGCGGTAGGACCAGACACCTGCGTCACGCCCACCCGCTGCAGCGGCCAATGTGCTTCGTTCTTCGGGCACTTCGCGTAGGTGTAGAGCATGGTGATCAGCAGCATTTTGTAATTCTCCTCCAAGCCCTCCGGTGAGAGACACAGTTCTAAACATCATAAAATTACTAATAGAGCTAATACTTTGGTGATACATAGCGGTTGTAGTAGGGATCGATACATTCTGGGCTGAGGTGGGTCGGATGGCAAAGGGCAGAGCCATCGGCTATGGCATCAAAATGTCTGGGCACTCCGAGGTCATGGCCGCTCTAAACGCAGCAGGGGTGCATTACCTCGTAGTGGGAGGTGTGGCCGTTGTGGCCCACGGCCACGCGCGGCTCACCCTCGACCTGGATCTGGTTGTACAGCTGGAAACCGAAAATCTAACGCGGGCGATGGATGCCCTGAGCGCCATCGGATTTCGTCCCTTCCTTCCCGTTTCGGCGAGGCAATTCGCAGACCCGGAGATCAGGAGGGATTGGACCCAGAACCGCCAGATGATCGTTTTTCAGCTTTGGAAGCCTCAACTTCCCCAGTTTCGTCTAGACATCTTCACGACGGAACCCTTTGCCTTCGGAGATGCCTGGAAGCGGCGTCTTGAGACCACGTTTGGGGGCGTCATCGTGCCGGTAGTACCTCTTGCCGAGCTGCTGTCTATGAAACAAGCCGCAGGACGCCCCAAAGACTTGGAGGATGTTCGCGCCCTTTCCACTATATTGCAGGCTCGAAAGGAGAACTCATGAAAGATCGAGATCCCCTCACCTTCACCTTCGAAGATGCCGAGCGGGAAGCCTGGCTGGCCGCCGCCAAGCTGACCCCGGCGGAGCGGTTGGAATGGCTGATGGAGGCGATCCAGATGGCGGAGGAACTTAAAGCAAACCTGCGCACGCCGTCCTCTGACAGAATTGAGAGCCGATAGCGACCACCTGAAGAATATACCAAGCTTGCCCCTCTACCCCGGCCTCTCCACCCCCCCATCCGGCCGCCGCGCAAAACGCCCCGGATCCGCACCATGCACCGGATCATTCTTCGGCCAGGGCCAGCCCCCAAAACGGGTTCGTTGATAGTCCGCAAAAGCCTTCTGGATCTCGGCGGGGCTGTTCATCACAAAGGGCCCCTGCTGTGCCACCGGCTCGGCGATAGGGCGCCCCTGAAGCAGCAAAAGCTCCGCCTCCCCTCCCCCCGTCCCATTCTCCAGCTCAATGGCCACCTCCGAGGAGAGAGCCACCCCAGAGCGCGGACCGATGGGCTTGCCCGCAATGGTCATCGGGCCGCCCCGGAACAAGTAGAGACGGCGGTTCAACCCCTTCGATGCCGCCGGAAGGCGGAAGGTGGCCCCCGGCTGCATCTTCAGCGTCCAGATCAGCAGCTCACTTTTGGCCTTGGAAGCCCAGGAGTGCGGCGGCGGAGGGGGTGGTGTGGCCCCCTCAAAGGCACCGGCCACAATCGTCAGGAGCGTCTCCTTGCCGTTGGCGTCGGTCAGGACCCGACGGGGGATCTTCTCTGCCCACAACATCGAAAAATGCGGTGGCACCATCTTGTCGGCCGCGGGAAGGTTCAGCCAGATCTGAAACAGCTCCAGCGGATTTTTGTCATCCTGCCGAAGCAGAGGAAACATTTCCGAGTGGACGATGCCCTCCCCCGCCGTCAGCCACTGCACGTCGCCTCCGCCAAAACGGGCGGCTGCACCAAGGGAATCGGAGTGGTCGATGAGTCCCTTCCGCACCAGCGTCACCGTCTCAAAACCCCGGTGCGGGTGCGCCGGAAAACCGGGTACCTCGCGGCCGTGGTACATCCGCCAGCCATCCTTTCCCTCAAAATCCTGTCCCATGTCCCGCCCGGAAAGAGAGGCCGCCGGTCCCATCTTCCCATTTCCGGCCGGGTAGGCATCGTCGTGATGTACACAGAAAAGGAAGGGGTCCGCCGTCTCCCACACAAAGCCCAGGGGGCGTACGCTCAGAATCATGGTCGCTCCAGACAGGAATCCTAAGCACCGCAACGCAGTAGGCTGCTGTTGATGCCGTGATCTCGCCTACCGGGGCCGGATTTCAGGGCTCGATGCCCAGGGCACGCAAACGAGCGGCGAGCGCCTCGGCGCGGGCTTCGGCCTCGGTAGCACGCTGTGCCTCCATGTCTGCCCGCCGTCGCTGAGTCGCCAGGTCGTTGCCCAGCTCCACGAAAGAAGAAAAGCGCCGACCATCCCGGTGATACAGGCGGATCCCACGCTCCTGCTCCACGCGAATCCCCAAGAGCGGACTTACCCAGCCCCGCGCTATCTCAACCGGGCTCAAGTGTGCCCCCTCCCGGCGGTAGCCTTCGATGGCGTTGTCGTAGGGGTCCACCACATAGTACTCTTGCACCCCGTGGCGATCATAGAACATCAGCTTCTGGTGCATTTCCTGCCGAGTATTACTGGGAGAAAGCACCTCCCAGACCACCTGAGGTGCCACATCATCCTCTTCCCATTGCAGGTAGGAGGAGCGGTGCCCCTTCGGGCGGCCCAAGGCCACCAGCACATCCGGACCGATCCGGATCAACGGATGCCCTTGCACCGGATACCAGAGGATGTTCCCTGCAACAAAGTCAGGAAGCTCCAGATCCAGCCCCCCCTGAATGGTCACAATCCACTGATACTGAAGGGTATTGTCGGACATGGGCTCGCCGTCGCTGCACGGATAGTCCACCGGAGCAGGGGAAAGAGGATGTTGGCGAAGGGCGTGCATGCAAAAAGTATATCACCCTCCGGCCCCCCCTCCAAAAGCCCTGCCCAAAAAGCACCCCCACGTGTCTGATGACGCATGATGACCCGCCCCCCCGATCCACTTCGCTCCCGGGTGCGTAGTTTCGCGAAGGAGTCCCCATGAACAGCCTCTTTCTCCTTCTCGCCTGCGCCTCCGAAGCCCAACGTCCCGCCGGGAACCTACCGGATCCCATGGCCCCCGCCGCCGTACCCGTGGCCGGACCCGGCCAGGCCGTCGCCGTCTTCGCGGGCGGCTGCTTCTGGTGTATGGAAAGTGATTTTGATAGCCTGCCCGGCGTGGTGGCTACCACCTCCGGCTACGCAGGTGGAAAGCTCAAAAATCCTACCTACTCCGACGTGACCTCCGAACGTTCGGGCCATCAGGAAGTGGTGCATGTGGTCTACGATACGACCCGCCTCTCCTACCCACAATTGTTGGATTTCTACTGGCACCATATCGACCCCACCGACGCCGGCGGATCCTTCTGCGACCGCGGCGACTCCTACCGGAGTGTGGTTTTTGTTGCGGATGAAGCGCAAAAAACCGCGGCAGCGCAGAGCAAAGCGGCGATCGAGGCCAGCGGGGTACTTTCCAAGCCCATCGCCACTCCAATTGTGTCACTTGACACATTCTGGCCCGCGGAAAACTACCACCAGAACTACCATGAGACAAATCCCGGGCGCTACATGCCCTACCGGATGGGCTGTGGTCGGGACAGCCGCGTGGCCGAGGTGTGGAAGAAAGCCCCGTAGGAAGTCCTGGCCCACCCGCCCAACTCTTGACAAGTCAATGGGCGCGCATGGCCGCACATGCGCGCGCATCCCAAACTGGTACAAGTCGCTGTGCCAACCCACGTCCAACCGCCACAACTTTGGTACAACTCTCTATCAAGTCCGGTACGGGTTTTGCCGTATACGGGGAAGCAGGAGGTCTGAATGGCGAGCCCACGAATTCAGCATGCGGTGGTTATCGGCGGAAGTATTGCAGGACTCCACGCCGCAAGGGTGCTGGCGGACCACGCGGAGCGCGTGACGGTACTGGACAAGGACGCCTTGGACACCACGGGCAGCTCCCGAAAGGGCACCCCCCACGCCCGCCACGCACACCTGCTACTTATGAAGGGCTTAGAGAGGATGGAAGCCCGGTTTCCCGGACTCACCCAGCGGGCGATGGGCTGGGGCGCGGTGCGGGTGAACCTTGGAAATGAAGTGCGAAGCTGGGGTCCGGCCGGATCGATTCCCGCCTACAACTCGGGGATGCGGACCCTGTGTGCAAGCCGGGCCCTTTTGGAGGAGCTGACACGGGATCAGCTGCTTCAACATCCCAAAATTGCAGTTCGTGCCCAGACTGAGTGGATGGGGATGAAGCTACACCGGGGGGCCGTTCAGGGAGTCTACCTGCGCTCGGACGAGCGACCCGCCGGTGAGCTGTTGGAAGCGGATTTTGTTGTGGACTGCAGCGGAAGGGGCTCCCCCGTCGTGCGGATCCTGGAAAGCCTGGAGCTCACCGTCCCTACCGAGGAAGTGGTCAGCGCCAAAACGGCCTATGCTTCCCGGCTTTTCCAGGGACCTCGCGGCGCACTGGGCTGGCGGATGTGCCAGATCCTGCCGGGAAGTAGCCCCCGAGGTGCCCTCGTTGTACCGGTCGAAGGGGATCGCTACATCGTGACCTTGATCGGGCAGAAAGGCGATCGGCCGCCCACCCACGAGGAGGGCTTCCTGGAGTTTGCACGTAGCCTTCCCGTCCCCGACGTCGCCGATTTTATCCTGCGGGCCAAGCCGATCTCGCCGATCTGGGGCTTCATCCGGGGCGAAAATCGGCGGCGGGCCTGGCACAAGGCACTGGTCTCCGTCGAAGGTCTGCTGGTGATGGGCGACGCCGCATGTTCGCTGAACCCGATTTATTGTCATGGGATGACCACAGCGGTGCTTGGAGCTGACATCTTGGAAGCGCAGTTGCGCCGGAGCAGCCCCAAAACACCTGGTTTCAGCCGGTCCTTCCAGAAGGCCCTTGCCCAGTCGCTGGAGGTGCCATGGCAGCTCGCCACCAGCGAAGATCGGCGTTGGACCGACGACAACCTGAGCATGAGCGAAAGGATGAGCCGGAACTGGATGGAGCGGGTGCAGCGTGGAGCGGTGCGTAGCCCGGTGCTCGCCGAAGCCCACCAGCGCGTCGTACAACTGCTGGATCCCCCCTCTTCTTTGGGCTCTTTTCGGATACTCGCCGAGCTGGCCAGACTGGGGTTGGGCGGCGAGCCTCAGGCGGTGGCCGGACCAGAGGATCTGCCGTCCCGGTCCATGACCCCCGTGGCCACCATGGAGCAACGTCAGGCAGGTTGAAGGTGGAAAGCCGGTAAAGGAAATAAGGCATTGACCTGTCAAGACTACGCAAGGCGCGCGGGCCAGAGGCCCGAGCGCCTTTTGTGCGACATCCCTTGCAGTCGAAGCAGAGCGCCGATTTGACCGGTGGGCATAGAGTGGTCTACGATTCGGGGATGAAGCGGTCTGTTCTCTCCTTCGAGTTCCTCGGATTGTTGGCAGGCGCGAGGTCGTCACCTCGGCCCGAAGTGGGTGGGATGACGACGGAGAGCCCGCATGGGGTGGAGGCACGACAAACATGCTGCTTCTCGTGACGACGGCGCTGGCATTGGACTACGCATTCCCCACTTCGGAAGAGGACTATGGGGAGTTCTATCCCACCGCCTATAAAGACCACGGGTCGGGATCGACGGTGCAAGACTGGAACTGTAGTGATCTTGCCTACGACGGACACAGCGGCAATGACTTCGGGGCAGGCAGCTTCACCGGGATGGACGAAGGCCGGGACGTCACCGCGGCCGCCGACGGGGTGGTGGTCGCGACCAACGACGGCGAGTATGATCGTTGCACAACGGGAGATTGTGGCGCTGCGAACTACGTGAAGATTCAACATGCCGACGGCCGAGCAACCCTGTACTACCACCTCAAGAAATGGAGCGTGCTGGTGTCGGTGGGGCAGAACGTGCGCTGCGGCGAAAAACTCGGTCTTATGGGGTCCAGCGGCAATTCCTATGGTCCTCACCTCCATTTTGGGGTGGTAGGCACGAATGGTGACAACGAGGATCCCTTTGCGGGGCCGTGTTCCTCAGGCACCAAAACTTGGGTGGACCAAGGCAGCTATGGCGAACTTCCCGGACGCACCTGCGATCCCAACGCGGCTTCCTTTTCGCCCACCGATGTGCTGATTGCCTACACCCAGGACGATCAGGCCTCCACCGATTTAGATGGCGACGGCGACGTCGAGGTATGTGTTCGTGCGGACGACGGAGTCCGTTGTGCGGTCGGTAGCAACGGCGGTCCTGACGACGTGTGGGTCAGCACGCTGGCGGCGAGTGATGCCCCCCTTCCCGCCGATCAGACCCTCACCCTGCGCTGGGGAGACATCAACGGCGACCGACGTGATGATGCCTGTATTCGGACCTCCTCCGACTATCGTTGCTACCTTTCCGAAGGGACTGGGCTTGCGCAACGTGCCCTCCCGGGAGCACCAAGCTGGGGCGACAGCCTCGGATTTACCCGCCCTGAACAGTATGGTACCATCCGGATGTTGGATCTCGATGGCGACGGACGGAAAGACCTCTGCGCCCGCGATGCCGACGGCGTCGTCTGCGCGCGCTCCACAGGGTACAGCTTCGAAACGCCGTTCAGAGCCCCAGCATGGAGTGACGCCAACGGGTGGAACGACCCGGCCAACGCCTCCACTCTTCGGACGGGTGACATCAATGGAGATGGCCGAGACGACCTTTGTGCAAGGGCAAACGCGGGGATCCTCTGTGTACGCTCAACAGGCGCCGGTTTTGAAGACAGCCCCGTAAGCGGGCCGCCGTGGTCGGACAACGATGGATGGGACGCGGCTGTGAACTACGGGACCCTTCGTCTTGCGGACTTGGATGGGGACGGACGTGCGGATTGGTTTGGTCGAGGCCCCGACGGCGTGGTGTTTGCGCTCGCGACGGACAACGGCTTTGCCGAGGTGCAAACCGGCCCCATCTGGTCGGACGACAGCGGTTGGGACGACCCCTCCAATGCCTTCACGCTGCGCCTCGGCGATATCAACGGGGACGGACAGCTGGACCTCTGCGGACGGGCGAATGCAGGGATCCGCTGTGTACTCTGGGCCGACGGCTACACAACCGGCAGTTTTGTTGGTCCTGAATGGAGTGACGACGCCGGGTGGGCCCAACCGGCCCAATACTGGAGCCTACGCCTCGCCGATGTAACGGGCGATGGGCGCGCCGATCTTTGCGGCCGGGCCCCTGACGGGATCCTGTGTGCAATAAGCCTTGGGGACAGCTTTGCAGAGCCGGTTTCGGTGGGCTGGGGCAGCGACGCGGAGGGCTACGGAGGGGACGACAACTGGCCGACCCTGATGGCCGGTGGCCCCAAAGCGGTCGGCTGCTCGGATATGGACGGAGATGGCGTTTGTGACGACGTAGATGCGTGCCCGGACAATCCTCAGAAAACCGAAGCCGACGCCTGCGGTTGCGAGGCTCCGCCCTGCACCGACGACGGCCTTCCTGGTTTACCCGTTCCGCTCACCACGACCGAATGTGGATGCGCCTATATCCCCGACCGGATCTCCTGGGTCCCCGTCGGGTGCCTGATCGGACTGGTGGCCCGACGTCGTCGTGCTGCCACGCCGACGCGCCATCCACCCCGCTACCGCTCTTGACCCGTCAACCCCTCACCACCCCAACCCATAAGCCGCACCCCCGTCAATCACCCCGCCCACATCCGAGAGTGGCGCGCCCAACAAAAGCATCGGCTGGCCATTGAAGCTGCCCGTGGCCAGGGTCTCGCCCAGGTTGCCGCCCGGAAGATGTGTTTCGCCCACCACCATGCCCCAAGGATGGCTCTCAAAGCCGGTGGTGGTATCGGCAAAACGCCAGATCCCCACCCCTCCGGCAAGCTGCGCGCCGCCGTAGCTGCCCTGCGGTACCCCGATGGCCACCGCCATCCGCGCCGGGTCCAAGGGATCAGGCAACAGCGCCACTGAATCGCCAAAAAGACTGCCTGCTTCCGTACCTACCACCGCATAGCTCCCCTCCAGACCGTCGGGAGGCATCATAAATTGCCAGTGCTCCTCATCGGCAGGAGGCAGCGTTTCGTCATCGTGGCTTTCGGCAGTCAGGGTCCGCAGATACCAGCCTGGAACCAGCCACACTGCTCCCAGCTCTGCAAAGTAGTTCTGATACTCCGCCACCCCCACCACCAGATCGGGGATCCCGTCCCCATCCACATCCCCTCCCCCCGTCAGGCTGGTGCCGGCGCGGGAGGCCACCACCTTCACCCCCAGGCTGCTGGTCTGGCGTTCGGCCCGGCAACCGCTGCCCCCCCAGCCCCACAAAATCCGCACCACCCCCTGCTCGTACCAGTCATCGCTCAGCTCCTCGCCGGGGGCACCCACAGCCAGCTCATCGCAGCCGTCGCCGTCCACGTCGCCTACCGGGCTGATCGAGCTGCCCAGCCAGTCGAACTCCTCCCCACCGCTGTACTCCTCACGCCCGCAGAGCACACGGATCTTATCGTCCGAAACCTCGCGACCGTACAGAATCGCCACCCCACCCCGATCCTCGTTCCAGGCTTTGCTGGAAAAGACCACATCCGCACGTCCGTCGCCGTTGTGATCAAAATTGCCGACCAGCTCATAGATCGAGCCGGTATCGAAATTCCCGAAGGCCACAAAGCTGGGGGTCGGCGAAATTCCCGTGGCTGAACCCAGATGTATCCACAGAGAGCCGCTCTGGGACAGGCTATCCAGGCAGCCTTCGGGATCGTCGTAGCTGGTGGATGTCTGGGGGCGGCTGTCCTTCCGGGCCACCACGGCGAGGTCGCCAAAACCATCCCCATTATAATCGCCAATATCGCGAATGGTCCAGCCCTGGCGGTCACTGCCAGACCAGCTCGGCCACGCCCCGGTGAGCTGAGCTTCCGTTTCAGAAAAACCGGAGGTGTTCCCCGCATAGACAAAGATGGCGCCCGCATTGGCCCCCTTCCCATCCACCCCAGCACCGGCGGCGCCCACCAGCAGCTCCTCGTGGCCGTCGGCATCCAGGTCCACCAGTGCCAGCCCACGCCCGATGTCGTGCCCGGCCGGCCCCCCGGGAAGCTCCAGGACCACCCGGTCATCCCCGCTCTTGGACCATGCGTACACGGCACCCGCCTGCACCCCGTAGCGGCTGTCAAAGCCAGCCAAGGCCGCCAGCTCGCCGACGCCATCCCCGTCCTGATCGCCCAGACCCATCAGTGCCTGCCCAACCCGATCCTGATAGTCACGGCCTTCCACCTCCACTTCGGGCCGATCCTCAGAGGCATCGTAGCCCACGGGTGCCGCCCCGACCGCAACCCCGTCATAGACGCGTACCGCCCCCACCTCGGTCTCGTCGTTGTCCGCTTTAAAGGCACCTACAATCAGATCGGGCACCCCATCGCCGTCCTGATCGTAGAGATCCATATCCGCGCCCACCCCCTCCCCCGAGCTGCCTCCCAGCCACCAGTCCGCATCCTCCCCCAACAAAGGCACGACGGAAGCAGAAAAATCACTGCCCTCCCACATGTATACCGCCCCGCCGCCATTCCCCTGACGGGACGAGGTCCACGCCGCTACAAACAGCTCTGCCATCCCGTCGCTGTTGAGGTCGGCTGCAGCTACTCGCCTTCCAAACTCCTCGCCGGCTTCGCCAGAAAACATCCGCTCCGGTTGACGCGTCAAGACCAGTCCGTTGTCCAGCGTCCCCCGGTAGACCAGCACCGCACCGCCCTCGGCCTCCAGCCCGCCATCCGAGCCGCCCACCGCCAGATCGTCCAGCCCATCCCCGTCCAAATCGGCAACGGCCAGGGACTCGCCCATGTGCATCTCTACCGCCCCGGTCCACACCCCGTTGTAGTCGGGTACCTGCCCGTACACGGTGAAGTCAGGAAGGTCTCCAAAACCCTGGGCAGAGCCATGGAAAATGGCCACCCCTCCTTGGCCATCGGCGGGGACAGCGGTGGCGATGTCGGTGGCGTCGATGGCGCCCGCCGCCAGATCCAGCCAGCCGTCCCCGTCGAAGTCACCGAGCGCCAGCGACGCCCCGAGGCGGTCGTAGGGCAGCTCCCCATAGAGTGTCCGCGACGCAGTGGTTTCAAAAAAGCCTGTGGAAAGCCCACGATAGATGGTCACGGCCCCGTTGTTGGTACCGCCCCGGTCGGCCTTGTCCGCGCCAATGAGCAGATCCACAAAGCCGTCATTGTCCACGTCACCCGCGGCAATTCCCCGACCGAGGGTCTCCTCAGAAGTCTGGCCGGAGACCACCAGGACAGGCACGGGATCCAAGCCGTCGGCACTGCCTGCATAGACCGCCACCATGCCGCCATACCAGGCGTCAATACTGGGCTCGATCCAGGCAAAAGCGGCATCCATATAGCCATCGCCGTTTACGTCTCCGAGGCGACGCCAGGAGCCACCGCCGGCACGTTCGCCGTCGCGTGGCAACGTCGGGGTGCGGGCTGTCAGGGCGGTGACCGGGACCCGTACCGTCGCATTTGTGTAGTGATCCGTAAAATCAACCACACCTTCGCCCGGCCCGTCCGCCCAAAGCCGATCCTCCTCCACCCGAAAGGGGCCGCTCAGCACCGAAATGTCCACCACGAAGGTCCCCGCATGGATCGCCGGCTCCATCCAGGCCCCCGTCGGAAGAAACAGCGCCCCCTGGCCGTCCACCCCAAACAGCGCCTCCGGGTCCACCTCCACCTTCCGGTACACCAGCTCGCCGGTTGCACGATCCTTAAAAAGCAGGCGATCGATGCCCTCAGTAGGGCCCGCCGTGTACCGACAGGATCCGTCCAGACTTCCACCAGAGCTGTTCGCAAAAAAGCTGCAATCCACCTGGCCAGATCCACCCTCCGCGTCGTAGGCGATCGATTGTCCGGGTAGAACACGGGCATCGCCCGGTGCCACCGAAAGGGGGTCCACCACCGCGATGCTCAGGCGGGCTTCGCCCTCGCAGTTAACATCGGTCAGCAGCACCACATCGACCGTCCCGCTTTGACTTCCTGCGACGTAGCCGCCATTTTCCGGGTTGATCACCGCTCCGCTGCCGTTGCTCTCGATGGCCCACAGGTGGCTCCCGCTGCCGCCGGTACCCTGGAGCTGAAGTAGCCCAAAAGGAAGGACCTGTGCGGTGGAAGGCGCAATCGCCAGCGTCGGATCACAACGGCCCCCCGTCGGCGGGCTGCTGTCTTCGGGCAGCGGCGACGACTCTGGAAAACCCGGCTTCGGTCCACCCGTGCAGGCCGAGAGGAAGACGGCGACCAGACCGAAGGCCGCACCCACCGGGCTGGGATTGACGACCGCGGGCCGCCTGCGTACACTGCGACGGTGATTGCCCATATTCTTCTTCTCTCCTGCGCGCGCCATAGTGTACCGGAGCCGACGGTTCTCGGCACTGTGCCCGAGCGGGATGCTCGCGTCCAGACCCTGGCTACCGGCGACGCCACTGCGGTTTTTCCGGTGGAAGGACATGCTCTTTTTGCGACCGTGGACGAGTCGCTGGTTTGGATCGACGGCCTGGGTACCCAGACCCAGGTGCGCGCCGTAGGTCCGGATCTGTATTCTGCACTACGACTTTCTGATCAGAGCCTGCTGCTGGCGACCGACGAAGGGCTGCTCTCCTGGACTGAAATCTTGAGTCCCTCCACGCTGGGGCTGGACGGGGTGCAGCAGCTGGGCTGGCAGGGGCAGAGTCTCTACCTGGGCGGGCCAGGAGGGCTGCGCCGCTGGAAGTTCGGCGAGCTGGAGGAGCTTCAGGGAGAGGAGGCGTTGACCGGCCCTTTTGCCACCGGTGGTACGCTGGGGGGCGCGCCGGTGCTCTGGGCTTCTGGCGAGGGGGAGCTGCTGGCCTTGGGAGAGCCGAATTGGAAGGTCTGGGATCAACTCCAGACCGACACGCCACCGGAGGCCCTGGCAGTGGACGGGTCGGGTGCGGTGGTGGTGGCCTTGGACGGGCTGGTTCTGCGCGGGGTGGAAGGAAAATGGAAAGCCTGGAAGCTGCCTTCTCGGGTGGAGCGTGTACTGGCACATCCCGATGCGAACGGGGTCTATCTGGCGGCGGTGGACGCCCTCTACTGGATGGACGGCGAGGAATTTTCGGCCTTGACCGTTCCTGAAGGCGTTTTTATGCCGGAGGGAGCCGCGGCGGTGGACCAGCGCGGCGGCCTCCTGATGCGCGGCCATGCGGGCGTTATCCGCATGGAAGTTGAACATTCGGTGGGTATTGTGGGCATCCACGGCGGCGAGGAGCTGGCGGGCACCCGCTTGGTGACCTTGTTGGCCTCCGAGCCGGAAGCCTTGAAGAGCCTGAGCGGAACGGTGGACGGAGCGGCGATTTCAGTAGTGGACAATACCGTTCTGCTCGACCCGGCGGGCCTGACCGTCGGGCAGCCGCACGATCTGCAGGTAAAAGGCAGCTGGGGGGAGGAGGAGGCGGAGGTGCTCCTGCAATTCGGAGTGGCCCTGCCCGACACCGCCACGTGGTCTGAGCATATCCGCCCGCTCTACCAAGATCATTGCGAAAAATGCCATGGTGGCTCTACCGAGACCATCCTCCGCGAGCGCCAGGACTGGATCGACGAGATCGACCCGATCCTGGACGAGGTACGCGCTGCCCGGATGCCGCTGGGCGGCCCTGCCCTTACGGCCACACAGATTGCCCTGATCCAGGTCTGGAAAGACGGAGGTTTCCCCGAATGATGCTGCTCCTGCTCTCGATGGCGGCGGCGCAGGATACCTGCCCGGTCACCGACGAATTTCTGACGGGTACCGACTGGCTGCGGGCCCTGAGCCTCGATCTGCGCGGGATCGTCCCCACTGCAGAGGAGTACGCTGCCCTGGATGCGTCGGGAGAGATTCCTGACAGTATCCTGGATAGCTGGCTGGAAACACCGGAGTTTACCGAGCAAGTGGTGCGACATCACCGTGCTCTGTTGACGCCGAACGTGTCCGACATCCGGCTGTTGTCCAACCGGCAGCGGCTGATCGAGGAGAACGGGATCTGGTACCGCTACCTGGTCGCGCCCAACTATCGAGGAGGTCCGGTCTCTTGTGGCGACTTTGAAGCCACCTGGGATGGCGACGGCAACCTGATCTTGGACCAGGACGCCAATGGCTATACTCAGGA
>CAITDR010000085.1 GCA_903891165.1 uncultured Pseudomonadota bacterium
CTGCACAAAACGTTCGTAGACCGCATCTTCGTGGCGACGCAGGCAATGGCCCACAAATTCGGTCTTGCCGCTGCCACGGGCGCCGGTGATCAGAATCGCGCCGCGTCCGTCGCTGTGGATCAGGTGATCCAGGAGCTTGGCCCGCTGCTTCCGCCGTCCGATCCAGGATCGATTGCGGGGTGGATCTCCCCGGGGAGAGGAACGGAAGCGGCCCCAGGGCAGGTACCAGTCGGTCTTCGGCATGGGCTACTCCCGAGCCATTCAGCTAACGTACAGTACATAGGCTTGCATGTGCTCTTCATAGCGTCGCCAGCAATTTGGAATGATACCGAGGAGTCCCTCAAAAGTGCCATCCCCTTTCCACGATTCCCGCCGCTGAATCAACTCCGTAGTGGTTGGTGATACATTCTGTCATGTATCACCAGACACAGCCTGCTACAAGCACTTTGGTGATACGTATCACAATGATACACCGCGTGATGCCGCCCGAAGGCGCCTGCGGCGCTTTGGCCGCACGCGCCTGGACGGGTGTGGACGATCCTCCCCTTATTCCTCCTCCTGCCCGGCTGCGGTTGCCTCTTCGGTCGGTTAGACGGGCGGATGTCCAAGAAAAAGATGTATGTGGTCGGCGCCGAGGACGAGGATGTGGATGGCCGCCCCCTTCGTAGTGAGCACCGCGCGGAGACGGAAGCCCTTAAAGAGCTTGCGAACCGGATTGCGAAACTTTCACAGGGTCAGCGTCGTTTGTTGCCTCTGTCCGAGGAGGCGCAGGAGCAGCTGGATCTTCTTTCTCGTTCGGGGAATACTCCTGATCGGCGGCGTACCCTGAAGCGGGCGCAGCTTTTTCTGGCGCAGGCGGATATCGCTGCTGTTGAAGCGGCGATCGAAGGGAAAAGTGCAACCGCGATCTCGTTGCCTGAAGCCGAAGCCTGGCGCAGTCGTTTGCTGACGGGGGAGGACGAGGCGATCCAGAGGTTTTTGTCGATCTATTCCCAGGGGGATCGCCAACTTTTGCGCGGGGCGGTGCGCGAGGCGAAGGGGGAGACGCCTTTGGCCAAGAAGGCTTCTCAGCGGCTCTTTAAGCTGATTCGGGAGGCGATGGAGGGGGGCGCGCTGGAGGAGGGGCCTTCCTGAGGGCTTTCTCCGGTCCCGATCGCCGGCCTCAGCCGCCCAGGGTTCCGGGGTCGTCGCTCAACAGCAGCCCCAGCTCGGGGTCCGCCTCCAGCTCGGGGAGCAGACTTCCCCAGGATTCTCCCGTACTTCTGACCTTTCCGAGCACGGTGACCGCCTCTCCCGCCTCCAACACCTGCTCCTGATACCGCAGCCGTCGGTTCAAGCCCAGCAGCCCCGTTCCACTACGCCCGTGCCTTTCCAGAAAGGCGGCTTCTTTGGGGGTGGGGTCGTCGAACGTGCCGGATTTACTCCCGTGATCCAGCGTGGAGGCGACTTTGGGCTGCATCATCCGTACCCGGCAACGTCCGGTTGCATCTTCCACTACAAAATCGCAGTGCTGTTCATCCTTTACGATGATGTGCCACCTTCCTTTCTTTCCGTGGCTTCGGTATTCCTCGACGGTGGCCTGGTACCAGACGCAATTTTTTCCGCTGAGGGGGGCCTCTAACAGTTGCCCTTCGGCAGCGATTTTCCCGGTGAGACGTACCCGTTTCCCCGCCTCCAATCTACCTATCTGCTCTACCGGCAGCTTCCTTAGCTTTCGCTTCACGATGGCCGCCGGGTTGAAGTACATGGCCGCACCCACGGCCAGGCCCAGCCCCACCAGGGTCATCACCACCAAAACCGGCTCGTCCATTTTTCCTCCGTTCCCGTTCCTTTATCCTGCCCTTCTTCTTCCCACCCTTAGCGCACGCACCGGGTCCCCGCGCCCGAGTAGGCGAAGAGCGGATCGTGAAAAACCCGGTTGGTAGTGGTGACCGGTTCGTCGGAATTGATGCCTCCGCCGCGCAGGATCCGGTAGTTGTCCTCTCTCTCCCAGGCACTTCCATCGTCGGGAGCGCCGGTGTAGTCGCCTTGGTAGCTGTCCTGCACCCACTCGTAGATGTTTCCGGCCATATCGCAGAGTCCATCGGGGCTATTGCCCTCGGGCCGGCTGCACACATGACCGGGGCCGGCCTCCCCGCAGGGGTCCCCGTCGGTGTAGCCCAGGACCGCTAGCTCACAGGAGGGCTCGGGGCTGTTTCCCCAGGGGAAAAGGTTCTTCTTTCCAGCGTTTCGGGCGGCGTACTCCCACTCGGACTCGCTGGGAAGCCGTCCACCCAGCCACCTACACACGTCCCCGGCTTGGGACCACTCCAAACATCCACGCGGATGATCGTCGTCCCGATCCTGGCAGAAGGCAGGAATATCCTCCCGCAGCATCGGATCTGTGCAGCCGCCTTCGGCCACGCAAGCATTGTAGGTTCCGACGGTCACCTCGGTGGACAGGATTTCAAAGCTGGGAATTTCGACGGTGTGGACCGGGAGCTCGTCCTCGTCCAGTTGCAGGCCGTGCCATGCGCCCATCTCAAAAGATCCGCCGCACATTTTTACCCAGCACCGCTCTCCTTCACAAAGGGTCTCCCCCTGCGTGCAGGGCTCCGCCTCCTTTTCCGGCTCTGTTTTGCAGGCGATCAGGAGGAGGAGCACGGCTTTATGGGTGCAAGTGGCGGATTTGGGTAGCCTGCCGCCGCCGGGTCGTGAAAAAGGCGGCGACCATTGCCGCCAAGCCCGCTCCGGTACCACCGCCGCTGCAGCCACAACCCCCTTCGGCCTTGATCTCGCTGGCGCTGTCCACCTCTTCGCAGCCGGCTTCGGCCGAGTCTTCGTCGTCCAGATCACAGATCAGCGCGGCACCACAGGGCATACATACGCCGGGTTCCCCCTCCAGACTATTACACAGGTCACCGGCCTGGTTTTTGTCGGTACAGGGGTTGTCGGCGGACAGCGCGAGGGTGATCAACATAAGCAGCATGCGGGCTGATTAATCCAGTCTTCACCGGGCGTCTACCGGATCGGAAAATTCCCTCTTCTCTCGCCGTTGTCCCGGCCACCGCCCGACGAGAATCCCCCGCCAGGGACTTCCCCCGGCCTTCCGCTTGGGCTATCCTCGCAGGATGTGGCTTTCTCTCTTCTTCTCTCTGGGCTGCGCCCACCTTGAAAATGCGCCTCCCCCCTGCAACGAGGCGGCCCTCTCCACTTGCCAGGCTCCGGTGCAGGACGAGGCCTATTTTTCGGAACAGGGAAATCGCTATTTCGACACGCTGGACGGCAGCGCCGATCCGGAGAGCCGCCCGAACTACGCTCTTTTGGTTGCCCGTTGGGAGTGGCCTCCCTGGTTGCTTTTGACGGGCTACGGGCGCGATCTGACCTTGGCGGTGGACAAGGCGGTTCTGGCGGGTGCCCCCGACACGACGGTGCCGGTGCGCGACTGCCGCGGTTTTGACGTCGCCCCCTTCGGACGCTGCCGCGTGACGATGATCATCGAGGGAAAAGAGTGCCCGATCTACGAAGAGTTCACCTTCAATCCGCAGGGAGAGGTGACCTTTGTGGAGGCATGGTCGAATCTGCCGGGCTTTTTCCCCTCGACGGACGATGATCCCTGGGCAGAAAAAGCAGAGGTGGATCGCCTGTCTACCCGCATTCCGGGTCTCGGCAACGCGACGGGCGAGATCGACATCACCTCGTCTGCGATGTTGGCGGCGGCACAGAGCGACGCGGATGTGGCCGAATTTGTGCGCCACGCCGAAGACTTTTGGGGAACCTGGAACGAGACCTATGCGGCGGCGGGGGACGATCTCTACGCGCGCGGCTGCGGTTGGCAGTAGGGTGGGAAGGTAGGAGGTAGCGGGATAGCTTTGAAAAATGGCTATTCCCCGCTCCACCCTGATCACCGGTGCTCTTGCGCTCTTTTCGACTTCGGCGCTGGTCTATGTACTTTTGAAGCCGCCGACGCCGCCGCCTGTCAACCCGCTGAAATCCCCGGTGGCCAAGGACGAGGATGCGCCGCCCTACACCCTGGCCCAGCCCGGCGCCCTGAACCCCATCGCCGCCAAGGTTCTGGCGGAGGGAGGGCCACGAACGCCGAGTACCACGGCTTCGGCCGGCGGCCTCCGCCGGGGGGTTGTGCGTTTTCGCTTGGCGATGGACGGCACCGAGAACCTGGGGCCTTGTTTGCAGCAGGCTTGGGCAAAGGCCGCCCTTCTTTCGGGGGAAAGTTCTGGTGAGGTCTTGACCTGTCAAGGGAGCGGATCGCGGAGCCTGGATGCTCAGTTGGTGTTGGCGGTGGCGCCGTTGGGGACTTTTGGGGCGCTGAAGGAGGCGCCCAAAAATGGGAGCTGTACGGCACGCCTGACCGGCACGCTGACGGGGGGGGAGGGGAGCAGCGTTCGGTGTCGATCGTGCTGGATCCGCAGGTGGGGCCGTTGGAAGGTGTCTGCGCGAGCGCGGAGGCCGACGCGGTCCTGGCACTGAGCGAAGGTGTGACGAAGAAGTTGTGATTTTGACTACATAGTCAAGATGCTCTGCCTCTATCCTGGAAATGTGTCCATTTCTTCGTCGACCGGTGGCCTCCGCACCAGGAAATAGACGCAGAGGGCGATCAGCAGAAGCTGTAGGCTAATGCTGACGAGCTGCTGTGTATTGCCGCTGAGGGGCAGCGGAGTGGTGGTGGCCACCCAGATCAACCCCATCACGATAGCCGCGCCCCAGCCCCGCACATCTGCCGCGCGTAAGGAAAGCAGCCACGGGAAGGCCACCACCACGTAGCCCGGTGCGTAGGGACTGCGCAGGGCTGCCAGCATGGCCAGGGCCGCCCACATCTCCGCCTGCGCGCGCCGCCCGCCCCCTTTCCATCCAGCGACGGCAGTGACCAGAAGCAGACCCAGGGTGTAGACCTGGTTGAACACCCGGCCGGTGGCCCAGAGATCCCCCGAAAACAGCCCGGCAGCGGAGAGCTTGAAGGGGATACCGAAGGGGCTGACGTTGAAGTTGACGCTCTCCGGCCAGGCCAGGAAGGGCAGTGCCTCCCCGCTGCTCAGCCGGGGCAGCTCGTAGGATACAAAATCCACGATCGGGTCAGGTCCGAAAATAACGATCCCCGCCAACACAAAAAATAAACCCCAGGCTGCGGTCCACAGCAGTGCCCGAAATTGTCGCTGCACCAACAACACCACCAGGATCAGCCCGGGCGAGATCTTGGAGACCACCGCAAAGGCAAGCAGGGCGCCACCCACCGCCGGACGCCGTTTTTCAAAGGCCACCAGGGCGAGCATGGTGGCGGCGACCACCACGGCGTGCACGTTACCGATCTGGAGGGCGAATTGGGCAGGCGGACACATCCAAACCAGCGGGGCCAACATCAGTGCCCGTATCCCCGCCCTTCCCCCCACCCATCGCGCTACGATGCCGAGAGCCGCAGCAAAAAACAGCCCGTTGAAGCTGAACCAGAGGGCACGCTGGGAAAAAAAGTCAGGAAGTCCGCCCAGCAGGAGCCGGGGGAGGAGGAGGAAGGGGGGCGGATAGGCGTAGGCATCCATGGGGAAAGGGGCGTAGGCGACTTCCGCCGCTTTGCCCTCAGGTGTTTCCGAGATGTGGGGCCAGTGTTCGGCGGCGTAGAGGTTGGGGTCCCCGAGGGTGGCCAGGCGGCTGCCCTCCACATAGGCGGTCAGGCAGGAGTGGGTGGTCAGAAAATTGTTGTCAGGGGCAAGAGAGAGCTCGGGTCGCGTCGGGTCGCCCATATACACGCTCAGGCGGCTGGTGCTGTACACCGTCAGGAGCGAAAGCAGCACCATGAGGACCGCAATCCCCGGCCGCCGGGCCGCGAGGCCGTCCAGCTCGGGGGGAAGGTGCCGTAGCAGCCAGGGGAGGAGGAGGCCGCTGAAGAGGGCAACGCCCATCAGCGCTGGCAAAACGGCCACGACCGCCGGTCCAAAAGCCAGCAACAGGCTCAATCCTACGGCAGTCACCGCGGCGCTCAGCACCGGAAGCCATGCGGCCGAGCTGCGTCCGGCGCTCAAGGCTGCCCCGACCACCGCTACCGCAGCAATGGCCAGCGGGGCCCCGGCCAGCACCACACCGTCCGTCTCCACCTTCGTCCACTGGGCCAGCGGGCGCCAGAGACCCTGCAAAAGTACGGGGGAAAGGGTCAGAAGCACCAGCGCGCTAAAGGCCAGCCGCTCTATGGGCAGGCGACCGCTCATCGGGACCCGAGGACGTGTAGCTGGCGCATTTGGGGCGGCCTCCGTAGCCTTTGCCTAGGCTGTTTTCCGGCTGCCAGCCATCGCTATCTTTGGCCAGGGGATGGCCGGATTGGGGACAGCGGGGGGAGGGGACAGGGGGGCTTGACCCGTCAATAGCAAAGGGGGGAA
>CAITDR010000086.1 GCA_903891165.1 uncultured Pseudomonadota bacterium
CCTGGCCGGTGCCGCCCATCTTCAAGCTGTTGCAGGAGCGCGGGGAGCTGGGGGAGGCGGAAATGTTCCGTACCTTCAATAACGGGATCGGAATGGTATTGATTGTCCCCGCGGAAGAGGCCGATGCGCTTGCCGCTGAAATAGGCTGGATCATCGGCGAGGTGGTGCCCGATCCCCAGCAGGAGGTGGTGTTCCAATGAAAGTCGAAAAAGTTCCCGTTGCAGTCCTGGTTTCGGGGCGTGGCACCAACCTGCAGGCGCTGATCGACGCCTGTGATCAACCTGACTATCCGGCGCGGATTGTGAAAGTCATCAGCAACGTGCCCGATGTGGCCGCCCTGGATCGGGCGGCAGCGGCGGGGATTCCCACGGTGGTGGTCTCCCACAAACACCGTAGTCGTGACGACTTTGAGCGGGCACTGGTGGCCGAGCTGGAGGGGGTGTCCTGGGTGGCGCTCGCCGGCTTCATGCGTCTGCTCACCAACACTTTTCTTTCGGCTTTTCCTGGCCGGGTTCTCAACATCCACCCCTCGCTCCTGCCGGCCTTTCCGGGCACCCATGCGGTGGCCCAGGCCCTGAGCGCTGGAGTGACTCAGGCAGGTTGTACCGTTCATTTTGTGGATGCGGGACTGGACAGTGGCCCGATCCTCTGCCAGGGCTCTTGCGCCGTCCACGAGGACGACAACGAGGATCGGTTGGCGGAGCGCATCCTTAAGCTGGAGCACGCGCTCTACCCCATGGCGCTACGATGGGCGGTAGAAGGCCGGGTTTTTGTAGAGGGCGGGGTCGCAAGGGCCGTGATCCGCGAGGGTGAAAAACGTTGGTGGGTTGAGACGGATTGAGATGAAAAAGCTCGCCTTCAGCCTCCTGGCGATTGTGATCGCGCTGCTGCTTCTGGAAGTGGGAGCCCGCGCCTACGAGGCAGCGCTGCCGCACCGGGAGATGCCCCTGCCCCTCCCCGGTCGGGCCACGGCGGAGGAGCTTGCCGGGATGGAGGCGGCCGCCGCGGCGCGACGCAAGGAGCTGCCGCCGGTTCGGCTCTCCGCCGACGAAGAGCGCGGCTGGGGCCTCCCCGCGGGCACCGTGGGCATGGAGGGCGGTGTGCCCGTTCGCTACAACACCCTGGGTCTGCGCGGCCCTGAGGTGGCTCCGCGGGCATCGGGCGAGGAGCGTCTCTTGACGCTGGGGGACTCCTCGATCTACGGCCAGGCCGTGCCGGAGGATGCAGTCTTCAGCTCGGTGGCCGCCGTCGCGTTGCAGAAGAGCTGGAACCGGCCAGTGACTGCGGTGATCGGCGGTGTTCCCGGCTATAGCAGCACTCAGGCGCTGGCCCTGCTCAAAAAGCTGGGGCGGCGGGTGGAGCCGACCTGGGTGGTGATCGGCACACTTTGGAGTGATGTCTATGCCGGGGATGCCCGGCAGATGGAGGAGGAGAAGAACCTGCTTCACCAGCTCGCTTTTTACAGACTCTCCGTGCTCTTGCTCTCCCCGTGGTTGAACCCCCAAAAGGTGGGCTACATGCAGGGGCGGCAAGACATCGGCGGTCAGGACGGTCCCCCGCCCCGCACCAGCCTGGATGACTACCATAAGAACCTGACGGAAATGGTGGCTGAGGCGAAAAAAATCGGCGCTCGTCCAGCCTTTGTCATCCTTCCGGCACCGCTGGACTTTGACAAGATGCCTCCCCCCGATGTGGTGGAGCGCTACCGCAACCAGCTCCGGGAACTGGCGGCACAGGAGAGCGCACCTCTACTGGATGGACCTCTGCTTTTTGAAAAAGCGGGCGGTACGGTCGCTCATTTTGGCGATCAGGTTCACCCCAATGCCAACGGCCACCAATTGCTGGGCAAGCTGCTGGCGGATGTCATCGGACAACAGAGTCCGGTAAGTTTGCCAGGAGAAAGCCCATGATACTTCTGGCACTCCTGGGCTGTGGGACGCCGGAGGCCCCTGCGGGTCCGGGCGGACCTGGGGGAGATCTGAACGGTCCGCGGGGACCCGGTGAGCTGGGGGCTCCCCCACCGGGAGGGCTGCCACCCCCGGGCGGACCTCCGCCCCCGCCAGGAGGTGGGCCGCGCTCGCCAGATATGCCGGGGATGTCGGCCCAACGTGGACCTCCCGGTGTAGGAACACCAACTCTGAAAATTGAGCCGGGAAGTTCTTTTCTCTCCTGGGGCTGGGCACCCGAACCCTTGACACGTCTACAGGATGTGGAGACGGGGGCGCTCAAAGGCACTCGTATGGGTGTGGTGATCCCCGCCGCTGGGACACTCTGGGAGGTACACTCTGGGCTTTCCTCCATTGTCTGTACCTGCGATGCGACGGCCACTTGCAGCGGCCAGAAAGCTGAGCTGCATCCCCTCCCCTCGGGAAAAGATGAGCTTCTTCTTCCTCCTACCCCCGGCGGGTGGGCGGAGCTGGAGCAGCGTACGCAGCTGCTTGGCTCCGTGGGCCCCTTTCTGATGGCCTCCGCGGAACGCCGGGGCACCACCTGCAGCGGCGAGCCCCGCCAGGAGCTGTATTTTGCGGTCACCGATCTGCGCAGCCGGAAGGAGGTTGCGCTCCATGACCCGGGCGAAGAGTCGCTGGTGACCATGGGGCCTAAAAGCTGGGCAATCCGCGAACTTTTGCTGGACGCCGACGTGCCGGAGGCGGGCACCGCGAAGCTGGCCTGGGTAAGACCAGGCTGGGAGGGCGACGAGCTTCGGGTCTATTATCGCTACTATGCCTCTTCCCTGGAGGGAAAAGGCGATGGCATCGTCGCTTTCAACACCCGCTCGGTGGAGCGCAGCTCCGGCGCGCCGCCGCGGCTCCTGCACCCCTACGCGCAGCGCCCTTCCGCGATTTCCGGCCTCTGGGGTCAGGATCGGCCGGGTGGCTGGGCGGTGGCGGACCCCGGTGTGGTCCCCAAGGGCCTCTTCAGGTCGGAGCCCTAAGCGAGCTGGCGGCGGCACGTTGCAGGTGCGCTCGGAGCACCTGCTCCAGCTCCACTGTCTCCGCCCCTTGGTCATGGAGGGCAATCTGGAGTGGCGCGCTGGCTTTTTCTCCCATGGCCAGATCCACCAGCAGGGTCCGGCTTGGACCCAGACTGGACCAGGACAGCCCGCGCACCTGTGCCCAGGCGACCGTCCACTCCCAGCTCTCCAGGGGACCGCCGTCGGTGGTGCGCAGCGTCAGCTGCTGCTCATCTGCTTGTAGCTCCACTTCTCGTGTAACCACCTTGAGGACCAGCCACAGCGGCATCACGATCACCACCAGGAGACCGGCCAGCATAAAGGCTGGAATATCCTGATCTCCCCAGGCAATCACCAATAGAAGGCTTCCAAAAAGCACTACCCCGGCGACCCCGCCCATCCCCAGCCAGAGCTGGGGCGGCCGGTGGGCCTGGAGTCTCCAGCTCCTCATGGCCTATTCTGGCTTGTCAACAATAACGTAGCGGATGTTCCCCTTCAGCGGGGTGCCGTTACTTCCGCCGTAGGTCCAGCCCTTCTGGCCCTCCATACTGTCCACCATGTCGTAGCTGGCCTGCATGTCGGGGTCGGAGCGTCGGGCGTCGGGTGCGTCCAGAAAGTCCAGATCGGGCACCCGCACCGCGGGGTTCCCGTCTTTGTTCTTGAAGAACTTCCCAGGGCGGATGTGGATGGCGCGCCAGGTCTGCTGGCTAAGCGGGGTGTCCGGTCCCGCCGTCATCAGCACCAGACGGGTGCCCACCGGGCCAGCCATGGCCAGAGACTTGATGGTGGGTGGCATCTTTCCCTGTTGACCGCCCACCGGGTGGATCTCCACCATATGGCGCTCCCCAGCGCAGTTCATGCCTTCAAAGGCGGCGATATCCAGACGAGTGCGGGGCGCTAACTTCCACTCCATGACCAACCCTCAGTAGTGAACGATGGAGTCTACAGGAAGTCCGCCCAAGTTGGCGCGTCCGCCGAGAAAATCCAGCTCTACCACAAAGGCGAAGCCCACCACATCCGCACCTAATTTTTGAACGAGGCGTGCAGTTGCGGCGGCAGTTCCACCAGTTGCGAGCAGATCATCCACGATCAGTACCCGGCTTCCTTTGGAGAGGGCGTCCGCGTGCATGTCCAGGGTAGCGTGCCCGTACTCCAGCGCGTAGCTTTCGCTGACCCGTTCGTAGGGCAGCTTTCCGGGCTTACGAGCTGGAACAAAGGCACAGCCCAACGCCATGGCCAGGGGGGTTCCGAAGATAAAACCCCGGGACTCCATCCCCACCACCGCGTCAATCTTCCAATCCCCGTACAGGTTGGCGAAGTAGCCGGTGATCTCGCGCATCAGCCGCGCATCCTGCAGGATGGGTGTGATGTCCTTGAACATAATCCCTGGCTTGGGAAAATCGGGAATATCCCGGATTGTTCCGCGTACTTTGGCGCTGACAGAGGCGAGATCTTCCATGGAGACTCCGAATCAGGCGGGGGTGGGCCACCAGCCCTCGAGCTGGGGCAGGAAGTGATGGGCCGTGAGGTCCATCTGCAGAGGCGTGAGGGTGGCCCAGCCTTCTTCGCAGAGGGGCCCGTCGCTGCCCGGGGCATCGTCAAAACGGTCGTGGTCGCCGCCGATCCAGAAGTAGCGCTTGCCGCGCGGATCGGTATTCACCGCTACATATGGATGGTAGTAGCGGCGCCCCATCGGGCAGACCTGGAGGCCACGTACCTGATCCAGCGGCAGATTCGGCACGTTGAGGTTCAGGAGTGTGGAGCGAGGTAGGCCATGCGCAAGCACCTTTTCCGCGAGCTGCCGTGCGTAGTGCTGAGCTGCTCGCCAGTCGGGCTGCTCGCCGGAGCGGAGGAACAGGCTTACCGCAATGGAGGGGATATCCATGCTTGTCCCCTCCTTGGCTGCGGCCACGGTTCCCGAATAATGTACGTCTGTAGAGAGGTTTGAGCCACGGTTGATGCCAGAAACGACCAGATCGGGTCGCGACGGCAGCACATGATGGCAGGCCAGATACACACAGTCGGCCGGTGTGCCCGTTACTGCAAAAAGACGAGGACCATGTTCCAGAATCCGCAAGGGTTCGTGCATGGTGAAGGA
>CAITDR010000087.1 GCA_903891165.1 uncultured Pseudomonadota bacterium
CAGATCTTGCGCGCGTAGGCACCGGACAGGGTGCCGCCAAAAACGGTGAAGTCCTGCGCAAAAACATAGACGAGACGACCGGAGATTCTCCCGTAGCCGGTGACCACCCCGTCTCCCGGGATCCGCTTCCCCTCCATCCCGAATTCCGTGCAGCGGTGCACCACATAGCGATCCAGCTCGCGGAAACTCCCTGCATCCAACAAGGCGTCAACGCGCTCCCGCGCAGTGAGTTTGCCGCGTTGATGCTGCTTTGCCACGGCATCTTCGCCCCCACCGGCCAGCGCGGCCGCATCGATCTGGGCCAAGGCATCCAGAAGCTGCTGACGTTCGTTCTCCACCGGGCCTCCACAAAGCAGGCGCCCATGTAGCCCGGCGTCGTGCGCCGGGGAAGGCAGGCGCGCGCCGCTTGTGCTATCGTGCGGTGCCAGATGGAGAGGATCGATGCGTATGAAGGCTCTACTGTTGTTGCCCCTGATCGGTGTGGTCGCTTGTGAGGGAGGATCTTCCAACGATAGTGGCAAGGATGATACCAATGGCCCCAACGAGTCGGTGCCCGACTACGAGGACGGCTGTATCACCGTCGATGGCGAAGGTGGCTACAAGTACATCCAGGATGCGATCAGCGTCGCCGACGAAGGCTCGGTGATCCTGCTGTGTGCGGGTAGCTACGAAGAGGCTGTGACCGTAGACAAGGGAGTAGAGATCCTGGGAGAAAGCCGCGAAGGGGTCACGGTTGTTGCCCCCGCAAACGCCGCCGCCTTTACGATCACCGGCAGCGGCGCCCATGTCCACACCCTTAGCATCCAGACCTCCAAAGACGGCATTGTTTTTGATGGATCCACCAACAGCAGCGCGAGCGACCTGAGCATCAACGACGCCCCCAACTACGCGGTGTCTTTCGTGAATGCCACCGGCTCCAGCCTCGAAGACTGCAGCATCTACAATTCCCTGTACACCGGCGTCAAAATCTCGGGTGGAAGCGCCACTGTGGCGCGCTGTACCTTCACTCAGAGCACCTCCACCGCCATCAACGTCCAGGGCGGCGCCGCTGCCACCTTGACCGACAACAGCTTCGACGGGGTGCTCGCCACCACCGACGAGGATGGCTACGCCGTCACCGTCGCCGACTCCACCGCCGACCTCTCCGGCAATACCGTGCTGGCCGCGAACGCGGGCGGCGTCTATGCCACCGACAGCGACATCACGTCCACCGGTGACACCTACACAAATGGTACTATCGGCCTGTATGTGTACGACGGCGACTTCAGCGGCAGTGGTCTGACCGTGACCGACAATCTGGTCATCGGGCTGTTTCTGGTCGGAGAAGGCAGTGTTTCGCTCAGCGACAGCGTGATCACCGTCGCGGACGGCAGCCTGTGCAACAACCCCTACAGCAGCATCTGGGACGACGGCAGCCTCGCCTGCGGCGGTGTTGTGGCAGCAGCGGGCACCATCGACATCAGCAATGTGGAGGTCAGCGGCTACAACAGCTACGGCATGTACATCGTCACCTACGACGGTACCTCCACCCAGACGCTCAGCGGCGTGAACGTCCACGACACCGGCCGTATCGGCATCGCCATCACCCCCGGCGAGGGCAACACCACCATCAGCGACAGCACCATCCAGGGTGTCCACGAGCCGGAATTGGTGGAACCCTGTGGAGATGAGCCGTCCTTGACAGGTCAATACTCCCTGAACAACACCCCGGCGCTTTACCTGTTGGGCGGGGCCTTCACCCTTACCAACAACCAGCTGTTGAACAATGCCGGCTGGGGGGTTGCCTCCTCGGGTGCCACCCTGACCATGACCGGCAACCTCTTCGACGGCTTCGGCTGCTCGGCGCTGGTGAATGTCCAGGGCAGTATCAATGCCAGCGAGAACACCTTCACCCACGGCGATACCCTGGGTTCTTTGTGGGACTATCAGGGATCCTCGGTACTGACCAACAACACCTTTGTGGACAACCACGCCTGGGTCTTCTACGACTATGGCGACTTCAAATACGAATTCAACGGTGCTGCCCGGGATATTCAGGCCGGACAGTCCGCCGGGATCGTGATCAGCGGAAACCACTTTTCGGACGGCGACAGCAGCATCCTGTTGACAAATGTGGCCAGCGCCGAAATCAGCGACAACACATGGACGGACTATGACGCGGAGATCCTGACGATACAGGACTGTGCCAATCTTCAGATCAGCAATAACCGGATGAGCGACAGCTACGGCTACTTCCTGTCCGCCTACGGCAGCAGCGCACCCATGGAAGTCCAGGTCGAGGGCCAGACCATCGAAAACAACCGGCCTTCGGAGTCGATCACCCGCTACTACGATGGCACCGGCACCCTGACCGACGAGTACATCAGCAATAGTACGGCCTACGAGAGCTTCTATGGGAACAACGCCGTCTTGGACCTAATAGATCTGAACCTCAGCGGCATGGGCGATGTCTACTATGCGGTCTACTTCTACGACGCCTCCGTCTCGGTGGACGGCGCCACGATGGACAGCGGCAACTCATTCCTGTTAGGCTACAACTACACCAACCCGCCCGATATCAGCCTCCAGGGCCTGGAAATCGGAAACTTGGCCGGTTCGCTGGTGCAGGTCAGCAACTACACCGGCAGCCCCGGCGCCCTGTATCTGACCGACAGCTTCGCCGAAGAGGTCAGCTATGGCGTCTATGCCTCCGGGATGATTGAGGTAGAAATCGATGATCTGACGATCGAGAACAGCAACAGCTCGGCCGTGTACTTGGGCACCGCCACCTACGATACCGACGGCGACGGTGTCTACGAGACGCTCACCTCTCCGGGACTGACCGTGACCCACCTGACCGTGACCAACGCATCCGGCTACGGAATCTACGGGCAGGCGGACCTGGCGATGATCGAAAATACCCGCTTCTACAGCGCGCTCTCCAACGGTGTGGACCTTAGCGCGAGCGAAGTGAGCCTCACGGACCTGATCGTGGACAGCGCGCAGGGCACAGGAATCAACGTCAATGCTGACCTGCTTACAGCCGAGAATGTAGAGGTTGGCACTGCCACTTCTACCGGCATCAGCTTCAGCGGCGGCGACATGAGCCTGAGTGCCGTCACCGTTGGAAGTGCCGGGAGCTACGGGATCTACGCCAGCGGGGACAGCTTGATGCTCGATGGTGTGCAGGTGGACCAGGCCACACTGGACGGGATCTCGCTGGCCGGGAGCAACTTCACCGTGATCAACAGCTACGCCATGGGGCTGACCGGCAATGGCCTGTCGCTGTCGGGTGGAAGTGCCGATGTCAGCAACAATGACTTCAGCGACAACGGTGGCTACGGGATGGTCTGCACCGGTGTCACCCTGGCAAGCTGCAATACCAATGATTTGACCAACAATACTCTGGGTACCCACTCTGGCTGTGACGACAGCTGCGGCGAACTGTAAGAGCACACGCTACGGAGGCATGTAGCTTCCCTTTGCGATGGTCTGGCCACCGGTGCGCAGCTCCAGCTGCACACCGGGGCCCGCGGGGCGCTTTTCAAAACCCGTCAGGGCAGCGGAACCCGGAAGGGGGAGCAGGACAGGGAGGGGGGGCGCAGGCACGGGCTCGGCATAGCTGGCCGGGGCCTCCACGACAATTCCAACAGGATCTAACAAAATCTCTTCCTCTCCATATTGAAGACGGAAGGGACCGATCTTGGCATCACAACGTCGTAACGCAAGCATGGTGAAGGTGATGGTGCGTAGCCACTCCCCCGGGGTCTCAGTGCGATCCTCCACCACCCGTTCCAGGCGCAGGCAGGCGGGATCCGGGCCTTCGCGGCGGAAGGTCGGGTCTACACCCGGCAAGGACACCAGGCGCAGCACCAGCTCCAGGCGGCTCTGCACAAAGACCGCTCCTTCGGGGCCCTTCAGCTCAACCAGCAGGGTACGATCGGGGAGGAAAGAGGCAAATTCTGGTCTTGTACGAACTGCTACAAAATCAGGATCGGCGGCAGCTTGAAGACGGGATCCCTCTCCTAATTCCAGGGCTTTTTGAAGATCCTGTGCGGCCTCCAGAGGACGACCGGCGCGCACCCGCCAGGCCGCCCGGTTGTACCAGGCCACCCCCAGGTCGGGCTGGTCGCGGATCAGCTCGGTGACCTTTGTGTCCGCCTCAGCATAGCGACCCGCCGCTGCCAGTGCTTTGGCCTCCCAGAGCCGAAGGGAGGCCGAGTGCGGGTCTTTTGTGCGCGCTGCCGCAAAACGGCTCAGCGCATCCTCTGATTTTCCAGCCTCCAACGCTGCCTTTCCCTCTTCCCACTCACTCAGAGCCTCCCGGTAGGGCGCCATCGCCGGATCTTTGCAGGCCAACAACCCGAACAGCATGCTCAGAAACAAATGGCCCCCACCTGGCGCCCTGCGGCGGCCCCCGATCGGCGGTGGGACCAATAGTCCGGGGAACAACGGGTGCAGGGCCCCACCGCCTCCGCCTCTACCCCCAGCGACCGAAGAATCCCCAGGTTCAAGGCAACCAGATCCACATTCCTCCCCTCCCGCCAATGCAGCCCCACCGGCGCCACACCCTCCAGAGCCTCCACCACCTCCGGACTCACCTCGTAGCAGGATCTCCCAATGGCCGGCCCCACCGCCGCCCTCAGCACCCGCCGCCCCAGCCGCGCCTCCATCGTCGCGATCGACTTTCGCACGATGTCCCCCGCCGTCCCTCGCCAACCAGCGTGGATAGCCGCAACAAAGCCCTCTCCCTCCACCAGCACCGGCACACAGTCCGCCACCCGCACCGCGACCACCACACCGGGCTCGGTGGTGGCCAACGCGTCCCCCTCCTCCCCTCCATCCCCCACAAAATGCAGGACCGAGCCATGGATCTGGCTGATGGTGTGAAAACTTGACGCGTCAAGAGCCAAACGTAGCCGGTCTTCGGAAGAGGCACGGGTGGCGCCCACAAAGCTGCCCTGGGCAACTCCGGTGAAGGCATGGCGGCTACGGAGAAGGGCAGAGCGAAGCATAGACCTCTCTTATCCCCCCATCCGGGGCTCGGCACGGTTCGGAAAGACCACAGGAGCCCGCCAACCGTGCTACTTTGAAAATATGCTCCTGATACTTTTGGGCTGCACGTCCTCCGACTACTCCCTGAACCTGACGCCGGTGGTGCCGCTGAACCAGAGCCAGCTCTTCTTAGAGCTGGACACGGTGCAGGTGGACTTCGTTATTTAACCTCTCAAACATTAACTTCTAATTCTGCATTAACTGTAATCGTTGGTGCTGGTGGTGCTGGTGGTATTGCTAATTTTGGA
>CAITDR010000088.1 GCA_903891165.1 uncultured Pseudomonadota bacterium
AGCGCTGACCGCCTCTCCTCCCCCCGGCGGACGCAGCCGTCGCCACGTCACCCCCAAGACCAGGGCCACCACCGCCGCCAACACCGGCAGCGGGCCAGTGCCCAGCCAGATGCCGCCCAAGGCCAGTACCGGCCCTCCCAGGTAGCCCAGACCGATCACCGCCTCGTGTTTGCCTCCCGCCTCCACTTCTCCGCCGCCCACCGCCATTCCGTAGAAAAGGGCGGCATAGTAGACCATGGCATGGCCCGCGCCAAAGAGCACCAGCCCCGCCAGCACCGGCAGCACACCCAAGGTCGTAAGCACCAGCACACAGCCCGCCAGAAGTGCCGCCGTCCCGGCCCACAAAAGGGAGGAAAAACCCTGCCATCCTCCCCATCGACTCATCACCGCAAAAACCACCACCCGCGTCAGCATCCAGGTGGCCGTATACAGCGGCGCCCGGTCCACCGGCACCCCCAGGCTGGCCCAGACCCCTGGAAGTAAGGGAGCAATCGAATCCAACAGCAGATAGGCCATGGGCATCAGCACCCGCGCCGCCGCCAACAACCGCGTCCAGTCCGCCGGGGCCAGCTCAGCAGCGGCCGCGGCGTGAACACCACCCACGCGAGGAATCAGCGGAAAAATGAGCAGGTGTAAGCTCACCAAAATCCCAAAAACCCAGCGCAAATCTCCGTCCGCGAGGGCCACCACCGCCAGACCGAGGGACAGCGTGCTGGCCCAGGCGAGGTTGAAGGCCCCCACAGCACGGCGCAGCTCAGCGCCCGATCGTCCGCGGGAAACGCCTGCTTCTACCAGAGGCCACAACATCCCCGAGCCGGCATTGGAGCCTGCCGCCAGAAACCAGAAGGCCCACTCCGGCGGCTGAAAAGAGAGGAGGATCCCAAACAAGACCAGGATCCCATTCACCAGCGCCAGAAGGCGCCGACTGCCCAGCCGCGAGGCCAGCGGCCCGGCCAGAAGTGCGGCGGGCACATAGGGCAGGAAGATCACAAAGGCCAGCAGCAGGTTTTTGGCGTCGTCGAAGTGGTAGACTTCCCGCGCCAGAAAGTAGATTCCATGGCCGATAATACCGCCATTGATGGACAGCAATGCTGCAATGGCCAGACTGGCGCGTAGACTTGACCTGTCCATCCCGTTCCTATCCTGATTCTGGGCTTCTACGTCTATCCCGTTGGAAGCACTGGTCACTCTGGCGCCCCGCGCGATCCCCCGCTGGATCCCCAACCAAGCGGCGGCAAAGCAGGTTAATCCACCTGGGGGAGCGTAGATGCTGTTGATCTTCTTGGGCTGTGGTTTTCTGAAGGCGAAGGATCCACCCGGGGTGGAGGCCCATCGGATGGGCACGAGCCTTTTTCCAGAAAATAGCGCTTCAGCCCTGAACAATGCCTTGGAGCAGGGCTGGCCCGCGGTAGAGATGGACGTACTCTTGACCGCGGACGGACAGGTGGTGGTCAACCACGATCCCTACATCGAGTCCCCCCGCTGTACCCACGCCGATGGCAGCGCCTTTTCTGAGCGTTTGTGGATCTTCGAGCACGACCTTGCCGATCTGAAGGCCGACGTGCTCTGCGGCGGTGCCGTCCGCGAAGAATTCCCCGACGCCGCGGTGATCGCCGAACCACTTCAGAGCCTCCAGGAGGTCAAAGCGGCCGTGGGCAGCGGCGACCTGCAGCTACACCTGGACTTGAAGGTCCAGGAAGGTCGCACGGCGGATGCCGCCACCTCCGCTGCCGCACTACGGGCGGAGATGGCCGATTTTCCCAACCACTGGTGGGTGACGGGCGGCACCGAGGATGTGGTGGCGGCCCTGGATACCGAAGACCCCGACATGGAAATCTGGCTGGATTGGCCTCCTCTTCCTGCGGATAGTGATTCGACAGCACGGGTGTTGGCGGCACTGATGGAGCTGGAGCTGGGCACGGGTGACCCGGTGGCCGCGGCACGGCGGTCGGGCGCCGATGGCATCGGTGTGCCCTACCAGATCCTGGACCTGAACACGGTGGAGGGCGCCGAAAGTGCAGGTATCCTGGTGCAGGCCTGGGTGATCAATGGGCAGGTGGCGCTGGATCGCTATTGTGAGTGGCCGATCCATTCGTTGATAAGTGACTATCCGCAGCGTGCGCCGTGTTTGTAAGCCTCGCCCTCTCCGCTGCCCTGGCCGCAGAGGGAGCCGTTCCGGTTAAGCCCAAGCCCGTCTTCGGTTTTTCTCGGGTGGACATCCTCTCGGAAGATCCTGGCTTCTGGATCAACGACGAGCTGCCCAATATCCTTGCCTACCCCTTGCGGCCCACCCTTCGTTTTGTGATGCAGGTGAAGGTGGTCTGGTCTACACCCATACGTGGTCTGACCGTGGGAACCTCTATCTCCTCGCAGTCCGTCCACTACGAGCGCAACATCTTCGGTTTTGAAAGTGTCACCGTCGGGGCCGGGCTCCAGACGGCGCTGCTGCTGCCGCGTGGTCTGTGGGTGGATGTGGCCTGGCACCGCGGTCCCTATCGGCTGGCGCTGGGGCTCTCCACCATTTCCGATGCCTCCTGGGGCAACCTGCGCTGGGATAGCTGGCGTTTTTTGCCGACGGTGGGGGTGGGCATCGGCCTGCCCGATGCCCCGAAGACAGAGGACTGAGGAGGAGGACTGAGGAGGCGGCGGCGCTCCGGCCTCTCCTCAGTGCAGCCCGCGGACCTCGCCATCGACCAGATCGATGGCCAGTGCCGAGGGCAGCTTGGGTAGGCCCGGCATCCGCAGGATCTCTCCCGTCAAAACCACGATAAAGCCCGCCCCGGCTGACAATTGCAGGTTGCGCACCGTCAAAGTGAAGCCGGTCGGGGCTCCCAGCAGGGTCGGGTCATCCGACAGAGAATTCTGCGTTTTGGCCATACAGACGGGCAACAGGTCGGCCCCCATCTTCTTCAGGTCCGCCAGGTCTTTTTCGGCGGTCTTGGCCAGGATCACATCCTTGGCACCATAGATTTTTGTCGAGATGGCGCGAATTTTTTCGAGGAGGGGTGCATCGGCCGCGTAGAGGGGCTGCACCGGGCGCATGCCGTCGCGACCCTCAGCCATCAGCTCCTTGGCCAGCGCCTCGGCTCCCGCGCCGCCACGTGCATAGTGCTCGGACAGCGCAAAACGCACCCCTGCCGCCGCACACCAACGACGGACCACCTCGATCTCCGCGTCGCTGTCGTCCACCCGGTTCAGCGCCACCACCGGATTGAAGCCGAAGGCACGCACGTTCTCCACCTGCTTAGCGAGGTTGGAAAGCCCTTTTTCGACGGCAACAGCATCCGGCCCCGCTTTGAGCGGTGCGCCCCCGTGCATCCGCAACGCACGGGATGTCGCCACCAGCACCACCGCGGCCACATCGAGTCCTCCCGAAGTACATAGGAGATCAAAGAACTTTTCGCCGCCCAGGTCAAAGCCGAAGCCCGCCTCGGTCACCACCCAGTCGGCCAGTCCCAGCGCCAACTTCGTCGCGATCAGGCTGTTGCAGCCATGCGCAATATTGGCGAATGGACCCCCATGAACGATGGCGGGCACCCCCTCAGTGGTCTGCACGAGGTTGGGCAGCAGGGCATCCTTCAAAAGGGCCATCATCGGCCCGACCGCGCCCAATTGTGCCGCCCGTACCGGCTTCCCGTCAAAACCCAGACCCACCACAATACGGCCTAGGCGCACCCGAAGATCCGCTTCATCCGCCGCAAGACAGAGGGCCGCCATCACCTCCGAGGCGGCGGTGATGTCAAAGCTGCCTTCGCGGGGCACCCCATGGGCACTTCCACCCAGGCCCAGGGTGATATTCCGCAGGCTGCGGTCGTTGACATCCAGTACGCGCTTCCAGAGGATCTTCCTGGGATCCAGGGCAGGCTCGTTGCGGAAGTGCAGGTGGTTGTCGATCAGCGCCGCCAGCAGGTTGTGGGCGGCGGTGATGGCGTGGAAGTCGCCGTTGAAGTGCAGGTTGATATCTTCCGAGGGGATGATCATCGACTGACCACCGCCGGTTCCTCCTCCCTTAACCCCGAAGCAGGGGCCCAGCGAAGGTTCCCGCAAGGCAACGCAGACCTGCTGGCCGAGGCGCTGCAGGGCCTGGCCCAGCCCGATGGTGGTGGTGGTCTTGCCCTCCCCCGCCGGAGTGGGGGTGATCGCCGAGACCAGCACCAGTTTTCCCTTGGGACGAACTCGGCTCTGCACATGGCGTTCAATCTTGGCCTTGTGACGGCCATAGGGGATCAGGTCATCGGCCGAGAGGCCAAGGCGGGCAGCAACGTCGTGGATAGGAAGCATCACGCCTTCTATCCGGTCGGCGCGCCGCCGGGAAGGGAAGTCGGAAGCTGGCATTCTGGCCCGGCTTTGCAAGTTGGCACGATTCTTGCTTACAAGGTTGGCATACCCCTGGAGAGAGCATGTTCCTGATCCTGTCCCTGCTGGCCTGTGACCTTGGTGGAAAAACCGAAGACGAGGGCCCCCACTGCGAAGATACCCGCAGTCCCCTGGCCGCCGAAGAAGCCGGCGCCCTGGGCTTTTCGGCCAACGATCTGCTGCCTCTGGTCGAGGCCGACTTTACCGAGACGCTGCTCTACAAGGATCAAAGCAGCACAGTGCTCAGCCTCTCCTTCACCCCCGACCTGACGGCGGTGGAGTTTGTGGATAGCGAGGCGGTGTACCCCGAAACCGAGGGAGGCATGACCACCGACATCGGTGTGATCTGCGACGATCGCCTGGAAATCGGCGGTACCCTCTCCTTCTCCACCGAAGATGGGCTCTTCGCCGATGTGTTCAGCGGCGTGCTGAGCGCAATGGACGTGACGACGGCCAGCCTCAACATCGATCTGATGGATCAGCCTTCTGCCGGGACTTTTGACCCGGAGAGCTACCCCACCGATGTCTATGACTCCATGAGCATGGGCATCTCGGCCGTCTTCAACGCGGACGGCTCCAACGGGACGGTCGCCGGCTCCACGCTGCACGACGAGGGCTGTGATGGTGACATCTGCAGCGCCTCCTCCGAACAACTGGACGTCGGAAGCTGGGAATAGCGCCTAGCTGCTGCGGATGGCCCGGACCCGGTTCAGGCCTTCGCGGTACTCCGCCACGTTGGGCAAGAGCTCGCAGGCTTTGGAGTAGCAGTCGATGGCATCGGGCAGATTGTTTTTCATGATGGCCATATCCCCACGTTTGGCCAGCATTTCTGCACTCTGCTCAATCATCATCCGCTCGGTGACGGTGTTGCGGTACTCCCGACGGGCGCGGTCGTCCACCAATTTCAGGTAGGCTTCTTTGCCCAGGGCCACAAAACGGTCCAGATCGGCGCGCTGCGGATCCGGGAACTTGGAGAGGTTCTGCGGGGAGAATTCCTCCGAGAAGCGCTTCCACGCGGCGTCCACGTCGCCCTTGGTACAGATCCAGTGCAGCTCCAGCCGGTCAAAGAGAGTCCCCTTGGCCATCTGGCGGCGGCGATCCTCGTAGATCCGCAGGAGCCGGTCCACGTTACGTGCGTCGGACTCCTGGGCCCGGAACTCCAAGAGCGACAGCTCGTTGAGCACCCAGATCAGCGCGGCCGTGGCCGAGCGCGACAGGTTGGACACCGCAAACAGCTCGCGCAGACGGTAGGAGGTGGAGCGAATGATTTTGGTGAACTGAAGCTCATCGGCGGGCATCTTCAGTTCTTCAATCGTCCGCTCTACGTCCGGCTGGAAGTAGACATATTTGTCCAGATAGGGGCGCAGGTAGGCGGCCAGCGCATCGGCGGCAAGCTCTTTTGCCTGCTGACGCATGCCCTTGTAGAGCAGCGCCGCCACCCGCACCGGCGGGGCGATATATTTTTCGGAAAGCTCGAGCATCCGATGGAAAGTCCAGCTTGCATTACTCTCTTTGACCACCTTCTGGAGCACAAACTCTGCCTGTTTCTGCAGCAGCATCACCAATTGTGGGAAGGTGACCAGCCCCATCTCGATCAGCGCCTCGCCCTGGCGCACGTTGTTTTCTTCCATCAGTGTCAACGACTGGGCGAGCTGCTCCTGAGTGAGCTGGCTGGAGCGGTACAAAAGTACACCTAAAACCTCACTTTCCTCCAGAGGCTCCGTTCGCCAGCCCACCACGCCGCCCTTAAGCCAGAAGCCGTAGCGGGTCTGGCCGTTGGGATAGGCCACCTTCAGTACACCGGTGACCTTTTCGATGGCCAGCTGCATCATCAGGTCACGAAGGCTCCGATCGCCCAATTTCCCCGTTTTATGGGGAGGATAGTGGGAGAGGTCAGGGATGGCATAGCCCCGCTCCCGCATGACCGCCTCGGCCGCATGGCGCTTGGCAGCGGCCAACATTTCGGCGCGATCCGAAGCGCGGCGTTCTGACAGTTCATCGCCCCCTTCTCCAAGCTCCGCCTGCAGGCGAGCAAGCTCAGCACGCAGGTGATCTTCGCGTTGCTCTCCCTCCTCCACCCTGCCCTGTAGGACCTTGATCTGCTCTTGAAAAGCCTGGATCTGCGCCTGAAGTGCCGCTATCTCGACGGGATCACTTCCCGCCTTGATCTGCCCGCTGGCCAGCAGGTACTCTTTCAGTCGCTCGACTTCCTCCAGGATATTTTTGTACGCGGTCTTCAACTCCGCCGGGGGCTCCACCAGCCGCAGGGCCACCCCGCCATCGGGCAGGCGGTTCACCACCTGAGCGTCTAACGGTCCCACCCGACCATGCAGGGGGAGCAAGAGGTCGAGCTTGATCTCGGGAGCCACCTCCTCTCCACCCGTCGCCTCCGCAGGCAACATCAGCGCGCCCACCCGGAGGGAGGACTTGTACTCTTTCAGGAAGGAGACGAGGTCAAAACGACGGGTAGCAGAGCGGAGGGCCATCAAAAATCCTGACCCGAGTGCTTAACCCGGAAATTGGTCCACCCCAAAACGTTCCAGTACCGGACCGGCATCGGCCAAGAGCAGCTCGGTAAAGCTTCCCTGAGGCGGCGCCCAGCGCAGGCCTTGCTCCGGCCCCATGCCAAACCAGTGGCAGAGCAGCGCCCGCAGGGTGCCGGCGTGGCCCACCACCACCACCTGGGGCGCCGGCGGCAAGGCCTCCCAGGTCCGAACCACACGATGGTACATTTCCCGCCAGCTTTCGCCGCCCGGCGGCCGCGCGTCCACCCAGTCCTGCCACCACGCGTCTACCGCCACCGGATCGGCACGGGTCAACGCCTCCCAGCTCTGCCCCTCCCAGGCGCCCATGTCCTGCTCCCGTAGCTCCGGCAACAACGTCGGCTTGCCCAACTGCTCGGCGAGGAAGCGGCAGCGGGAGAGATCGGAGCTGTAGATCACCTCAGGAGTGCCGAATTGTGCAAGGTACCAGTGCGCGATGGCGAGGCTGCGGCGGCGCCCTTCGGCGGACAGGGGGACGTCTTGGTGGCCCCGGCAGATGCGTGTGGTCCCCTGCTGCGTCGGCGCGTGGCGCAGCAGATGGACACGACAAAGCCGGGAAGAAGGCATGATCTGGAGGGTGGGCTGATCGAACATGGTCTGTTGAGGTGGTTGCTCCCTAACCCACCAACGCCGGTCCAGGGAGGCGATCCCCCCTGCATCATGATAGCTACCAGAGATGCTTCTGGTGGTTGACGTCGGCAATACCAATACGGTCCTGGGCCTGTTTGACGGGTCCCAGCTCATCCACCAATGGCGGATCTCCACGATCCAGCGCACCACCGACGAGTTCGGCCTCCTGGTGCTTCAGCTTTTGAAGCACCAGGAGGTGGATGTGGGGAGAGTGAAGGGGGTGGCCATCGGCACGGTGGTGCCCTCGGTGCTCTACGCCATTGAAAAGGCGGCGCGACGCTACCTGGGCGCAACCGCACGTGTGGTGGATCCGCGGAACAGCCCGATCCTGCCCATGAAGGTGGACAATCCGGCGGAAGTCGGCGCGGATCGGGTGATCAACGCCGTCGCCGCCCTGGCCCGGCACCCGGCGCCGCTGGTGGTGGTGGACTTCGGGACCGCCACCACTTTTGACTGTGTGGACGCCAGCGGCGCCTATGTAGGCGGCTGCATCGCGCCGGGCCTGCAGATCTCGGCGGATGCACTTTTTACGCGCACCTCGCGCCTGCCGCGGGTGGACGTACAGAAACCAAAAACGGCGATTGGAACCAACACCGTAAATGCGATGCAGTCGGGCATCTTCTGGGGCTATGTGGGCCTCGTGGACGGTCTGGCGCGGCGTTGTAAGGAGGAGCTGGGACCCCAGGTGCGCTGTGTGGCCACCGGGGGCCTCTCCAACCTGGTCGGACGGGCCTGCGTGGAGATCGACGAGGTGGACGAGTCGCTGACCCTGCACGGACTGCGGCTGTGTTTTGACCGCCTGGAGAGCCTGTGAGTGACATTCCCTACGACAAGTTAGGTATCCCCTCCTTCCTGGAAAAAAACTGCGATCCGGCCTCTCCCAAACCAATGCGCCTTGCGACCGCCAAGGGCCTGCTGCCCATGGCCGCCGAGGCCTTGTTGGGCCTGCTCTGTGTGCTCTGCAACGACCCCGACAGCGAGGTCAAGGAGTCGGCGCGCGGCACCCTGAAGACCCTGCCCAACGTCGTGGGTCTGCTGGGCCAGCGTAGCCACCCCAAGCTGTTGGAGCTGCTGGCCCAACTTCGGCCAGAAGCAGCCTTGGACGAGCGGATTATGACCATCCGCAACGCCAACGACCGCACCTGTCTGCAGATCGCCGAGCGCGCCGACAGTCGCCTGTGCGAGATCATTGCCGCCAACCACGAGCGGCTCTTGATCACGCCGGACATCCTGCTGAAGCTCTACTATAACCGCGCATGCTCCGAGTCCAACTTCGAGCGGGCCAACGCCTTCTTGCGGATGGAGGACTGCGCCCCCGAGCTGCCCGGCAACCGTGCGGACTATATCTCCGGCAAGACACCGGAAGCGGCACCGGCCCCCGCACCGGCAAGCACACCCGGCTCGCGACTGACGCCCAAGGCGCCCGCGCCCCCACCAGAGCCCACCTTCGACCTGGAAGCAGAGATTGAAGCAGCACTCTCCGGGAAAGCTTCGCCCATGCTGGTCGCCCGGCAGAAGCTGGAGATGTTCGACCTGCAGCGCCATGCTCCCGAAGACGACGGTCCCCTGGGCGACTTCAACTTTGACTTCAAGGATGATGGCGAGTTTTCGCTGGAACTGACCCAGGAGAGCAAAGAGACCACGGTGGACGAGGAGGTCAAGCTTTCCATCGCCAAGAAGATCTCTTTGCTGACGCCAGGAAAGAAGATCAAGCTGGCCTACGTGGGGAATAAGGAGGTGCGTGCGATCCTGATCCGCGACCGCAACAAGCAGGTGGGGCTTGCCGTCGTGAAGTCAGGGCGTATGTCCGATGCAGAAGCCTTATCCTATGCGGGAAATCGCAACCTTTCCTCGGATGTACTCCGCGAGATCGGCTCCAACGGGGAGTGGATGCGGAAGTACCCGATCAAGGTGGCGCTGGTGAACAATCCGCGCACGCCGCCCTCCATTTCTGTGGGAATCGTAAATCAGCTCCAGCCTAAAGATCTGGCGGTGCTGTCACGTAACAAAAACGTGACGGCGGTGCTGTTTACGATGGCCGCGAAATTGTTGAAGGCCAAGGAGCATTAGAGAGGCCATCCGCACTCAGCGACCGCAACGGCAGCGCGGGCTGAGGGCCGCGCCCCCTACCCCCGCCAATGGCCCAGCTTCGCCACCTGGGCGTGGTAGTCTTCCTCGGTGATCCGACCCGCGCTCAAGTCCTCTTCGTGGCGACGCAGGATCGCTTCGTGTTGCGCTTTCTGCTCGTTGATACGCTCCTGATCCACGTCGTAGCTGCGCTGACCCTCCTTCCAGGCGGCCTGGTAGGTGTCGCGCAGTGCGTCGGGATCCAGCGTACAATTGCTCTCGAACCAGGCCTCTGCCACCTTGCCAATGGCCCAGGTTGCGGCAAAGGAAGTTGCCGCACCGGCCACACTGCCCCAGCCGGGAAGGAACTTGGCGAGGTTGCTCAGCGCCACGCGCAGCACCGTGCTGCCCACAAAGGAGGCGAGCAGGGAGCGGGCAGCCTGATCGTCGATGCGGTGACCATAGTACTGGCCGATGTCGCGCACCAGCTTCACCTGCAGACCCACCACGGCAATGTCGGTAATCAGCGATACGGCGGGCAGGGGGTTGGCGCCCAGGGCAGCGGCGAGTACCGCAAACTTCATACGATCTTCCTGGATCTCTACCGCCCGTTGCTCGGGATCATGGATGGCGGGGATCCGCGAGGGCAACAGCGTGTCCTGCGTCTCGCCGATGACCTGGCCAAGCAACGAATCTTCGCCTTCCAAGGGCTTGATTCGCTCCAGGATCACCAGCTCCTCCTCGGTGGCCTGACCATCGGCCTCGGCGATCAGCCGCGCCACCTGGTAGACCCGATCGCGCATGCCCTCACTCTGGAGCCGCTCCAGCTCGGCGTCCAGATCGATCTCTGTGCCCAGGAGTGTATCCAGGCTCGGACGAGCCTCTTCGGGCAAGGCAAAAAGTACGTCCTGGAGGCTCCGCTCTTCCTCGGGGCTGATCACCCCGTCGGCCTTGGCCACACTGAGCACAATACGGACGGCGGCGAGGACTTCCTGGTACTCTGAGGACGCGGCGGAGGACATTGTGGAAACTCCTTGGGTGCCCCCGCATAACGCGGGCGCCTCTATGGACCCACCACCCGCACTGGAATCGGCACCAGCCCCGATCGTGTGAGAGCGGTTACAAATTCATCCAGGCTCTCCGGATCCGGCAAAAGCGCGACCGCCACGTCACCTCCACCCGCTCCCGAGGGCTTGGCAGCGCCGCCAAAATAGCGGGCCAAGGAGGCGATCTTCTGGTGCTCCGGGCTGTCGTAGTCCAGCCCGGCCTCCTCCGCCATCCGCTGCAGGAGCCGGTAGGCATCCCGAAGACACAGGATCGGATCGTTGGGAAAATCCTCCACCAAGGCGGCGGATTCCTCTACAAAGCTCGACCGCCCCGCCCATGCCTGATAGCGCGCCACCCTCGGGCCGGTTTTTGCGCTGCGCCCCGACCACACTGCGACAAGCTGCAGCGGGCGTCCTATCTCCTTTCCATCGGGGAAACGCCGGATCCCTCCGCGGAGCGAGGCAAAAACGTCGATGCCCGAGCCACTGCCCTGTACCTTATGGTGGATGGCAAAGGCGGCCTCCGGGTCCAGACCCGCGGCCCGCCTCGCCG
>CAITDR010000089.1 GCA_903891165.1 uncultured Pseudomonadota bacterium
CCACATCTCGAACGGCTTCGGGAACATCGTCGCCCGCCGTCGGTTCGATACGCAGATCGATCTGAAACTCCGAGGCCGTCCCTGCCGAGTCGTGGAACAGATCCTCCAGTCGGGGGCGCCGATCTCCGAGAGCGACCGCGAGTGCCTCTAAAAATGAGGTCTTTCCAGAGTTGTTCTCGCCCACCAGAACGGTGGTCGTGGGCTCAAGCCGCACCACGATGTCCCGAAGCGCCCGGAAATCCTGAACACGAACCGCAGACAAGTACAAGCCGAACTTCGGCGCGACCGGAGGCGAAGGGGGCGCGGCGGGGATCGGGGTCGGCGTATTTGGGTCCATCAGCCCCGCCCCCTCAGAAGGACATTCCACCCATCCCTGCAAAACGGCACAATTCCCGCGTCGCAGGGGGCGAGTAGTGGGGGCGGGATGGGCGGAAGGCGGGGGTAGATGCGGCGCATAGGGGGTCCGAGTACCGAAAGCCTAACACGATCCCCGTGGCGGATGCCCCGCACATCCCTTTCTTCCTCGGCAGCGGGGTGGCGAGCTTTCGCACTCTTCCGGCGCCTGCGGCGCCCTGGCCGCACGCGCCTTTTACGATCTGGACGATCCTCCCCTTATTTCCACCTCTTCCCCCTTTTTTCTGCGCGTGGCGACGCTACCGCAGCGCGAGCTTTTCAACTCTTCTGGCGCCTGAAGAGCTCCAAAAATGGCACTGGTCTGAAGCAGGCAGAGGCCGCGACGCAAGGTCGGGGATCCCGGGAAACCGTCGGGTTGGCCGGGCCCGGACACCCGCCGCGGGATAGGGGCGCGAGATGGTCGGAGGATGCGCAAGAGCCACACCCTCGCCCTTTCCGCCACGGGCGGGCGGGTCTTTTCGGAGGAGCACCGCGCCGTTCTCCCCTTCGACCGGGAGGGGGCTGCGGAATTGACCGGTGCGCCGGGTCCCGATGCCGCCCGTGTGGCCGGCTGTCAGCGCCGCCTCGACCAGCTCGTGGCGATGGGGGCGTCCGCCGGCCAGATCGCCAAGGCCTGGGCGGATCTGAACGGGCGCTGCAGAGCGTGGCGCGGCGTCGCCATGCTGGATCTCGACAGTGGGGAGTGGCTGACCGAGATCCCCGCGCCGATGCAGGTCTCTGGCCTGCGTGTGCCCGCGGTTATGGCCGAGGGAAGGCTCGCTTGCTTCCATGTTGCGACTGGCATTGTCACGGTAGAGGACGCGGCGGGGCCTATCGAAGCCTGGGATCCACTGTGGCGCACGCTCGACGGGCGCGCCAGCGCGGCACGGCGGGCTTCCACACCGACTGGCGCACGCCCGTGGTCGTCTGCCGCGACGGCGTTGTGGCCTCGACGCGGAGGGCCATCCTGCCAAGGCTGGTCGGCGACCTTGTGGCCGTCGGCTTCTCGCCGAGCTTCGACGCATCCGTCGTGATGACCGGCGCAGATGTCCGCTTCCTCCAGTGGGTGGATGTCGAGGAGACCCGTTTTAATCTCTCGCTACGGCTGACCTTGATCTGATGTAGGTTTTTTATCCCGGAAGGGGTGGAGATAAGCCCTGGATCGCCCAGACCAAGTCAGGCGCGTGCGGCCCGAGCGCCGCAAGCGCCTCTGGGGCGGCACGGGGGGATTGTCCATTTTTTCTGCGGCGGCTGCCCCTGGGAGCAAGCGGCCGCCCCAGATAGAGGGTTCTTTTTGGAGTGCCCCATGACCGACCCCGCCCTGGACCCCACCATCGACCCCCGCCGCCTGAGCGCGGCGGACTGGCGTAGCTTCTTACAACCTCTGGAATTCGCCATCCTTCGCGAGTCAGCTACCGAACGCCCGGGAACCGGTCGCTACCTCGAAGACCCGGGACCGGGCGCTTTTCACTGCGTCGGCTGCGCCCATCGTCTCTATGGCGCGGAGCACAAATTTCACTCAGGTTGTGGGTGGCCCTCCTTTTTTCAAGAGGTGGATCCCGGCGCTTTGGAGCTTCATCGCGATGTCACCCATGGCATGATTCGCACCGAAATGCGCTGTAAGCGCTGCGGCGGCCACCTTGGCCACGTTTTTGAAGACTCCCCCTGGACGCCCACGGGTCTTCGCCACTGTCTGAACGGCTACGCGGTGTTGTACGTTCCGAAAGGTGCAGATATCAAGGAGGTTTTTCGTCTCCATCGCCGCGCTTAGCTGGATTATTCGGATGTAGCCGCCCTCCTACCCAGCTTTTTTCCGCCGCCGCCCAGCCAACGGGGGAGGTCCATCCGGCGGAGCTGGAGGGGGAGGAGGGGGAGGAAGCTGAAGGGGCGGGGGGTAGAGCCAAGGAGGAGCCCCCTCAGCACGACCTCGCAGCATTTGCACCACCTGGAGGAAAGCGACCGTCAAACCGCCCGAAAGTACCAGCCACAGATAGGCCCCCTGCCACACATAAAAGGTATACTGCTGGGCCTCAAAAAGGGCGGGTTCTCCCGCCGGTGCCCCCAGCATCAAACCCAGGATCAACGCGCAGCCTACCATCGGCCCACTCTGGATGGTCAGCAGAAGGCTGAGTATCCCCGTCATCCGGCTTCCCGGCCGATTCTTCTGAAAGATCCGTACCATTCG
>CAITDR010000090.1 GCA_903891165.1 uncultured Pseudomonadota bacterium
AACAGTCGCCCCCTCAGTCCGGGCTCCTCCGAGCGGGCCCATCAGAAAAATCGGCGGGTAGCCTTCCAGATTCTTGCCACTGCTCCACCGGCTCCACCTTCCAACCCTTGACGGGTCAAGATCAGGCATTCCACCTCCGGGCCAGAATCGGGGTGCGATCCAGGGTCGGGACGTGCTACGATCCCCACTGGGAGGACCATGCCGATGACCGGACAAAGCTGGAAACCCGCGGGCCTGGTGGGACTGCTCCTGTTTCTGGTCGGCTGCCGGCCACCGGACGATACCGGCATCAAGGAGAGTGCCTGTCCGGGTGGGACCAGCCTCTGGTATGCGGACGAAGACGGCGATGGCCACGGCGGCCAGGTGGGCACTACCCACTGTACGGCGCCGGAAGGTTATGTGGAGAGCCACGACGACTGTGACGACGCCGATCCCAACCGCTATCCGGGCCTGGACTGGTACCAGGATGGGGACGGCGACGGTGCCGGGAACCCGGCGGTGGCGGTGCCCTCCTGCGACGAGGGGCCAGCCTCTCCCGATGCACTGGACTGCGACGACGGGGATGCGGCCGTCCGTCCGGATGCGCCCGAGATCTGCGATGGCCTTGACAATAACTGCGACGGGAGCGTAGACGACGCCGACCCCAATGTTGTGGATGCCGGGCTCTGGTCTCACGCTGCCGATGCCGACGGTTTTGGCCAGACCACCGACCTGTTGCAACGCTGTACGGCGCCCGAAGGCTACGTAGCCTGGGGCGGGGATTGTAACGATGCGGATCCCGCCTTCCACCCCAGTGCCCTGGAGCCCACCTGCACGGACGCCGAGCAGGACTATAATTGCGACGGTTTTGTAGGCAGCGGCGACCAGGATGAGGATGGTTACCGGGCCTGCGAAGACTGCAATGATGGAGATGCCAGCCAGCATTCTGGGGCTACCGAAGTCTGTAACAGTCAGGATGATGACTGCGACGGGCAGGTGGACGAAGCCGGGGGTCCCCAAGCATATCCCGATGCCGACGGCGACGGGGTGGGCAGTGCCAGCCAATTGGAGTTCCCCTGCATCACTCCCTCGGGGTGGCTTGGCAGCGGCGGAGACTGCGAAGATACAGATGCAACCGTATTTCCTGGTGCAGACGAACACTGTGACAATCGCGATGAAGACTGCGACGGCACCGTGGACAACGATGCGGTGGATCCGCTCACCTTTTGGCGGGACGCGGACGGGGATGGCTATGGTGACGCTACTTCCTCCATAACGGCCTGTACCCAACCCACCGGCTATGCCGACGTAGACTCCGACTGTAGCGATCGCAATGTCCTGGCTTACCCCGGCGCGCCAGAAAGCTGCGCCGACGCCGTGGATCTCAACTGTGATGGCTCCACCGGCTACGTCGATGCCGATGGCGACGGGGTGGCCGCATGCGAGGACTGCGACGATAATAACCCAGCCTTGAACACGGGAAGTCTGGAACTCTGCGACGGCATCGACAACGACTGCGATGGCCTCGTGGACGGGGCGCGGGCAGCCGACGCCCTGACCTGGTACCTGGACCTGGATCAGGACGGCTATGGCGATGGCAACCAGACCCTACGCGGCTGCGAGCAGCCCACCGGCTATGTGGCAGGCGAGGGGGACTGTGACGACGCAGACGCGGCGATATCCCCCTCTGAAACCGAGATCTGTGACCAGAACCTTGCGACAGACGAGGACTGCGACGGCCTGGTCGATGGGGACGATCCCGACGCGGTAGGCCGGGTGGTGTTCTATCCCGATGCCGATGGGGATGGCTGGGGAGGAGGAGGCGGTGTGGTGTCCTGTGCGTTGCCCTCGGGGAGCACCACGGTAGGGGGAGACTGCGACGACGGCGATGTGGCCATCTCTCCCGAGGCCACCGAGCGTTGTAACGGTACCGACGACAATTGTGACGGCAGTACCGACGATTCCACCGCCGCCGACGCCACGACCTGGTACAACGACAGCGACGGCGATGGCTACGGAGATCCATCCGCGGCCTCCTCCGCCTGCTCTGCGCCGGCCGGGGCGGTGGCCGACGACGCGGATTGTGATGACACAAACGCAGCGATCCGGCCTGCGGCCGCGGAGCTCTGCGATGGCCTGGACAACAACTGTGATGGAAACACCGATCCCGGCAATTCCGTCGATGCCTCCCTGTGGTATACCGATAGTGACGGTGACGGTTTTGGCGATTTTTCGCAGGTCACCTCCGCATGTAG
>CAITDR010000091.1 GCA_903891165.1 uncultured Pseudomonadota bacterium
CATTACCCCGCCAACTAGGATTAAATAATGGGCCGCAGGCTCATCTCCAGGCGCCCGAAGGCTTTGATCCGTGGACCATATGCGGTATTAGCTGAAGTTTCCCTCAGTTATTCCCCACCCGGAGGCAGATACCTACGTGTTACTCACCCGTCCGCCGCTCCTGGCCGAAACCAGGCGCTCGACTTGCATGTGTTAAGCCGCCCGCTAGCGTTCGCTCTGAGCCAGGATCAAACTCTCCAGTTTAGTTTGTATCCTGCTATCCGATGGGAGGCAGGTTGTAGCCGAAGCTACACAGCCTACTGCGTTCCCTATCGGATTTGTCCGAAGATTGCCGAAGCGACCTTCGAACGTCTATCCTATCTTAGGCATTGAACGTCTACTGCTACCAATTTTTCAAAGACCGTCACCGCTACTTTCGACTTTCGCCGTTCGTTTTGGTCTTTATCTTCTATCACCACCCCGCCGCGTCGTCAACTTTATTCTCAAGATTTATCTTGCGACCCTATCTAAATACACTTGTGGTGTATTGGATTCGGAAAGCTGTCACGGATTGAATGGCGTTCAAAGATTGCTGGGGAACCGCTCTCTGCTTTGCAGCTTCGACTCGATTTCCGTGGGCCATCCCTACTATCTCCACCCCACACCGCTGTCCATTTTTTCTTCGAAGTTTTTTTCGAGGGGCCCGACCCAATTCCTTTCAGAATCTCCCGGTCGCTGCCTGGTGCCACGATATAGATATGGTTCAAAGAGGGCTTTCGGGAGAGCGTCCGCATCCAGCGGAGACCCTTCTTCAAGGCCCCGCGCTATTATCTGACCACCCATGGAGCGTCAAGAAGATTCTCATCTCCACTCGCCCCCTTTGGGACTCAAGTCGGAGACCACCCGAAAAAAACAGGGTGCATGACTGCACTCTTCCACAACCATCCCCCGAATAGGCCGATCAACAATCCTGCGGCAACGGGACGCTCCCACGGATATAACAAACGACCAATGGCTCCGAGTGTGCTACGTCCGACTATCACGTCAGCAATGCCGAAAATCGTAGCGACTAACGTCATACCAAACAGAACCACTCCGAAGGGTTGGTTATAAATCGCATCCACCACCCTCCCATCGGCCATCAAAGCAAAAGTCGTGGTCATTCCACACATGGGGCAGGGCCAACCGGTGACGGTCATCACCGCACAACCTGCTAAGCCCAGCTGCCGGTGAGTGCCGAAGCCATCCGCCGAGGGCGTAAGCCATGCGGCGATGCCGAGGACCAGACTGCCCGGTGCCGCAATGAAGATTCCCAGGACACGGTTCTTCCCAGCAGCGCCCAGGCCCTCCCAGCGCTGAGCCAGCTGGAAAACCCTGGCCTCCACACGGGCAGCCACTTCGCGCACCCGCTCCTCCATCAGCTGTCGGCGCCTCGTCCAACCGAGGCTTCCAGCACCGCTTCGATGGCGGCCGCACGCCGATCCAGCTCTCCCACCCGCTCCTGCAGCCGCTTCCGCAGCGCGTGGATCTCGGAGGCCAGGTTCATTGCGGTGAGCAATGCGACGGTGTACTCGTCGAAAGCGGGCGCTCGACCCGACATTTCCCGCATCCTGCGGTCCACATCCGCAGCAACCTGCTCAATATCGTCCCCCTCATCGGCACGGAGGGTATAGGTACGGCCACGGATGATAATCTGTTTCAGCACGGTCCTTGGCTAAGCCCCTTTTCGGCCATCGTCCAGCAGACCGTAGCTGCAGCGCTATTCCGGCCAGCGCAGCCCGAGCTGTCCCAGGCGTTCCCGCGCACGCGGCACCTCTGCCTCCTCCACCAGCCGCTCTCCCGGCCTTCCCACCCGCTGCAGCAGCCCGAACAGCACCGGGTCGCGATCCAAGGCCACGGCCACTTCTTCGGGCATCTGGAGCAACCATGCGCTTCTTTTGCGCAATTCGGTGCCACTACCCAGCCGGACGCCCAGGTCCAACGTGGGTGGTAAGCTCCCGTAGACGGCCAGCCGCTCCAGTGCGCCTGGAACGTCCGCTACTTTCTTTCCGCCCAGGCGGAAGTGTTGAATCCGTCCGTCGACTGGACTGGCCTGCAGCACACTTCCCAGTGCGGCCCGCACCAGGAGGTTGCCGTCGTCGACCACCAGCTCGTCGCCTTCCACTCTCCAGCCGCCGGTAGGGCTGCGAGCGTAGTCGATGTTGTGCGGGGCGGTGGCGCTACCAATCCGGAAAGCCCCCTCCTCTTCCAGAATATCTACGCCGGTCAGAAAGAGAAACCGAGTGGCTTGCCGCTTCCAATCCTCCAGCGCATCCGTGACGTTGGGAGGTAGCGGGTTTCTCGCATGTGCTTTGAGGAAAGCGGCAATATCCCCATGACCGGCGTCGATATCGGCCTGCACACCCTCGCGGCTGATCCGGTGCCGATGGACACGCTCCCCGCCCACATAGGGCGCCAGGCGTGCCAAGCGCCCGTGCGCTTCGGCGGAGAGACCGCCGACGGGCAGGTGCAGCTCCAGATCAGGGGTGACAAGGAAGCCTTCTTCGCCGGGACTGATGCGCCCGGGACGACGCACCGCAGTCACACCATCGTGATCCCGCGCCGCATCCAGGAAGCCGCAACGGTGCAGCACGTCCAGAACCCGCTGCACCAGGGGCTCCTCGACCTTTTCCCAGCCACCGTTGTCGAAGAGGATACTGGGATGTTCTTGATAAAAACCTTCGCGGTTCGGCGAGTGGAAGGCCTGCCGGGCATAACGCCGCAGCCTGCCCAGTAGCGCCTCCACACCCAGCCAGCCCTCGCCGGTGAGCCGCAGAATGCCACTCACAACGCCGAGATCCGCGCCGGTGAAGAGCAGACCGGGATCGAGCAGCGGCTTGATGGGCGCCTCCGGAAAGCCGACCAGCCGCTGATTCACCGGACGTACAAGTCCGTTGATGCGGGCCACCGCGAGGGCGAGGCTCCAGCGTTGCGCCTCCTCCTCCCCCAGTTTTTTTCCCGTATCCTTCCGCAACAGGCCGCCTTGCGTGAGAGGAATGGGTTCCCTCTCCAGCTTTGCAGCCATCAATACCGAGTCCCACCGCGCGTCGGAGGGGGGGAAGGCGGCGACAGGGTGCAGCTCCGGCAGCTCCAGCCAGCCGGCTCTCCAGGCGGCCAGTCCGGGGTTCAACTGGCAGGAACCGGAGTAGTGTGCGGGATGTACCTTACTTCCGCTGGTACGCGGCAGCAGCAGCCCGCTCTCCCATAGCGGCCCACCCCATTTTTCGATGGCACCCCGCAGTCGCTCCGGAAGTTTTTCACCGGGTGGCACCGCCAACCACAGGCTGCCCAACAAACCCTCGGCGTCGCTTCCCAGCGTGCGGACCTGCCGGATCAGCACGACGGGATCGTCGGCTTCTTCCGGGGTGACCTTCAGAGCGGCGCGAATCTCAGGGTCGTAGCTTTCGATGATCCTCCGGGCGGTGGTCACTATTGCCCACTCTTCAGAGCAGTCCAGCTTCCGCGCCCATAGCAGTCGATGGTTCCGTCTTCATCTACGTCCAAGCCCAGGAATGCGGATCCAGAGATGGTGTCCCGATCCAGGTACTGGTCGTGGTAGGCCAGCCCGCCAAACTGCGCGTAGATGGTACCGGCCTGGTCCGCATGGGTGCCGGAGAAGGTGACGCCGCCGTTTTTATCCGCGCCTCCCCAGAACAATTCGTCTCCCTGCTCCATGCCAAAGTACATGTAGAAGGCGTTGGGGACCGTCCCGTCCACGTGGATGGCGCCGATCCAGCTCTGCGAATTTTCGTTGAAGCCCTCTTCGCTACAGGTGTCGTCGTAGTAGTTCTGGGCAAAAGTAGTGGTCCAACCGCCTAGAAGGTTGGGGCCGTTGTACTGACCTCCACCCGCCAGCTCGTCGCAATTGCCTACGCCGGACTCACTTTCTTCTTTTCCGCCAAAACAGGCCAGGGACAGGAGGAGCAGCAGCATTTTTCTATCCTATCCCGGCCCGGCACTTTCCTCACCTCAGAGTACGCAGGTGGGGATGCTCCCGCTCTCGCCCAAGAGCCGGTTCCGCACCTGCACCCGCTCCCGCTCCCAGAAGCAGAGCTGATGGGACTGGGCGAGGTAGCCGTAGTCGTAGATCGTAGCGTTGTCCCAGCTTTCTACGGTCCACAAAGGGTTGGGATCGTTGAAATCGGCGTGCCGACGTGCGACGATGCCGCGCGCCACCTCCAGCTCGGCTTCGGCGGCAGCGATGGCGTTGCGGGGATCTTCTCCCTCTGCGGCGAGCATCACAGAAGACCACAGCGAAACCGCAAAAGATGCTCTTGACGCGTCAATAGCGATGCCGTCCGCGACTTCTCCGAGGGCACGTTTGCCGGTCGGGCTCAGATCGTCGGGGAGGGTGGGGAGGGTGAGCGCGCGGACGTCGGCGGCGTGCTGGGCCAGCGGGATCAGCACGTCGGTGTGGAAGGTGGCGCGTTCTTCCGTTGTAAAGACAAGCATTTCTTCGATGGTGGGGCGGCGCGGTTGCGACAGGATTCCGGCGGAGTCACCGATATCCATGACCGCGTCGCGGCCCGCCAGCCAGGGGGCGAGACGTTTTCCGATCAGCGCCTCGTATTGCAGCTCGCCGAGTGCGATTGCCGCTTCCGCGGTCTGATTTCCGGCATCACCCAGCGGGGAGAAGTAGAAGCGCAGGCTATCTTCCCAGGCGGGATCTTTGCCCCAGGCATAGCGCAGCGTCGCAATGTCCTGCTGCCAATAGCCCCATTCCCAACCGGAAGAAAACAGAACGTGGTCCTGTAGTTTTCCGGGAGCGGCCGCCTCGATCTCGGTGAAGTCCACATGCCGGGACTTTAAATAGACCGGAAGGTACAGCGGGATGGGGTTGTCGAAGGCCACCCAGTAGGCGGACTCGGGGAAGTAGCCAACCGGCTGGTCGGCTTTGAGGTGATCGAGGAGGAAGGCACGATGTTCGTCGAACTCCTCGTGCAGGTAGGCGCCGCCTGCGTCGTCAAAGAGGTTGTAGTACATCACCGTGTGGATCCACGGCCGGATGCCGGGATCGGCAAATTGCACCAGGAAGTAGTAGAGCATCTCCTGCCCCTGGTAGCTGACGCGGAGATCCTCGAAATTACCGACGTGGATCGTCGCGGGGACATCCACCCCGGGAAGCTGGGCCTGCATCTCTCTGTAGGCGAGGTTGGTGGAGGCGATGAACTTTTCCGGGTCAGCGCCCGAAAATTCACCAAAAGACAGGTTCAGCACGTCCCAGGGCAGGTCCTCGGTGATCATCCTCAGGCGGTCGCGGATCTGCGTTTCTTCGTCGATGCCGGGGGAGTCCACAAGGTCAAAGGCCAATTGCAGGTTGCCGCTGCCAAAAAGCTGGATGCCGAGCCCGGTAGTGAGACCGCGCGCATGGGCATAGCCGAGGTGATCCCGCGTGGTGGTCTGCCAGGCGGTGCGGCGGTCGCTATCGTTGATGATGTCGTCCAGCGCCACCCATTGCAGGTGGTTGCCGCCGTTTTTGATGACCCAGTCCATGATGTGCCGGGCGCGGCTGGGATCCTCCTGTTGCCACATCGCCTCCAAGCCCTCGATGGGATGCAGCGTGTGGAGGTGGATGCCGCGACGCGCCATTTTGGGCGACTGAAGGGTGCTATCCACTTCGACCGGCGCCAAATTGGTGGGGATGTAGGTGGAATTTGGGTGCCAGAACCGGTAGCCCAGGTCTTCCAGAAGCGACGCGAGGCCATACTGCACGCCGAGCGGCAGCCCACCGTAGACCACGTAGTCCTCTCCCTGCCGCTGTACCTGAAAACACTCGGTACAACTTGAATCTTCGAGCACCGTGATAGACATGCCCTGAGCAGCCTGCACAGGTTCTACATGGTCCACCGCCAGCAGCTCCAGCCGATCATCCCCGATGAAGGAGACAAAATCGCTGAGCAGCGGCTGAATCGCGGGGGTGGTGACAATCGGCACCCCTTCGTAGCTGCGGAAACAGGAGAGCAGAAGAAGCATCGGGGAACCTCTCCACCGAAGCCTATCGCACCACGCCTCCTCCTCCTACGCCCCACTTTCCTCTTTCCCTTCGCGGGGCGACATGAAGAGCGACGCCTTGATGTAGTCGGCGTTCATCCGCGAGATATTGCTGAGGTTGATGCCCTTGGGACAGTGGACCTCGCATTCGCCGTGGTTGCTGCAGTGCCCGAAGTCCTCGCTGTCCATCTGGTGCACCATCTTCACCACCCGGTCGTAGCGCTCGGGCTGGCCCTGCGGAAGCAGGCTCAAATGGGAGACTTTTGCAGAGGTGAACAACATGGCGGCGGCGTTGGGACAAGCGGCCACACAGGCGCCACAGCCGATGCATGCGGCGGCATCGAAGGCGCGGTCGGCATCTTCTTTCCGCACCGGCAGCGAGTTGGCGTCACGCGCTGATCCCGTATTGACGGATACAAAACCACCGGCCTGGATGATGCGATCGAAGGCAGAGCGGTCCACCACCAGATCTTTGACCACCGGAAATGCGGTCGCCCGCCACGGTTCCAGGTACAGCTCGTCGCCCTCCTTGAAGGTGCGCATGTGCAGCTGGCAGACGGTGGTGCGGTCCTGGGGTCCGTGGGGCTCGCCATTGATAACAAAGCCGCAAGAGCCGCAGATCCCCTCGCGGCAGTCATGCTCAAAGGCGATGGCCTCCTCGCCCTTGCCCTGCAGATCTTCGTTCAACACGTCGAGCATTTCCAGAAAGGACATATGCTCGGACACGTTCGGCACTTCGTAGCGGACAAACTTTCCGGCGTCTTTCCGGTCTTTCTGGCGCCAGATGTGGAGGGTGAGCTTCATTTGTAGCTCCGCTGTACCGGTTTCACATAGTCAAAGGTCAACGGCTCTTTGTGGAGCACAGGTGCGGTGCCAACTCCCGCAAATTCCCAGGCGGCAACGTGCGAATAGTCTGCATCGTTGCGCTTGGCTTCGCCGTCGTCCTGGTGGTCTTCTCGGAAGTGCCCGCCGCAGCTTTCGTTGCGGGTGAGCGCATCGGTACACATCAGCTCGGCAAACTCCAAGAAGTCCGCCACCCGGCCGGCTTTTTCAAGCGACTGGTTGAGGTCGTTCGCAGAGCCGGCCACGGTGAGGTTCTGCCAGAATTCCTCGCGGATCGCGGGGATTTTCTGGAGGGCCTCCTGCAGACCTTCCGGAGTACGTCCCATCCCGCAGCGGTCCCACACCAGGTCGCCAAGCTGCCGGTGGAAGGAGTCCACGGTGCGCTTGCCCTTGATCGCCAGAAACTTATCCAGCTTGGACTTGACATCCTGCTCGGCGGCGCGGAAGGCGGGGTGATCGGCGGTGGTCCCGGCTGGCTTGACGCCCGCAAGGTAGTTGCCCAGCGTGTAGGGAATGACGAAGTAGCCGTCCGAGAGGCCCTGCATCAGCGCCGACGCACCGAGCCGGTTGGCGCCGTGATCGGAGAAGTTCGCTTCTCCCAGGACAAAAAGCCCGGGCACGTTGCTCATCAGGTTGTAGTCCACCCACAGCCCGCCCATGGTGTAGTGCGGTGCAGGGTACATCCGCATCGGCACCTGGTAGGGATTTTCCCCGGTGATCCGCTCATACATCTCAAAGAGGTTGCCGTAGCGCTCGGAGATGGTGGCGTGACCCAGCCGCTGGATCGCATCGGAGAAGTCCAGGTAGACCCCGCGACGTACCCCACCGACGGCGGGACCCACACCCCGCCCTTCGTCACACACCCGCTTGGCTGCCCGCGACGCGATGTCGCGCGGGGACAGATTCCCGAAGGAGGGGTACATCCGCTCCAGGTAGTAGTCGCGCTTGTCCTCGGAGATTTCCGAAGGATGTTTGCCGCAGTCCGCGGCATCTTTGGGCGCCCACACCCGCCCGTCGTTGCGCAGCGACTCGCTCATCAATGTGAGCTTGGACTGGTAGTCCCCCGCCTGCGGGATGCAGGTGGGATGGATCTGGGTATAGCAGGGATTCGCCAGCAACGCGCCTTTTTTGTGGGCACGCCAGATCGCCGTGGTATTGCAGCCCTTGGCGTTGGTGGAGAGGAAGAAGACGTTGCCGTAGCCGCCCGTCGCGAGACAGACTGCATCGGCAGCAAAAGATTCGAGCTTCCCCGTCTCCAGATTGCGCACCACGATGCCGCGGGCACGCCCGTCCACCACCACCAGCTCCAACATCTCGTGCCGGGCATACATCTTGACCTTTCCGGCCGCGATCTGCCGCTCCAACGCCGAATAGGCGCCCAGCAGCAGTTGCTGCCCGGTCTGCCCACGCGCGTAGAAGGTACGCGACACCTGCGCACCGCCGAAGGAGCGGTTGGCCAGAAGCCCGCCATATTCGCGGGCAAAAGGTACACCCTGCGCCACCGCCTGATCGATGATGTTCACCGAAATCTGCGCCAGCCGGTACACGTTCCGCTCGCGGGCGCGGAAGTCGCCGCCTTTGACCGTATCGTAGAACAGCCGATAGACGGAGTCCCCGTCGTTCTGGTAGTTCTTTGCAGCGTTAATTCCACCCTGTGCGGCAATGGAGTGCGCACGACGTGGGCTGTCCTGGAAGCAGAAGCAGGCCACATTGTAGCCCAGCTCACCAAGCGTAGCCGCAGCGGAGGCCCCGGCCAGGCCTGAGCCCACCACGATCACGCTGTATTTGCGCTTGTTGGCAGGATTCACCAGCTTCATATCGAAGCGATGGCGGTCCCAGGCGGTCTCGATCGGACCCGAAGGTGCTTTGGAGTCGAGGGTCATCTCAGCTCACTTCCCCGCCAGGCCGAGAAGAACGGCCAGCGGAATAGAGATATTGCCCACCACCACAGCGCCAACGATGGCGCGGGCGAGGTTTTTGACCAGGGCCTGCTGCCGTTCGCCGGCCAGACCCAAGGTACGGAAGAGGCTGACGGCGCCATGATAGAGGTGCGCGCCCAACGAAAGCTGCGCTATCACATAGAAGCCGACAATCAGCGGATTCTTGAAGGCGGTGCTGACGTTATGCCACACATCGTTCACTTTCAGCCCCGGCTGGAGCTTAAAGCCCTCGCCGAAGAAGGTGCCCGAGGTCAAATGGCCAAGATGGTAGATGATGAAGACAAACAGCAAGATCGCCGAGAAGCGCATGCTCAACGACGCAAAACTTGCCGCCGTGTAGGTACGCTTTGCGTAGGCCGTTGGCCGCGCTTTGCCGGACAGCATGATCAAGCGCACGGAAGAGACGATGTGCGCCACGACGGCACCCAGCAGCCCCAGCCGCGCCCCCCACACCACCTCTTCCGAGGTATGCAGCAACTGCGCATAGTGGTTGATGGCCTCCTCACCCAGGAAAACCTGGATGTTTCCAGCCATATGAATGATCACGAAGCCGTACATCAACAGGCCCGTGACTGCCATGACCACCTTCATCCCGATGGTCGAATTAAAGAAGCGGAGCAACCAGCCCATCCACGCTCCCAGCATAGAGCCGGCACCTGAGCCGGAGTCCTCTCTTAGCGCGCCGGACGGCCCTCCGCAAAGAGGTGGGGACCCAAGACGATGAGGGGTGGAGGGCTCCTTCGGCCTCCTTCGCCCATAATGCGGCTTTTCCTCCTTCGTAGGCATCCTCACCGCCAGGTGCGAAATTTCTTCCACACGGCGCGCGTCTGGATCTATGGCCACCCACGCGTCGCCGGGCTACATGAGCGCCCCCTTTCTGGAGACACCATGGCAGACGGTAAGAAGGTTCTGTTTGAGATCACCGAAGAACACCTCGATACGGGTCTGCGTGGCTTTCCCGTCGGTACGGTGCGTAGCTCTTTTGTAGACCCCGACGACGGCGTGCACTACGTCGGCTACCCCGTGGCCGACCTCGCCTACCTCGACCCCGAGGCCGTGGTCTACCTGATCTTCAACAAGCGGCTTCCGAACGATGAAGAGCTGGTTGCCTTCAAGGCGGATCTGGCCTCCCGCGCCGGGGTTGACCCCCGCGTGATCGCGCTGCTGAAGGGTCTGCCCAAGGACGGGCACCCCATGGAGTGGCTGATGTGCGGCCTCTCTTACCTGGGTATGACCGGCAAGACCGGCGACTGGAAGGAAGATGCCCTCAACATGATCGCCCGCTCGGCCGAGCTGGTGGCGAACATCTTCCGCATCCGCTCCGGCTGGGGTGAGCCCATCCCCTCCAACCCCTCCCTGGGTCTGGTGGAGAATATGGTGCATATGATGGGCGTTCCCGGTGGCGACACCGAGAAGCTCACCAAGCTGCTCCGCATCTACTACGTCCTGCATATGGACCACGGCGGTGGCAACCTCTCCACCTTCACCGGCAAGGCGGTGGCCTCCGGTCTGGCGGACCAGTACAGCGCATTGTCGGCCTCCATGGCCTCTTTGTACGGTCCCCTTCACGGCCGCGCCAACCAGGAGTGCCTGGAGTTTATCCGCAAGGTGGGCACCGCCGATGGCGACGCGGTGGAGAGCTTCGTGCGCAACGAGCTGGCCTCCGGTGGCAAGATCTTCGGCTTCGGCCACGCGGTGCTCCGTAAGGAAGATCCTCGCGCCAAGGTGCAGTATGCCCTGGGCGAAGAGCTTTGCCCGAACGACCCGCTGTTCCGTACCTCCGTGGTCCTCCGCGAGCGGGCGGTGAAGGTGCTGAAGGAGAACCCGAAGGTCTCCAACCCCTACCCCAACGTGGATGCGGTTTCCGGTGCCCTGGTGAATGCCTGCGGTCTGACCGATCCCGAGTTCTACACCGTGCTCTTCGGCTTCTCCCGCATCGCTGGGATCGCCGCGCAGATCGTGGACGAGCGCACCGTGTCCCGCAATGGCAAGGGGGTGCCCATCTACCGCTGCAAGTACATCGCCGTGAACCAGCCCCGCCAGCGCCTGAACAACGCGGCGTCCTGAGCGGTTTTTTCTGAGGGAGACTTCGGTCTCCCCATATTTCTGACCATCGGTCGAATTTTCGACCGATGGTCGAATCTTTCCGATGCCGGCCCAACCGGCGCTCCGGGAGCCTTATGAAGATCCACGAATACCAGGGGAAAGAAGTCCTCAGGAAGTACGGTGTTCCGACGCTGAAAGGTGGGGCTGCAAAAACGCCCGAGGAAGCCGTACAAGCAGCGGAAGCAATGGGCGGAAGTGTCTGGGTCGTGAAGTCCCAGGTGCATGCCGGTGGGCGCGGTCTGGGCCGCTTTGTCCATGAAGTGGACGCAGAGACCATCGCAGCCGCCGCGGCGGGAACCCCCGGTCTACCTGGCAAAGGTGGCGTCCGTGTGGTCACCTCTATCGAGGCGGTGCGCACCGCCGCCCAGGCGATGCTGGGCGGCACCCTGGTCACCAAGCAGACCGGCGCGGCCGGGGCCAAGGTGAACACCCTCTTTGTGGAAGAAGGCTGCCGGATCGCCAAGGAATACTACCTCGCGATCCTTCTGGACCGCGGCAACTCCAAGGTTCTGGTGATGGCCTCTGCGGAAGGCGGCACTGAGATCGAGGAAGTGGCGGCACACCAGCCCGAAAAGATCCTCAAGGTCTGGGCGGATCCGCTCACCGGGCTCGGGGCCTGGCAGGCACGCCAGCTCGCCTTCGGCCTGGGGATGACCGGCAAGACGGTGAACTCCTTTGTGCAGGTGGTGATGGGCCTCTACAATGCCTACATGGGCCACGACTGCGCAATGTTGGAGGTCAATCCTCTAATTGTGACGGCAGAAGGTACCGTGCTTCCGCTGGATGCCAAGGTCAGCTTTGATGACAACGCGCTCTACCGCCACGCGGACGTGGTGGCGATGCGTGATCTGGCCGAGGAAGATGCGGCGGAGATCGAGGCCTCCAAGTACGACCTTTCCTTCATCAAGCTGGATGGCACCATCGGCTGTATGGTGAATGGCGCCGGTCTGGCCATGGCCACCATGGACATCATCAAGTTCCACGGCGAAGAGCCCGCGAACTTCCTGGATGTCGGCGGCGGCGCAAACAAGGAGAAGGTGACGGCGGCCTTCAAGATCATCATGCGCGATCCGGCCGTAAAGGCCATTCTCGTCAACATCTTCGGCGGCATCATGAAGTGTGATGTGATCGCGGAAGGGGTGCTGGCGGCCGTGCGCGAGACCGGCTTGAGTGTGCCCTTGGTGGTGCGCCTCGAAGGCACCAATGTGGCCCTTGGAAAGAAGATTCTTGCGGAGAGCGGCCTCGCCGTCATTCCCGCCGACACCATGGATGATGCGGCCCGCAAAATTGTCGCCGCCGTGAGGGGGTAAAGCATGGCTATCCTCGTCAATTCGCAAACCCGTCTGCTCTGCCAGGGTATCACCGGCTCTGCAGGTTCCTTCCACTGCAGCCAGATGCGGGCCTATGGCACCAACCTGGTTGCAGGGGTGACCCCCGGCAAAGAAGGCACCTTCTTTGAAGAGAAAGTGCCGGTCTTCAACACCGTTCAGAATGCTGTGAACGCCACCGGGGCCAACGCCTCGGTAATCTTCGTTCCCCCTCCCTTTGCGGCCGATGCCATCATGGAGGCCGCCGACGCCGGGATTCCCCTGATCGTCTGCATCACCGAGGGTATTCCCGCCCGCGACATGATCGCTGCCTACGCCTACGTGCAGGCCAAGGGCAGCCGCCTCATCGGTCCCAATTGCCCGGGCATCATCACGCCCGGCCAGTGCAAGATCGGCATCATGCCTGGACATATCCACACGCCGGGTCGGATCGGGATCCTCTCCCGCTCCGGCACGCTGACCTACGAAGCGGTGGGCCAGCTCTCGCGTGTGGGTCTGGGCCAGTCCACCGCCATCGGAATTGGTGGCGATCCCATCATCGGGACCCGCCATATCGATGCCTTAAAGCTCTTTGCGGCGGACCCGGACACCGACGCGGTGGTGATGATCGGCGAGATCGGCGGCTCTGCTGAAGAAGAGGCAGCGGCTTGGGCTGCTGAAAACATGAAGGACAAGCCCATCATTGGCTTTATCGCTGGCGCAACTGCTCCTCCCGGACGCCGGATGGGCCACGCCGGGGCGATCATCTCCGGCGGGAAGGGTACCGCCGAAGAGAAGTACAAGGCCATGGAAGCGGCCGGGATCCATATCGTCCGCTCTCCGGCCGACATGGGCGCCAAGATGGTAGAAGTGCTGGGGATCAAGTCGGCTTCCTGACCGAATCCAACAAAAATGCCTGACGGCGTGACTCTGATCAGAGTCACGCCGTTGCATTTGAGGTAAGGAAGACGGGTGGCCCTGGCGCGTTAAAGGAGCCGCATGTGGCTGCTGCTCTCTACCCTGGCGCTGGCGGACTCCTTTTTGCAGGGGATTGAGCTGGTATGTACGCCCAGCCTGCGCGGAAAAGACTGCGGGGACGGCCCTTTGGAGCCCGGTCTGGAACATAGCCGCAATGCCATCGAACATGCGGCACTCCTGATGCGCCACAACGGCGACCGCTCCAACGGCCTGATGGTGGAACGAATCCGTCGCTACACCCGCTACTCCGACAACCCCTATCGCGACTTTGATCTTGCCTTTGTACGCTTCTACTCCAGCTCCTTTGGGGGCCGCGCCGGCGAGGCGGACATGATGGTTCGGGGGCTCATGGGGCAGCTTCTTCAATTCCCCTACGACCCCGCACTGCATCTGGTAGTTGCGCTCTGTGTGGCCCAATATGATGCCTATGTCCTGAATCATGGCTGGGACCAACCCAGTCGCGAGAAGACGCAGGTGCGCCTTTTGATCCAGAAGGCCACCCTCTTGAACCGCGACAGCCCGATGCCCGGCTTTGACCAGAGCCTGGCCAACACCGTGGCATGGATCAACAAATATCCCGGCTATGCCGGCTTTTGACGGGCAACTCTGTGAAGCGTACCCTCCTCCTCCTCACCTGCCTGCTTCCCTGCCTTTCGGCGGCGCCCGACCCGCAGCGCTGGAGTGCAACTGCCGAAGGTGCCGCGGTCAAGCTGAAGAATGCTGCGAAGGATCTGGAAGCGACCAGTGCGAAGATCGGCGCACAGGGCCGCCTGGGCTGGCTGCCGGTCCTACGCTCGCAGGCGGAAGAGGTGCAGCGTCGTGCCGAGATTTTTGAGCGCCTCGCGCTCAGTCCTCAGGAGGCGGAGGGGGTGGACCCTCCTCTCCCCCGCCCCGGCGAGACAGCCACTGATCTTCCAACTGAGCCCACTGTTCCTGGCTCATCAGCTTCCGAAGACTGAGGAAAAGCTCCACGCGGTTCCGACGTAATTCGGCCTCGGCGGCATTCAGTTCCTCCAGTGCGGCGCGCACCGCCTTTTCGTCCACGGTGGGCATGCCCAACAGTCTCCGCATCTCCAGCTCAGCACGCTCCCGCCGAGCGCGGAGGTCCACCCGCGCCACATTGGCCTGATACACAAGATCATCCGCCTTTTTTTCCTGATCGGCGCTCAGCCCGATCTGGCTGGCCACATCGTGGAAGCGCGGCCCTGCCTGAGCCGGACACAGGACCAGGACCAGGGCCAACAAAAGAGTGCTCATCAAAGGCTCCATTCATCAAGGAAGGGGTCAGACTCAGCCACGGGAGGATCCCACAGACCCAGAACTTCGGTGCCCGGCGGCAGCTCGGTGGAACCCGGGGCTTCCAGTACCTCCTCGGTTTCGGCGAGGGCGGCAAGAATATCGGCTTCGGGGCGCATTTTTTCTTGGGGATACAGGCGCAGGGCCGCGAGAAGGAGCAAGGCGGCACCGGCCAGCCCCACCCGCACGGCAGTTTTCCGCCGCGAACGCCGCCTGATTTCGGCGATCCCCGGCGGGGCTCGGGTCGCCGCCACGGCCCTAGGCCCGGACAGCTCGGTCACCAGCCGGCTGCTGCTTTGGCACCGGGGGCAGCCGTCGCGGTGTACCCGTTGTGCGTCGCTCAGCGACTCACCGGACACCAAGGTCCGTAGAAATTCGTCGCAGGGATTCATGGACTCTCCAGGACCGCTTGCATCGCCAGGATGGCGCGGCTCAGGTGGGTTTTGACGGTTTCCGGGCTCATCTCGGCGGCCGCGGCGATCTCTGGAATGGTCCAGCCCTCCTCAAAGCGCAGGCCCACCACGAGACGCTGCTTGGGAGAGAGTTGGTCCATCGCCCGTTTGATAGAATTCTGGCGCTGCACATCGGCGAGGGCCTGGTCAGCAAGGGGTGCAGGATCCGCACGGTCGGCCTCCTCCCAGGGCAGCCAGCGCCGTAGCTGCCGCCATCGCAAGCCACGCAGACACTCCCGCACCACAATCTGCCGCAGCCAACCACCCATTGCCTTGGGCTCCCGTACCTTTTCCTGGGAGCGCCACGCGCGCAGCCAGGCTTCCTGCAGCACATCGTCGGCCTCGTGGCTGCTGCCCATCATCCGTCCCGCCAACAGCCGCAGGCCCGGCGCATGGGTGCGCAGCGCTTCCTCGAAGGGGTCCAGCGTTGGAGAGGGCGAAAGCACAAGCACGTTCATCGTTGGGTAGACCCTAACGCCCAGCTCTTTGGGGGACATCCTCCCCCCTTTTTCTGCACAGCCCTTTGGTAGCCAGAGGCGGCGCGACGCCGCAGAGGAAGATAGAGGCCGAAAATGGAGCTCCTCGACCGCTATGAGCTGGACCGCCTGCTTCGCGCCGATCCCGGCGGCGACTGGTGGCTGGCGCACCACACCAGCCTGGGCAGCCAGCACCTGGTGCGTGTCTGTCCGGCGGATGCGCCCGCCGAGCGGGCGGAGCTGGCGCACTCCGTCAAAATCCAGGCCAAGATCCTGCATCCGAACCTGCTCCGGGCCACCGATACCGTGGACAGCGCCGGTCGTTTTGCGGCGGTCTACGACAAGGTGCCGACGCTGACCCTGGCCGAGCGCCTTCAGAATGGCCCCCTGGCACCTACCGAAATTCTGCCCTTTTTTCGCGCACTTCTATCGGGTGTAGAGGCCCTTCACAGCCAGGCGACGCTGCACCTGGATCTGAGCCCGGCGCGTATTTTTTGGTGCGACGGCAACCCGAAGATCGCCGACTGCCGCTACGCCCGCCACGAAGGCCTTGGCAGCCCGCCCCCCCGATCGGGAAATCCAGCCTACATGGCGCCGGAGCTGCTGGCGGGCCAGGCTGATGCCCGCGCCGATATCTATGCCCTGGGCTGCATCGCCTATGAGCTGCACACGGGGGTGCCCCTTTTCCGGGGTAGTCCGACCGCGATTGCCGAGGCACGCCGGGTGGTGCCAGAGCTTTCGTCCCTCCCCCCCTCCTGGATTACGCTCTTGGATCGCTGCCTTCGCCCCGATCCGGCGGCGCGCTATCCCCACCTGCAGAACCTGATCCGCGCCGTGGACGAGCTGCGGTCGCCGCGAGCGGTCCCGGTTTTGGTCCAGGAAGAAGCGGATCTTCTCATCCCTCCGGTGGTGGCGCCGGTGGCCCGCAACCGGACGCCCGCGGCGCCGGTACGGACCACTTCGGGAGGGGAGACGCCGAGTCTTGCCTCCCCGGCCTTTTCCGGACAGGCCCCGACGGCGCCACCGGCCCCCCCCCGTCCGCCGGAGCCGCTGCCCACCTACAATCCCCCGCCCCCTCGCTATGTAGCCCCGGTAGAAGAGGAGGAGGAAACTGGCATCCGCTGGGTTCCGGTCCTGGGAATCCTGGCGGTTTTGACCATGGGTCTGGTCACCTGCATGGGCATCGCCGGTGCCTTCTGGTACTACCAGCAGCAGGAGAAGCTTGCAGTAGGAGAGAAAGCAGCAGTCCCTTCCACCGATATTGCTCCCTCAGAGGCCGCACCCGAAGGCACTCCGGTGGCGAAGGCGGAGCCCACCCCGGCGCCCGGCTCGAACCCAACACCCGAAGTCCGCCCAAAGAAAAAGCAGCTACCTCCTGGAGAAGTAGCTCCGGCACCGGCTGGCACATCCGCAACACCAGCATCGCCGCCCCCTTCAGAAGAGCCCGCCACCGCCACGGGGAACCTGAAGATCGAGTTCTGGGGCGAATTGTTGCCCAACGCCGTGGAGGCCACCTGCCGGGGGGGCTACCGGGCGCGCAGTCCGGTGGCCGACGGCATCGCCCGCTTTGAAGGCATGCCCATGGGAATCGATTGCTTGATCTTCCCGAAAGGCGCGGCTACTACGGCTGCGTCCGTTCGCGCCGGTCGCGACTACAAGTGTGAAGTGCGCGGCAGCACCACCCGCTGCCAGTGAGCCAGGATATCTGGTGTGAGGGCTGCGGTCTGCGCGCATTCCACTGTGTCTGCGACCTGATGGAGCCGGTGGCCGCACGCACCCCGGTGCGGGTGATCCGCAACGCGAAGGAGCGGTTCAAATCCTCGAATACCGGCATCCTCCTTGCCAAATTACTTCCGAACGCCCAGGTGGTGGACGTGGGCAATGGCGACAGCCCCGATCCTTCCTTTCTGGCCACCGGCAACCTGGTGATGGTGTGGCCAGGAGAGGCGACGGAAATTCCTGAAAACCCGACTTTGGTCCTCTTAGATGGAACCTGGTCGCAGGCCCGGCGGATGTACAAGCGGATTCCCGGTCTGCCCGATCTTCCCTGTCTCCCCCTCCCCGCGCCCGATCCCACCCGGATGCGTATGCGCAACAGCACGGTCCCCAACGGAATGTCCACCTTGGAGGCGGCGGCTGCTGCACTGGCTATACTCGAAGGGCCAGAAATTGCCGAGCCGCTGCTTCGGCTTTTTGACCGGATGACGGAGCGGCAACTGCGGATGAGAGGGAGGTTGTAGGCCCCGAATCAGCGGGCGTCACGCCGCCGAATCATCAGCCCCATGCCCACCAACCCCAGCCAGCCCCAGGCCGCGGGCGCAACACTGCTGCAGCCGCAGCTGCCCGGGTCGCGGCCGTCGTCGGTCTCGCTGTCGTTGCCGACGCCGTCGCTATCCTTCTTCCCGCTGTCGTCTTGCGGTTGTGTTCCGGTATCATCGGTAGGCTCCACGCCGGTATCGTCCGTAGGCACACCTGAATCATCGGGAATTTCGGGGTCTGCGAGCCAATCTTCGACCTGACCGATGGTATCCTCGGCGGTGTAGCGCGCACCCACCCCGGTCATCCAGCCGTTTTCAAGCGGATCCTGGGCCGCTGCATCTTGCAGGAGCCCGCCGGTGATGGGGCTGGCGTAGAGCAGATCCAGGTGGCTCAGGTTTGCTTCCCGCGTTGCGATGACTTCGGCGCCACGCGCAGTTAATGCCGAGGCATTCAGGGCCGAGGTGGTGAAGACCAGACCGTCGCTTTCGCCGGTGACCTCGCCCAGGACCAGCTTGTTCGCCGCCAGTCCCTGGAGATCGCTGGCGCTGAAGCTCAAGCTTGTAAGCACATCTTCGGTGATGATGGCCAGCACCTGTCCCCAGGCATCGGTGCCGGAGGTTGCCAGATCGGTCCAAACCTGGCCGAAACTCTGGGTGTAGTATTGCTCGCTACCATTTGGCATCAGCGGGTTGTTGCCAGCAAGCAGGTACAATTGCACCGTCGGGTCTACACCGATGCCCGGCAGGCTGTCGATCAGGCTTCCTCCCTCACGAATGGCAGCGTCGATACCATCGGAGTGCGAGGAGAAGCCGTAGCCACCTTCATAGGTGGTGTAGTAGTCGAGCTGGAGCGCATAGGCGCCCAGGGTGCTGAACTGCTCCCCGGGAAGCGGGTAGGGCTGCCGAGCCAGAAGCTGGCGGTGACCAGGGAAAAGATCCTGGCCATCCTTCATAAAATCCTGATCCTTCAGGTCGGTGAAGCCGTAGCTGTCCCAGGAGGTGGGGGCCATCGCCATGTCGGGGTCG
>CAITDR010000092.1 GCA_903891165.1 uncultured Pseudomonadota bacterium
TATGCCCGGACCGATGCGCGGATCTCCAGCCTGGATCTCTATGATCCCGGTCGTTCCTGGCGTTTGGGGAGTGTGGGGCCCTTCGGAATTGTCTTGGCAGAAACCGGGGATGCCGTCGTAGGCACCCTGACTGAGCCGGTGGAGACCACGGTGCTGGTGGACGGCGTGCAGGTTCCGGTACGGCGCTATAGCCTTGGGGGCACCGGCGGCGTCGCTACCTTTGACTTGGATGTGCAGGGGCAGTTGATCCGCTCGGAAATGGGTTTTTTGGGTACCACCGTCGTCTCCACCCTACGTAAAGTACCCCCGCTCCGCACCATCGATGCGGTGCAGACCATCGAGTCGCTGGCCGTGCCCATCCGCACCGAGGAGCTCTAGGCGTCTGAGTTGGGCCCCCGGACTTCCATAAGAAGATCCTGGGTCCACGTCATCCTGGTACTGAGGCAACAGATCGGAGACCTCGGCGGCGAAGATCCGTGGCTGCGGCAGCAGGGGGGAACGCATCAAGCGTAGTCCGCTCAACCCGATGAGGAAGAGGCGATAGACGTCCACTCCCTGGAGACCATGTCGCAAGGCGTGTGTGCTCAGGCGAAGGGTCCCATCGCGATCGACGAAAGAAACGCAGGTCAGGTCCTCGTTGGGGGTCAGGGCCTCTCCGGCCACGGTGATACTGCCCACCAACAGGATGGCGTTCGGCTCGGTCTTTCCGGCAAACCATGCACGATCCGTCGCTTCTACCTTCCGCCACGTCAGGCCCCAACGTAGACCGAGCACATCCTGGCAGAAGACGCGGAAAGCGGGGCCCATGGTGGGAGCATGGAGAGTGCTGGCCCATCGGAAGCTGGGGGAGCGCGCCCAACCCCGGAAAAGGTTGATCCACCGGCTATTGGACTCCAGCTCACGATTGCGGGCGTGGTGCAGACCTAACTTCAGGTAGATGGTCTCCATCAAGGAGAGCTGTCTTGCGACGATCTCCAGCATACGCCGTCGGTAGGCGGGATCCTTCTTCAGGCGGCTGGCGCGCTCTTCGCTGCTGTCATCCACCTCGGGATACAGCTCGGCGTAGTAGTCAAAAGCCAGATCAGGACCATCCTCTCCCATCATCCGGCCCAGCTCGGCCTGCTGTTGCAGCTCCATCGACTTGTCGCTCTCTGACTGAGTGGACAACAGGACGCGCACCCGCCGGAACATCGCCATCAAGGCGTCGAAAGACTCGACCCCCTGTCCCTGGCTGTGGTCACGCCGGGCGGAGAGGCACTCCTGCAACAGCGAGCTGACCACTCTGGATGCCCATATCGATACGCGCGTAGCGGATCACCGCGGCGAGGCTGCCGAATTGCATGGCTTCGTCGGCCTCGCCGTCCCCGACGATAATGTAGCGGCAGCGCCGCCGCAGCAGCTCATAGACGCCGAGGTTCTCCAGGTGCCCGCCATCCGAAAGGTTGGCGAAGGGGGACCGATTGTCCATGATCCCCAACATCTCTTTGAAGAAGTAGGTGTCCCGTGCCTGCCAACGCCAGGCAGATCGTCCGGGAGGCATGGTAAATCCACCTTCTTCCAGGTTTTTATTTGGATCCAACCAGCCACGCCGCATCAGATCTTCGACCAGCCGCTGTGGCTGCGCCACCCAGACCCCCATGCGGATGTTCAACAGGGTCATCAACAGTGTGAGCGAGGACATCGTAAAGATGCCCATATTCGGGGCGGCAGCGGCCGAAGAAATCGCCATGGCCGTGCCCAGGTTGATGTGCGGCGAGATGCGCTCCATCACCGGGGTGGGGACATAGCCAGCGTGCGCTCCTCCTACAAAATGTTTACTGAATACAAAAAAATCGCCAAAGCGCGCCCGGTTCACCATCTCCCGCTCGCCCTGCAGGTTCAGCGTGGTGTTCAACAGGTGGTAGGGCACGTCCGAGCCCTCCTGCGCCAGCTGGCTCAGCGGTAGCGGATCTACATGCTCAAGCTTCCCCTCTTTGTCGGGTGCAAAAAGGAATGCTTTGCTCAAACGATCCCGCCAGAAGCGATGGCCGGAGTGCTGGTTGACGTTCACAAACAGGTGGTTGAAGATCCAGATTCCCAGGCCGACGCCGGTAGCGATGATCTCAGGGAGGTAGTATTCATCCTCAAAGTAGTAGATCAACTGCTCTGCCAATACGACGAAGATGCCGATGAGCATCAGGGGCCCAAGCAGAGACGCGATCACAAATACGATACGCTGGAGGACACTCCCGCCGGCCGCCCCAACCTGCCGCGCCAGCAGTGCCCCCACTACCGAAAGTGTACTTCCCGCGCCCGCCAGTGCAAAGGGGTTCTGCTCTGTGCGCGCCACATGAAAGAGCCCAACCGCAAGAGGCAGACCTTCGAGGTAGGCAACCATACCGACAAGCAGGATCCCGTGGGCGATGGCTCTCTCAAAAATGTCACGCCACTTGTAGCTGTTAAAATTGTCCGGCGCCTCTTGGGCGGCCTGAATCCGGGTGAAGATAGGGCTGAGCAACAACAGAAGCAGGTAGGCGGGAGCTACATAGCGAGAGGCCAGGAAAAAATTGCCGATCTCCAGCGGCAGGGTGTCCCCAGCTTCGGTCACCAGCGTGCGCCAACACAAAGCCGAGGTGAGTGCCGCCAGGAAGATACACCAGGGCATCACCAGCATCAGGTTGACGAGGATCCCCCTCAGGATGACCATCGCAATGCGTACCCCATCGACCCAGCCACCCAACATCAGATAGTTTGCATTTCCCCTCAAATGATGCAGCGCCGGTGGTTCTGGGGTGGACTGGGTGGCTGGGAAGGGGAAGGGGCTGCCTGGCCGGTGGCCCAGTGCACTCCAGGCGCCTCCGATGTAGCCACCTCCCGACACGGTGGAGAGGTAGTCCACATAGGGGAGCACGCCGAGCTGATGAAGGGCCTGTAAAATTCCAAGGTTGAAGGTGGCAGATCGGATGCCACCACCTGAGAAAGCCAAGCCAACCAGGCGATGGTCGGTGCTGGGGAGGACGGCTTGACCGCTGGCACTCTCGATCAGGGTGCGCCGCCGGTTGTGCTTCCAGCGCGCACGGATGCTCTTGAGCTCGGCCGGAAAGACATGCTGCAGAAAAGTATAGTGGTCGGGCATCGGTAAATTGTACCACAGCGGCGCGCCCACTTGTGTACGCACTCTCCTTCGGAAAAATTTATTCAAATCATGTTCAAAATCTTTCCAAAATCGAAGGCAGAGCATAGAAGGTACCATGGCTGTTCCCTCCACACGCGTCTTTCTCTCCAATCGCCAGCCGGTTCGTCCCGAACAAAGCTATGTTCTTTGCTGGCTTTTGAGTAGTCGCCGCCCCACATGGAACTACACCCTGCAGCGGGCCGTGGAGCATGCCGTGCTCCTCCGTAAACCCCTGGTGATCCTGGAGGCTGTGGAGCTGGACTATCCCTGGGCTTCCCAGCGCACGCATCAATGTATCATCGACGGAATGGTTGATGCTTCAAGGCATTTTTCGATGTATCAGGTGATGTATCACCCCTATGTCGAGCCGGCGCCGGGGGAGGGGCGGGGGCTGCTGGAGGCGCTCGCGGCGGCGGCTTGCCTTGTGGTCACCGATCATTTTCCATGTTTTTTCCTACCAAAAATTGTAGCCGTCGCGGCAGCACGCATCCCATGCAGGCTGGAGGCGGTGGACAGCAATGGCCTCTTTCCGCTGGCCCTGACGCCCTCTGACTTTCCAACTGCCTATGCTTTCCGACGATTCCTCCAGAAAAATCTGGCGGAGCACTTGGAGCAGCTTCCGAAGGAAGATCCGCTTCGTGGTGCACTTCTGCCTCCTCCACCCCCCCTGCCTGCCGCCGTCTTGAGACGTTGGCCATCGGCTTTGGAGGCTGGAATTCCCAAGGCGGCGGACTTCCCAGTGGACAGGGACGTGCCGGTGGTGGACTTTTCCGGCGGGTTCGTCGCTGGCCAGAAACGTTTGGACGGCTTCTTGGCGCGGCTGGATCGTTATGCGGAGGAGCGCAACGATCCCGATGCAGACGTCGCTTCTGGCCTTTCCCCCTACCTGCACTTTGGCCATGTCTCGGTCCATGCGATCTTTGCTGCCCTGGCATTGCAGGAGGGCTGGAGCCCGGAGAAGCTGTCGAAGAAAAAGGACGGTCACCGGGAAGGCTGGTGGGGAATGTCTGCGGCCGCAGAGGGCTTTTTGGATGAGCTGGTGACGTGGCGGGAGCTGGGCTATACCTTTTGCCACCACCGCCCGGACTACGCATCCTATAGCTCCCTGCCCGATTGGGCACAGCAGACGCTGGAAAAACACAGGTCGGACCCGCGGCCCGTGACCTACAGCCGGCAACAACTGGAAGAGGCCCGCACCCACGACCCGCTCTGGAATGCCGCTCAACGTCAGCTTCGCCAGGAGGGTCGGATCCACAACTACCTGCGTATGCTCTGGGGAAAGAAGATTCTCCAATGGAGCGAGAGCCCACAGGTGGCGCTGGAGCACCTTATCCAGCTCAACAACCGCTGGGCCTTGGATGGCCGAAACCCCAATTCCTACTCGGGCATCTTCTGGACCCTGGGGCGTTTTGATCGGGCCTGGGGCCCGGAGCGACCGATCTTCGGGACCATCCGCTACATGGCCAGCGAGAACACCGCCAAAAAGTGGAGTGTAGGCGCCTATCTTCAGCGTTTTGGCGACCGGGGACTATTTGCCGGGCGTTGACCGTAGCTCGGGCTGCTCGGTGCTCAGTTCTCCGAGAAGATTTTCCAGCTTTTCTCTGCGCATTTCCGTCATCAGGGTCGTGGTTCCGTCCAGGCTCTGCACGTCGTGCAGGTTCACGCCCAAAGGCAGTCCAAAGGTGCGGCGGTGGAAAAGATCCACCATCCACTCCAGGATCTCCTGTTCAGTGGGGGGCTCGGCTTCGGGAGGTGGACTGTTTTCTGAAGCACCATTCGGAAGAGCTTCTGGAGTTTTGGGGGGAGGAGGCCGAAGGGTGGTGCAGACCAGGCGGCTGTTGTCAGGATCGAGCAGGCAGGCCTGCACCGAAGCTGTAGTCCCTGCTACAGTCACCCGGAAGCCGCCGGAGGCCGACGTGAAGCGCGGGGAACGTCGTAAAGCGGCAGCGATGTTCTCGGCAAAATCACCGCCTTCAGACTCAATCTGGGCAGGCAGTGCAAGGCCGAGGAGGCGGAAGACACCGGGGTGCAGGCGCCAGGCATCTGCATAGGCCCGCGCTTGGGCTTCCGGCGCCTCCTCCACCGCCCCCAACAGGGCCTGGACCCGCGCCCGCATCAGCCGATCGCCGGGAGGCATCCCTTCCAAGGCCAGCAATCCCAGACGCCGGACCTCCTCCTCGTCGCCCTCCCACCAGGCCACCTCGGCGGCCTGAGCGTCCAGCCAGGCCCGACCCTCGGGTACGGTCTCCCGCAGCTGGGCGGCATTCAAACCGGCAGAAACCACGCCCGTGCCGAGCACCGGAACCAGCACGCCGTTCAGCCAGGAGGGCGAGGCGAGGCTCTTGTCGCGGTGCGGCATCAACGTGCCCAGCAACAGTTCGCGGTCCGCCAGGGCGCCCGCCACGATCTCCTGGTCCTCCCAGCCGTCCCAGTCGGGCAGCCAGGACAGGATCTGCGCGGGAAAACGTTTCCAGAACGGTTTTGCGGCACGACGTTCTGCGGCGCGCTCCGCGGCCACCTTGCGGAGGACCAGGCGGATCAGGGCATGTCCGGCCACGGACTCAAGGTTGGTGCTGCTGGTCAGGCCACGCCGGTCCGGGAACTGGATGGCGCGGTTGACGAGCTCCATCCCTTTGTCACTTTCCCCCAGCGCCAGCAAAAAAGTCGCCAGAAAGGCGTCCAGCTCGGCTCGGTCCCCGGCGCGATAATTGGCGGGCTGCGAGAGGCGGTATTTTTGGGCGCCCCGGATCATCTCCAGGGCCTCCTCGGTGCGGCCTTCCCGAAGATAAAGGTTGGCCATTCCATTCCAGGGGTTGGAGACGGAGACCCCACCGGTCATCGATTCACGATAGTGTTCTTCGGCCTCCTCGTACTTGAACAGGGCCAGTGCACCCAACGCGGCGTTGCTTGCGGCGACGGTGACGTCGGCCGCCGAGAGTGTCCGCTCCCAGAAGAGAGCCTCCCTACAGGCATTATAGCCATCCTCGCGGGATCCATGGGTGGCTTCCAGGGCGCAGAGGGTGTTCAGGCCCGCCGTACGCTGGCCACTCTGCTCGGAGGCCGCACCTTCTTCTGCCAGGGCGCGGGATTCCTCGGTGCGGCCGGCCTTCATCAGGCCCCAGGCCCTTCGGGCGCCTAAGGGGGTGGCGACTTCCAGATCATAAAGGTCCATATAGGAGAACTGAGCATCATGGTCTCCCATTTCCCCGCAGAGCAGGTAGAGAGAGGCCAGGGTGTCGATGTAGATGGTCTTGTTGCCGTCGGCGCCGTAGCCATCGCGCTTCCAGATCTCGAGCATTTTCTCCAGATAGTGTTTGGCCTCCGGGTGTTTTCCTTCGCCCTGCCACAGCGATTTTCCCAGGCCATAGAGGGCGACCACCGACTCGGGATGTTCTTCCAGCCAAAGCTCCGACAGGCGTCGTGCCGTAAAATAGCTGCCTTCATTGATGACTTCCAGGATCCGCTGCTCGCTGATGTGCTCGCCCTCCACCTCCATGGTGGGCTCCACCCGCGCCGGCGCGTCTTCCGGAGGGGGATCCTGGGCATAGAGCAGGGCGATCAGGGCCAACATCAGCGCCTCGTCAGGGTGGTCCGCGCCAGCTTTTCCAGCGGGCGCTTTAAGCAGGCGGTCACGACGGCTTCGGCCTCTCCTGCACCGGGCGCCAGGGCGAGGCGGTGGGCCAATGTGTAGGGAGCCAGGGCCTCCAGATCAGAAGCATTGACATAAGTACGGCCCTGTACCAGGGCGCGGGCTTGGAGTGCGGGTACCAACAGCACCAGGGAGCGTGTGGAGATGCCCTGCAGGCAGCGGTCGTCGGTGCGGGTGTTTTCGGCGAGATCCACCAGGGCCTGGCGGATGGGCTGGGCCATGTGGATCTCTTCCTGAACCACCCGGCGGGCTTCGGTGATCTCGGTGCGGGTCACCCGGGGGAGGCTGTTGCCCACACCGGCTTTGACCGCAGCGAGGTTGTTCAACAATTCCAGCTCGGCCTGCTTGGAGATGTGGGTCATCCGCACCTTGAAGAGGAAGCGGTCGAGCTGGGCGGCGGGCAGGGGAAAAGTACCGGCGAGGTCCAGGGGATTTTGTGTCGCGATAACAAAAAACAGGTCATCCAGGCGATGGGTGGTGTTGTCTACGGTGACCTGTTTTTCGGCCATGGCCTCCAAGAGCGCCGACTGCACCTTGGGCGAGGTACGGTTGATCTCGTCTGCGAGCACAATATGTGCAAACAGGGGGCCGGGCCGGAAAACGAAACTGTTGTTGTCTGGGTTGAAGATGGTGGAGCCGGTGATGTCCCCGGGGAGCAGGTCCGGGGTAAACTGGATTCGGCGCAGGGAGACAATGTCGTCGTGGGGGTTGTCGTCGATCAGACAGTCACCGAGGGCTTTGGCCAGGGTGGTCTTCCCGGATCCGGGGAAGTCCTCCAAAAGGACGTGCCCGTCGGCCAGGAGTGCCACGATCAGGAGCTCGATCACCGCGTCGCGTCCGATCACCGCCCGGTTCAGGCGGGTGCTCAAACGTTTGACCACGTCCAAGGTGCTGCGGATTCCAGGGCTCTGCTCTACATTTTCCATGCTTGCTCCTTTACCGTGCCCGGAAGGCGGCGCTGGGGTCCAACCACCCCAGGATCCGCCGCCACAGCGGCCGACGTTTCAGAATGTGTTTCACTTTGTTTCGGGCTTTGTTCCAATCCCCCAAAGGGATGCGGCGCTCCGTCGGCTTGGCAAGACTGCTCCGAAGGTGCAGTTCGGTTAGTTCTACAAAGCCATCGATCTGAATTCGTTGGGCAAAAGCCTCGCGGCTCTCGCCTGGTTGACGCACCATCCCCAGCTCGGCCAGCGCATCCAGCACGGCTCGGTAGCCCACGCGGCCTAGCGCGCTGCGGTCGGCCCAAACAGGCCGCAGGCGCCGCCACAGCTTCCAGCCGTAGACCGCCGCGGTTGTGGCCGCCAGGAATACCACCAAGCCCCAGCGGGCAACGATCCCTGCCAGATCGAGCAATTCCGACACATTGATCTGGGGCCCGCTGTCTTTCTGCGGCTCCTTGCGGGCCTGCTCAGCGAGGCGCTCGACCAGACCCGGATCCTGGGGAGGGCTCTCCGGATCCATGTTTTTTGAGGGTGCAACGTCCATGATCAGCCAGCCCACATCCTCAAGGTACAGCTCGGCCCAGGCGTGCGCATTCTTCCCCGTGAGCATCACCGCCGATCCCTGGCGTTTGTCCTCTTCGATCATGTAGCCGGTACCCACGCGGCTGGGCAGGCCGGCCTCCCGCAGCATGTAGCTGAGCGCGGTGGCGGCGTGCACGCAGTAGCCGACCCGATCTCCAAACAAAAAATCAGCAGCGGGATCTTTGCTGTTGGCGTACTTTTCGCGGGCCTCGGTGGAGTAGGTCATATTTTGACCCAGCCACAGCTGCATGGCGGTGGCCTGCGCGAAGGGATCATCCCGCAGTTCCTGGGGAAGTTCTCCTAGGATTTTTGCGGTCAGCTCGGTGTAGCGGGCGTCGTCGGGGTGCTCCAGGTAGTGGGCGCGCTCTTCGGGGCTCCAGGCGGGATCCCCCGCTGTCCGGCCGGACAGGGATTTTGAACGTTCGTTCAATGCACGGCTGTAGAAGCGGTAGGAGCGGACAAATTGGCCGGGGTTGGGGTTCACCCGTGGCGCGTAGGCGAAGGGGGCCTCCAGGCCGAAGGGGGCGGAATGATCTTCCAGCAAGGCCACAATTCCCTGGACCGGGCTGCGTAAAACCGTGCCGGGCACCTCGGGCAGCTCGGTGCGGCTGTTGGGGAAGGTCGTGGTCCAGTCGCCATCAAAGGGCGAAGGCATCAACCGGGGGCCGGTCCATTCAGAGAGGATCTCCTGCCGGAAGTAGAGGGCATCGTCGGGAGCGTCGTAGTCATCGCCAAAGACCACGATGGCCACAGGCGGAGGGGGGCTCTGGGGTTGGGAGCTGGAGCTGCCGGAACCCTCGCCACCGCCTTCTCCCTCCGCATCGGGGGGGGGAGTTTTGTCGCTTTCTCCCTGCCCTCCGCCGGACTGGGGCTTGTCCTGGGCTTCGCCGTCGCTACTTCCGTCCTGGGGCTGATCCGCCTGGCCATCGTCGGGCTGCTGTCCGCCCTGCGGCGGCCCCTCTTGTGGCTGGCCACCGGATTGTCCATCTTGAGGCTGGTTTTTATCCCGCTGTCCGCCTTGTGGTTGTTGGCCTCCTTCCTGCCCACCTTGGGGTTGTTGGCCACCTTCCTGGCCTCCTTGGGGTTGTTGACCTCCTTCCTGGCCTCCTTGGGGCTGTTGCCCGCCCTGCTGCCCGCCTTGGGGTTGTTGGCCACCTTCCTGCCCACCCTGGGGTTGTTGACCTCCTTCCTGACCTCCTTGAGGCTGTTGCCCGCCCTGCTGCCCGCCTTGAGGCTGGTCTGCACCTTGCTGCCCACCTTGGGGTTGTTGGCCTCCTTCCTGGCCTCCTTGAGGCTGTTGCCCACCCTGGGGTTGTTGGCCTCCTTCTTGGCCTCCTTGAGGCTGGTCCCCGCCCTGCTGCCCGCCTTGTGGTTGTTGGCCTCCTTCCTGGTCTCCGCCCTCCTGGCCCTCCTGCGGCTGCTCCCCGTCGGCCGATTGTCCGCCCCCTTCACCCTGGTTTGCGTCCCCATCCCCCTTGTCCCCTCCGTTGGGTCGGGAAGAAGGTGGCTCGGGGGGAGGAGGAGGACGCGGTGGCTCCTCAGACGCCACACGGGGGGGCGTCTCCGGCCGCACCAGCTGCACCGAGGAGAGCAAGAGCACCAACGCGCCGATCCCCGGCACCAGGAGCCAGGCACTTTTTGTGATTCTTCCTGGATGTTCCAGCACCACCAACAAGGCCAGACCCGCCGCCAGCACCGCCCCAAGCAATCGCAGCACACCGGCGGTCTCCATCCCCCAACCCCAGACCAGATCGGCCAACCAAAGCGGCTGCCCATAGGCTAGATCGCGGTGGGCCGCGAAGGCTGCCGCCCAGCAGAATGCCAGGATTCCCGTCTCCAAAATCCGGGCGCTGGTCCAGCGGGCACCCAGGCAACGCAGACCCGCTGCCGCCACAAAACTGAAGCTACCCCAGCGAAGAAGAGTAGCCAGGTCCAGGCTTACTACTGGACCCAACAGCCCCGCCAACAGCGGCGAGCCGGTCAGCAGAGCTGCGGCCCCGGCCCCGAATAGCCAACACAGCACCAGTCCGGCCAAAAATGGCGCTACCCGAATCCGTTTGACGGAGAGCTCTCCTACCAATAATCCAATCCAACTGCCCAAAATTGCGGACACCAGCCCCAGGGTGGACGCAAAACTCCCCACCAGGGCCATCACCGCGAGGCTGTGAACCAACCAGCGCAGGGGGTGGCGCAGTGCCCTGAGCAGCGTCGTCATGCCAGCACCTTCTGAAGCTGGTGGGGGTGGTACAGCTCGCCGGTGCGCCGGTCCACCACCAGGATGGTGGACGAACATTTTCCAAGTTCCGTCAATACTTTTCGTAGATCCTGTGGGGCGGTACACAGGGGCCGGGTGGGGTCCGGTGCGGGCGGAGGCGCCAGCAGTGGGCTCTTCTCCGCTGCGGCAATTCCATCGGTGCAGATTATAAAATCCAGCTGCGGCGGCAGGCCACTGCCACCCATCGCGGCCTTCACCCCCTCCAGCCAGGGCCCCGGACGTGGCGGCACAAAGAGGACCGCGCGCCGGTAGTCAGGCCCGGTGCTGGCAAAAAATGCAGATAGACCGCGAGCTCCTTCGTCCATCGGTACATCCGCCGACCGGATGATCCGCTCCATGGCATCGGCCGAGGAGGATGCCGGGCCTTCCGAGCCGTCGGCGCCAAAAGTCCAGCTTTGTCCAAGTGCTCCCTGGACGGCAACACGCGCCGCGCCGGCCGCAGGCTCGTCCCCGTTGCCGGCCACGAGGTAGGCCACCGTACGTCGGGTAGGCGCAAGGGCACGCTCGGGGGTGCGCACCACCAATTGTCGGCTGCGCCCGTAGACTTTCCATAGTACGTAGCGGATCGGATCCCCCGGCGCGTAGGCACGCAGATCCAGGGGATCTCCTACGGGGCTGCCTTCTACCTGGGGAATCGCATCACCACCGGAGAGGCCCTGCACCACATGCACCCGATCCAGGCGACCTTTGGCGGGTACCAAGCGCAGATCCCGGAGCTGCTCGTAGGGAAAAGTGATGGCGCAGAGACCAAAAGCGTCGGAGAGGGTGATCAGCCGACGGATCCCGGACCAGCTCCCCCGGCGCCCGGCGATCACCCGCTCGGTGTAGTGGCGTCCCTCCACGTCGGGAAGCACCTGTACATGGGCAGGATAGTCCCAGCACCATTCCAGATGTAGAAGTGGAATAAACCATGGAAGGTGAAGAGAAAATCCGGTGCGAACGCGCTCGCCCGATTCCGTTTCTAGCGCTCCACTGGGATCGCGCGGCAGTCCCCACCACAGGAGAAAACTCCCGGCCAGTACGGCCCCCAAGCAGAGCAGCCACAGCAGCAACCAGACCCCACCAAAAACCAGAAGCAGGCGATCCTGGCGTAGGATCCCGTAGAGTCCGAAGATCAGGAGCCCACCCAACAGCGCCAGGATCCCCGCCGGTCGCAGCGGGAACAGGCCCACCAGCCGCCGGAGCAGAGGGAGGAATCCTGTGGGAGCAGGCAGCGCGGACATTTTTGGAAGCTATCCCGGCTTTTCACCAGCGTCCCCCCGCCCGGACCCTACAGGCACAGCCCAAACCAGGCCTGCCTGGCCTCCTCCACCACCACACAGCGCTGCTGGCCCGGGCAGTGGTCGTTCTGCGGATCACAGAGCTCGTAGCAGCGATTATCCACAGTGGAGCAGAAGAGACCCTGCGCGCAGGCATCTTCGGCGAGCAGGTAGTTGCAGGGGTCCCCCACACGACCCTCTGCGCTGGGACCGCAGCGGTTGGAGTCCACATCCATCGGAATACAATTCTGCTGGTAGTACGGAAAGGGACAGTTTTGAAGATAGAGATCGCAGCTATCTTCGGGATGGCAGACCGCACCACTCTGCGTGGGCATACACCAGCTCTGGTCATCACAGGCGCCGGAGGGGGCGTAGGCCGGTGAGCAATTCGGGGCACAACGCTGCGTGAGCGGGTCACAGCTCTGGCCGTCCGGGCATGTATCATCAGAAAGGCATGGTTCTACATCTGTTTCCGTGAGACTGATACTTTTCAGCTCCTCTCGTTGATACATTTTTCCATGTATCACCACATGAGACAATGTATCAAAATTGCTCACCGTCTCCAGGGGGGAGCGGGCCAGGATCAAGAGCTCGGCGGGTTGTCCGGCGGCAAGCTCGCCCCCTGGAAGGCCCAGGATCTGGCGGCTGGTCCAGGTGCTCGCGATCAGCAGATCTTCGGAGTCAAAGCCAAGATCCTCCAGAGCCTTCAGCTCCGTGATCAGTCCCGCGCCCGGAGGTACAAAATAGTAGCCCGCATCTGAGGCGGGCAGGATGGTCGCACCCTGGGCACGGAGGAGATCCAGGTTTACCTTGGCATAGATGGTCCAATTGGCGCTTGCCTCTGCCCAGCCTGGCTCCAGCAGCTCCGGGTGGCTCTGCCAGTAGATCCAGTCCTGCGCCACCCCCTCGGCCAGGATCAGCCCGTCGGGCAGCAGCTCGCCCTCCAAGACCCGCCCCAGACCCGAAAAAGCCCCGAGGGTGGAGTGAATGGCCTCTGCCTGCACCAGCAGCCGCCCCGAGGCGGAGAGGGCATCGTCAAAGGGAGGATGGGCCAGGATGGTCACCCCCGCATCCAGAGCCGCCAAGGCATCTTCTTCGGTGTCGATATGGGCGGCTACCGGCAGGCCCGTAGCGACGATCTCGGGCATCGCCGCCGCTTCGAGGCGTGGGGTGGGCCAGCCGGAGAAAGCGGCACTCGCATAGACCAGCTTCAGGATGTCCGCCCCCTCGGCCACCTGATCCTCGGCGGACTCTCTGGCATTTTCGGCCGTCACAAAGGTGCATGCGTCGGGATCGGGGAAAGACTCGCAGGGATGGGAGCCCAAGGCCGTAAACATGGGGCCGGAAGCAAGAATATTCGGCCCGATGATTTCACCCGAAGCTACCCGGTCCCGAAGCTCGAAAATACTGGTAGAACCTCCAAGGTCAACTACAGTCGTCACCCCGGCGTAGAGATTTGCGCGCAGAGCCGCGTCAAAGGGGGGGCCGCCGGTAGGCAGCAGGGCGCCGCTCAGGGCCAGATGTACATGCGGGTCCACCAGTCCAGCAACGGCGTAGGAACCTGAAAAATCGTGGACGATGGCATCTTCTGGCCAGAGGCCACCCGCCTCCCGCACCGCGAAGATCTGATCGCCTAATAGCAGCAGTGCCTGCTCCGGTACCCGTCCCCGGTGATCCACAAGCTGCAGGTGGTCCAGAATAACCAAGCCCGAAGGTAGAACTTCTTCGCTATCCGACGGGGATTCTTCCGAAGATTCGGCCGCCGACTCCCCGGGTTGAGGGAGCGCGCTCTCCGGCACATCGGTGGGTCTGCAGGCGAGGAGAATCAGCAGCATAGAGGCAGAGTAGCCTGACAGACCGATCGCTCCCAGGGGGAAACGGTGCACACAGCGGCCCGGCGGGCTAAAAGGCCCTCTCCATGTCTGCCCGCGCCATCTCCCTGCTGCTCCTTCCTTGTCTGGTCGCCTGTCCAGGAAGGCGGTCACAGGAGGCCGAGCCCGCCGTGGAGGAGGGGCCGAATGGGCCCTACCAGCGCCCGGCCGAGGGGACAATCCGGGATCCGTCCACAAAACTCTCCTGGAGCCGCTGTGCCTTGGGCCAGGATTTGCTCCAGCCAGATTGTGTAGGAGAACCTAAGCTCTACTACCAGGATGAAGCTATCTCAGCTTGCGATGATTTGGTGTTGGCAGGGATGCAGTGGCGCCTGCCCACCCGCGCTGAACTGGGCACCCTGGTGGTCTGCCCGGATGGCAATGCCCCGGATCCCGAAAAAGGCTGTGCAGAGCCTCACTATCAGGCCAACTACAACCCGGCCTGGTTCCCCAACGAGGGGCCGGATGCCCGCTATTGGAGCAGCGACGGGGATGGCGAGCAGGCCGCGCAACTTTCTCTGAACAGTGGTGCGGTTACGATGGTTTCCGTAGAAACCATTCGTGCCAGGACCCGCTGTGTGGCGGATGGAACCCCGCGGAAGAGCCCAGCCAAGGAGGAGGAAGATAAGACGCTGAACAACCTCCGTGTGGTCTCTGCGCCGGGGGTCTTTTTGTGGGCTGAGCCTTCCGTGGCTTCGCCGACGGTGGGTAGCCTCGTGGCTGGGCAGCTGGTGGCGGCCGGGGAGCCCGGGGCCACGCTGCTCTACCAGGGGCAGGAGACTCACTTTGTCAAAGTGAAGGGACATCCGGTTGGAGGCTGGACGGTGGCGGCGCTCCTATCACCGTTGCCCCAGGAGGGGGTCGTGGAGGCCATAGACGCGGGCTGGGCACAACTTCCGGTGGGAAAGGGCGGAGAAGTGGAGCGTGAGCGTCTGGTGCCGGGCGAACAGTATCGCATGGCGGGCGGGGATGGCCCCTTGCTGAGGGTGGTGCTTCAGGCCATGCCCTCCGTGCGGGTAGGGGAGGCAGGGGTATGGAATTTTCGCTGGATCGAGGCGGAAGAATTTGTATGCACTCGCCGTATCGCCGAGCTGGGAGATGCTCCCGCCGCCATGGAGGGGCTCTGGTCTCGCGATGCACAGGCCTGTGAGCACTATGAAGTAGAAAGGGTGGTTCCTTCTCCATTTCCCAGGTCCAAGGAGGTCTGGCGGCTGCACCCGGTGGAGGGTGGTTTTGAGGGCTACCTCGTAGATGGTCGGGCGCTGGAGGGCGACAGCCGCCCCCTGAGAGCATGGGGGGACCATTTTGTGGTGGAAGTCCCTGGAGAATTACGGATCCTGGGTCGGGAGTCGAAGGAGCTGGAAGTCCTGTGGGAGCGCCGCTGGGATCCGGCGGATCCGCAGGCGAAGTCCTGGAAAACAGAGGAGGATGGTAGTATCCTCGGAAGTGACGGCAGCCGCTGTCGTTGGAAGAGGAGGAGCTATGACTGTGTGGCTCCTTAGTCTGCTCTGGGCCTGCCGGATTGTGGAGACGCCCACCCCGGAAAAGCCCGCACCGGCTGTGGTGGATGCCGAAGCGCCTCCTCCTCCCCCTGCCGATGAGGGTGCATCAAAAAATGATGCACCGTCTGCGCCGGTTCCCGCGGCTGTGGTCGAAAAAAGCCTGGATGTTCTTGGAATGGAGCTGCGAAAGGTGGGTAGCCGGCCGACGCTGATCTGGGCGGCTCCCCGCCTGCGTGGGGCCACCCTGGGGATGCTGCGCCCCGGCCAGCTGCTTTTTGTGGGCTCCGAAGGGGTGGAGGTCAACTGGCGGGGCAAGAAAACCAACCTGCTTCCCGTCAAAGCCTTGGACCGCTCGGGTTGGGTGCTGGCGGATAGCCTCGTCGCGGTGACCCTGCCGGTCTGGGGGATGGCCCTTGCCGGCGCCTACGACCCCTTTGAAAACCCGGAAAACCTCTGTGAAACGCTGGCTCCCGCCCCGTGGGCTGGAGGGGAGTTCCGCCTGCTTTCCCGCGCGGGGGGGGACCGCATCCGCTATGAGGCGGTCTGTGTGGAGGCAGCGGAGGACGGAAGCCGGACGCCGGGCACCCGCCAGGGTCTGGTCTCTGCCCTGAATTTTGTGGTGCTCCGCCAAGAGAGCGTGCGCACCGAAGAGACGATTGTACAGAACCCGCCTACAGAAGTCGCCACCCCGGGGAGCAGCTGCAGCTCCCTTCTGGAGGGACTGGAGATAAAGGGAGATGCACTCCGGGCTCTCTGGCCCACCGATCCGGCCACCTGCGCGCGGATGAAGATCGCCGCCATCAAGCTGCCGGATAGCCGGAAAAGCTCCAGCATCGATCTGGAGGGGGGCAGCCATCCGGCGGAAGGATTTTTGATTGATGGGACCTGGGTGGCCAGCAATTCTGTTGGAGGGGAGCGTATTTTTGATGGGCCGGACTATGTACTCCTGGCAGCGGTATCGGAAGGGCACCTGAAGGTGGCACGGGTGGGGACCTCGCCCGCCAGCGCCACGGAAGTGCTCGATCTTCCCGATGTCGCCGCGATGGACGCCATCAAGGCCGATCGGCGCGGCAACGTCAGCGCCCCCGGGGGACGCCGCTGCGATTGGCTTCCCGGACGCCGGCAATACTACCGCTGTCGTTAGTGCGGTTTCAACAGTAAAAAAGAAGCCCTGCGGGCTCCCTTTTTATGACTTCGAGGGTCGGACTACTTCGCCTGCTGCAGGTATCGGTACAAAAAATCCTTGAGGTGGACGCGGGTCAGCTTCAGGGATTCCAGCGAGGCATCCGCCATTACTTCCACTTCGTCTTCAATGCGGCAGATGTGCTTGTCCACATCCTGGTACATATCAAAGTATTTTTTGAAGTGGGCGTCCGAGACCTTCAGCTCGTGAATCTTGTCCTTGAACTCGGGAAATTCGTGGGCGAGGTCGTGATGTTCGACGTGCATCAATAGCTCCAGCGGCGAAGGGCGGGGAAATCCTGCCCAGACAATGGTCAGCTAACCCACCCCCGTCATCCAGGACTATGATCGGCGTCAGCCCGCCTTACTTTCGAAGGGAAAGACCACCTGCATTTCCTTGGGCAGATCCATGATGATTCGGTAGTCTGTCTCATTCAGGACATTCTGCGCGTGGAAGGCGTACATGCCGGGTTCCAAACGATCGCGCAATACGATAAGATAGTCATCGCGGGAGGGCAGAGCCTTCAAATCGAAGGGGACGTCCTCCACCGCAACAAAAAGGTTCACGGTAGCGTCCATCGCGCCGAGCACGCCCTTCACCTCGGTATGATCTACAAAGTCCAGTTTAGAAAGGTGAAGATTCATCATCGACAGCTCGGCGGAGCGTAGGGTCGAGGTGAAGACAAATTCTGTTGCACCATGCGGAAGGGCGGCGTCGGGGTACTCGCGGATACCGATATGGTGCTTCAGCTCGGTGCCCACCATCACCACTTTGGAGGTCTTCAGGTGTACGTAGGCATCGCGTCCGACGCCGTAAAAACCTGGCTTTTCCGGCTCAGGGTACAGCTTGACGTCGATCCGGGGGACCTCCTTCTCCGCGCCACCCACCACGGGCTGGATGGACTTGATGTAGCCCCCCTTGCCCACCATCACCTGAGTCAGGGCCAGCTCTCGGTCCACATTGACCACAAAAAGCCCGCCACCATCGGTGTTGTAGCGCTCGACCACCCCCTCCACGACCACGGTGGCTCCGCTCAGCGGCTTGCCCCAGACATCCGTCACCCGGCCGGTGAGGGTCTTTTCGTTCGAGCAGGCGATCAGCAGCAAGAGCAGGCCCATCATCACTCCCAGCCTCCCCCTTATCCGGCGGCTTCCATCCTAACTACACCCTGTCCTACCTTCTGCGCTCTGTCCACACTCTTTCCTTTGGCGCCGCTAGCGCCGGGGCAGCAGCACTTCGCGGAGCGCACGGAAATTGGCGGTGCCCGTCTTTGACAGGCGCTCCAGTGTGCGGTGGCCCGCCCGTGAAAGATCGAGGAGGTTCCCTACTCTTGTGGCAAGAAAACGGTTCTCCATCATGGCGGCCGGGTCCGAGGAACGCTGGCGGTCCAGCAAGGCCCGCGCCTCTTCCAGGTTCTGGATGGTGCGCTGCACCAGGCGCAGCTCGCGCTCGGAGATGACCCGGGCCACCAGCGACCAGATGTCGGTCTCCGCTACGAAAACCCGCTTTCTTCCAGGGAGAGGCAGGCGACGCACCGCCCCCCAGCCCAGCAACTCAGTGAGCGACATGCTGACGTTTCCGGTGGAGAGTCCGCTACGCTCCTCGATGTCCTCCGCCGATAGCGGCTCGGGGGACAGGTAGAGCACGGCCCAGACTTTACCCAGCGAAGGCTTAAAATTCCAGAACTCCATAAGATCGCCTACCGACTCGACTACCAGTACCTGGGCCCGGCGGGTGGCGTCTTCGGCAGAGGACTGGACTTCGGCGTGCATGCGGCTCCGTGCTGGACGTTTCTCCCATTTCAGTTAACAGTGAAACCCGTGAAGGTCTACCCGCATGCAGACTGAAATCTCTTCAGCCCCCTCCTTCCCGCCCGGCGACGTGGTACGGAGATCGGAATCTGCCGGTTTACACGCGGGAGCTCCGCTAAGCCGGCTGCTCCCCCCGGCGCGGGCCATCCTGCTGACCGGCGAGGATATGCAGGGGGCCGAGCAGCGCCTGCACGCCCTGGTGGGCTCGCGGGTGGAGGTGGTCGCCGCCATCGGGGCCTACCTCACCACGGCCGGAGGCAAGCGCCTGCGTCCGATGTTGACAGCGTTGGGCGCTCGCGCTGTAGGCCATACCGGCGATATTTCCGGGCTCATGTGTGTGGGAGAGCTGATCCACCTGGGATCCCTGCTACACGACGATGTGGTGGACGAGGGGTTGGAGCGGCGGGGGCGTCCCACCGCTCAGCGGGTCTACGGAAATGCGGCGGTGATCCTGACCGGCGACTTCTGCCTGGCCCGCGCCGTCCTGCTGGCGGGGGAGGAGGGCGGTCACCGTGCGGTCACTGAGCTGGGGGCCGCGGTCACCGCAATGGCCGAGGGCGAAGTACTTCAGCTTCAACGTGCTGGAAATCTGACCACCACCCTGGAAGAATACCTGGAGATGGTGGACAAGAAGAGCGCTGCCCTGATCGCTTGGTGTGCGGCAGCGGGTGCGTGGGCCCGCCACGACGAGGCCGCCGCCCAGGCACTGGTCAATTTCGGGCGTGGGGTGGGGGTCGCCTTCCAGATCACCGATGATGTCCTGGACTATTCCTCTGCCACTGGCAAGACGCCCGGCCAGGATCTTCGGGAGCGCAAGCTGACGCTGCCGCTGGTCTATGCCATGCAGCGGATCCCGGATCTTCAGGAAAGATTGTTGGGGAACCAGGATATTCCCGCACTGGTCGAGGAGATCCGTGCCTCGGGAGCGCTGGAGGATGCCCTGGCCGATGCCCGTCGCCGGGCGGACCGGGCCATCGCGGCACTTTCCGTACTTCCTCCCTCGGACTATCGCGATGCCCTGGTGGAGTTGGGTAGCTACCTCGTCGAGCGTGCCACATGAGCGGACCGGTCGCGGGGGATCCCTCGCGGGCACCCGCAGTACGCGACATGTTTGCACGCATTGCTCCTGGCTATGATCGTGCCAACCGGCTGATGTCCATGGGCATTGACCAGCTCTGGCGGGCCAAGGCGCTGCGGCTTTTGGGCGAGGCCAAGCGGGGGGACATGCTGGATCTCTGCGCGGGCACCCTGGATTTTTCCATTGCGCTCAGTCCGCATGCAAAGAGCATTGTCGCGCTGGACTTCTGTGCGCCGATGCTGGAGGTCGGGCGCCAGCGGCTGCCCAATCCGGAAAAGGTACGGATCCTCTGTGCGGACGCGCGGGACATGCCCCTGGAGGATGGGAGTATCGACGGGATCGTGGCTGGTTTTGGCATTCGCAACGTGCCCGAGCCGCACCGCGCCGTGGCGGAATGTATGCGGGTGCTCCGGCCGGGTGGGGTGCTGGTGGTGGTCGATTTCTTCCGGCCAGAAAGCTGGATGGCTCGGTTCTTTTCCGCCACCTATAATCGTATCGTGTTGCCGGTGGTGGGTGGGCTGGTCACCGGGGACAGCTCGGCTTATCGCTACCTCGCGGAGTCGATGGCCGCTTGGGCCAGCCGCGAAGAGTTTGAGAAGATGTGTACGGATGCGGGCTTCAGCACGGCGGAGGGGGCGGAGCTGTTCCCACCGGTGGCTGCCTGGGTACGGGCGACCAAAGGCGGCAACACAGCCGACAAAAGTGTCCGTTGAGAATCGTTCTGGGCATCACCGGCGCTTCGGGTGCACCCTATGCGGCACGGGCACTTGAGTTTCTGTCCGGCCCGGCGCGAGAGGCGGGGGTGGAGACCGACGTGATCTTCACCAAGACCGCACGGATCGTCTGGAAGGACGAGATCGGCAGTGATCCCGGCGACTACGGGCTTCCCCTCTGGAATCCCGGCGATATGACGGCGCCTTTTGCGTCGGGTTCGGCGCTCTACGACGGCATGCTCATCCTGCCCTGCTCGGCGGGAAGTATGGCCCGCATCGCCACCGGCGTGAGCACGGATCTGGTGAGCCGTGCGGCAGATGTGATGCTGAAGGAACGCCGTCGTTTGGTGATTGTATTACGAGAGACGCCATTTTCTCTGATACACGTGCGAAATATGGAGACGTTGATCCTGGCGGGAGCCGTCGTCATGCCGGCCTCTCCGTCCTTCTACTCCAAGCCCGCCACACTGGAGGCGCTCTTGGATACGGTGGTGGCCCGCGCGATGGACCGCTTAGAAATTCCCAACAACCTGATGCGACGCTGGAAAGGTCTGGAACATGCTGAGCACAACCGAACTTGAGATCGAGGCCTCGGGTCTCGGGCGAATCCGCGAAAAGGTCGAAGCAGGCGAGCGCCTGACTTTTGAGGATGGGGTTGCCCTTTTCCGCTGTCCCGACCTGACTGCTCTGGGCGCTTTGGCCAATCACGAGCGGGAACGCCGCCACGGCGATCTGACCTACTTCAACCGAAACGTACACGTCAACGCGACGAACGTGTGCGAAGCCACCTGCATCTTTTGTAGTTTTTCGCGACTGAAGACCGGCGATCCCGCCGCCTACACCATGAGCCTGGATGAAGCGGTAGGCCGTGTCAAGGCCCTGCGTGGCGAGCTGATCACCGAGGTCCATATTGTAAATGGACTCAATCCCGACCTCCCCTGGGACTACTATCCCGACCTGCTGCGTGGCATCAAAGCGGAGCGTCCCGACATCCACATCAAGGGCTTCACCGCGGTAGAAATCCACTACTTCGCCGAGAAGTACGGGATGAGCTACGAGCAGGTGCTGATCAAGCTGCGCGAGGCGGGCCTGGGCTCTCTCCCCGGTGGCGGCGCGGAGATTTTCCACCCGCGCGCCCGCAAAAAGCTCTGCGATGACAAAGTGGGTGCCGATGGATGGCTGGAAGTCCATCGGGTCGCACATCGGCTGGGCATGCGTTCGAACTGCACCATGCTCTTCGGGAGCATCGAGACGGTAGAGGAGCGGGTGGATCACCTGCTGCGCCTGCGCAGTCTTCAGGACGAAACAGGCGGTTTTCAGACCTTTATTCCCCTGCGCTTCCACAACGAAAACAATCGCCTGCGTCGTCTACCGGAAGTGACCGGCTACGACTCGCTGCGCACCATGGCTGTCTCCCGGCTGCTGCTCGACAACATCGACCACATCAAGGCCTACTGGGTGATGTTGGGCATCGGGATTGCACAAAGTTCGCTGTGGTACGGCGTGGACGACATCGACGGCACCGTACGGGAGGAGCGTATCTATCATATGGCAGGTGCCCGTACTCCACAGGAGATGACGAGGAAAGAGCTGATTGGGCTGATCCGGCAGGCCGGTCGTATTCCCGTCGAGCGGGACACCCTCTACAATATCGTGGCGGAGGCCTGATGCGCGCAAAACTTCGCGTTGCGGCAGTGGGCTACACCA
>CAITDR010000093.1 GCA_903891165.1 uncultured Pseudomonadota bacterium
CGCCCCGCCGCGTGGACCTCCGTCTCGATGCGGATACTGCTCTCGGTCGCGGTCAGACGACTGAAAGGTACGGAGACACAGTCTTTTTCGCAGGGATTTTTGGAGAGGCGTTCCTCCAACTGCTCCAGAAGGTCGGGCTCCGTCGGACCATCTGCCGCTCCGGGAACCTGTGCAAAAGCAGTCGAATAAAGGGGGAGAATAAGCAGTGATGCCAGAAAAACCGCAAGCCCGGTGCCGCCCGAGGCGGCAGCGGGCTCTGTGTCAGGACCCTTCTCCGCCGATGCCGGAGCGCTGCCTCCTCCTCCCTCCCCCGATTCGCCCTCCATAAGAACCCGACGCAGGAGCATCCCGAACAGGGCCAACATCGCGCCGCTGCGCAGGGCGCTCAACAAAAAATTTGCTAGGGGTGGCAACAGATAGAGACGCAGCTTCTGATCCGGCGACACCTGGCCCGACCAGGACAAGGTGTAGGTATTTCCACTCCAATTCGGAATGCCGGGGCCGGTCTGCACCACCGCCTTGGGATCACTCTGCAGGGAGATATTGCGCATTTTTCGTTCGACATGCTGCACTTCTGCCGAGGGGGCGTCGTAGTAGCCACCAAAGCGGTCCGAAGAATCCCGGTCGTTCATCGCCAGCGACATCGACGGCCGCTCCAGTTGCGGAAAGAGGGCACTCCGAAGGTCAAACCAGGCAAAAGTACCGACCGCAAAGAGCAGGGGCAGCAGGACCAGCGCCCGCAGGTTTTTGCGCCAGGTCGCGCCCGGTGCCACCAAAGAGAGGACACCCAGGCCGAGAATCCAGCTGAGCACCGGTGCGGAGGACTCCGGACGGGAGAGGCCCAGACCGACCACGGCCAGCAGGGCGGCGTGCCAACCGCCGATCCGCAGGGCAGCCAAGCCCATGATCCCCACAAAAAGGGCATCGAGGAGGCTCCAGGACTCCAGCATGCTGTTGTTGGCATGATCGGCGCCGACGGCGGTAAATAGTGTCCAGCCCGGTGGCAGGTGCAGACGCCAGGACAGGTTGTTCACCTCTCGGCTCCAACCGGAGGCGTGCATGTTTCCACTCGCCGGAAGACGGCCTTCTGCCGTCAGACTCAAAGACTGCTGCCGCAGCTCCACGCCAGTGGCTTCTTTTTCGCCTTGGGTGATCACCTGATCCTCGCCGTTGGCCGAGGCATGGCCCAGCTCACCCGGCTTCAGAAGATCCAGCCGCCAACCCTGGTTCATTTGTCCGGTAAGCTGATCCCGGAAGGTGTAGCCCTGGCCGTTGCTGTCCAGCCAAAGCTCTCGGCTCTGGGTCAGGCGATTTTCGGGGGGCACGGGCTGGCCGCGCCGGAGTTCTTCAAATTGGAGGGTCTCCCCAGGTCCTACCCGGAAAGTCGGCTTCCCCCGCCACTCTTCCGGCAAAGGGGTGCGGCCGGGGTCCACTCCTGCAGGCCCGGAAAGGGTGACGGCACGGACGGTATCCTGCGCCTCAAAAGCCCAATATTCTGCCTCGGGCCAGGGTGCCGCCAAGGTGGGCGCCACGAGGCTGTTCAGGGGTCCATCGTAGAGGGACTCCAGGTCGATCTTCCAGGTTCCCGGCCGGGTCTGCACCACCAGCTCGCCTTGGGGCCCCAGGCGGGCGGGCAGCTCGGAGGAGAGCGCCACAAGGCGGGTATGTTCGGGCAGCACTTTTCCCAGGTCCACCTCCCGACCTGCCCCAGAAGCGCGTAGGCTCAGGCGGGTCTGCACCACCGCGGGCACTCCGTCGCGCACCAGTCTTGACACGTCAAGCTCGATGCGGCTTTCGCCGCGTCCTCCGCCCTCTCCAAGGCGGAGAATCGACGAGTCGATCCGGGGAAAGCCCACCTCCTCCCCGGCCACGGTGAGCTGCACCAGTCCCCAGCTTTCGGGCAGTGCAATGCCCTGAGGCATCGACGGCCAGACATAGCGGCCTTCCAAGACCCAGATTCCCGGCTCCAGCACCGCAGTGGGCACACCCTCCCGGTCCAGCACCACCACGCGGCCGTCCGGACGCTCCTGCCCTTCCAGAACGGCCTCCCAGCTCTGTACCCGGAGCTGCTCCGGCCAGGCCCCACGTCCGCCGGGTAGTGGCACTTCCGCGCGTTCATCCAGACGCAAGCCCAATACCAACGAGGCACCGCTACTGTCCGCATTCAGGCTGACCAGCCCCGGCCATACACAACGCGATGCCGACGCGCAGGCCCACTCGGGGTGGGCTTCTTGGAGCCAGGGAACCCAGGGTTCCAGCTCGGGGGGAAGGGGTGCGGCGGTGGAGAGCAGAAAGAGAGAAAGCAGCATCTTTCTATTGTACTGCTTTTGGGGCGGGAGCGGGTGGCGGGCGCGTGCGGGGTTTGTGCAGAGGGGGTGCAGGCTATGGGCGGGCGCGACAAAGCTCTATGAGTTTGTCGGTGAGTGCTGCGATCCCCGGTTGGCGACTGCGTACACAATCGCGTAGATGTGCCGGGCGAGTGCGGGCTTTTTTCAAGATGATATCGCGGGCGTTGGGGTCTTTTTTGAGGGGGGCAGGCAGTGTGGGATCGTAATCTTCGATGGAGCTGAGCAGCCCCTCCATATTGGGATGCAGGAAGTAAATCGTGAGCTTTTGAGGTGCGTCGCTCTTGCGAAGGATCGCCTCGATCACCTGTTGGTCAGGGGCGTTCTTTTGAAGATGTACGTGCTCGGCGATATGGTCCCGATCCACCAGCAGAATCAGACAGCCGCCGCCGGCAATTCTGGATGTTTTCGGTACGTCCCCCAACAGTTTGCTTACGCCATTCCTGGGATTTTTATCCACCAACTTCTGCAATTCCCAGAGGGGGCGCTCTGTCTGATTCGCCACCCACTTCAGGATCAGATCGTGCAGCGGAAAGGTGGCCCCGGCACCCACCTGCATCCTGTCTTCATAGAGAACCGTTGCAACCGGACTCATTGCTTTCCCAGAGATTCAGGCGGAGAGAGGGATGGCGGGGTCTGGAGTACCCTCGATAGATAGCCACTGGCCCGAAGTTGGCCCATGTCGCCAAATTGCTCCAGCCAGCGTTGCAGCTCCACAGGATCCAAGCGCGAAACCACGGCCCGGCTGCCTTCCAGGCTGCACACCCGCACCGCCGCCGCTGGATCTTCCAGCAACTCCAACACCCGGTCGGAGTGTGTAGACACCAGGACTGGTGAATCCAGGCTCTGAAGCAGCGAGATCACCCGCCCGAGAAGGGAGGGGTGTAGGTGCAGTTCGGGCTCGTCGATAGCCAGCAGCGAGCGTCCCTCGTTCAGCCTGCACATGGCCACAAAAGCCAGCCAGGAAAGCTGACCATCGGAGAGGTTTCCCGCCATCACCGGATCGGCCAGATCCGCAAAACGCAGGCCCAGATAGATGTTGCCGCCGCCGTGGTCAGGGCTGACCAGCACCGTGTCCAGGCGGTCCCCGAAGCCCAGGCGAAGGAGCTCCATCGTATATGCCCAATGTTGGGAGCTGCGGCTTCGTAGCTCAGACCAGGCATTGGCGAGGTTGGTCCCCAGGAGACTCAGGCGGCTGGCTGGAAAGTGGGTGGTGGCCCCCCGAAGGCTCTCCGGCCGCTGATAGCTGCGGGCCGCCCAGGATACAAGGCTATCAAAACCGATATGGACCTCAATTTTTTGAAGGGCTTGGAGGCAGAGGAGGAGGCGAGGATCGCCGTTTACTACGATCGAAGGAAGGAGGAGGCCGCTGGAAATGTCCACACTCACTTTGGCATTTCCATGATTCGATTTTACATAGTGTGCTTCGTTCAATCTACGAATTATCAGCCCTTCACGACGTAAATCTGTGAGCGTTTCCGACTCTATAACCACTCCCGCGCCTTGTCCTCGTAGGACAAATTCGTAGTCCAGCTTACAATTGTCGTCCTCTACCCGCACCCCTAAGGTCAGGTTGGGGGCCCCCGACCGCAAAAGCCCCGGCATCCCCCGATGCAGGCTATAAAAGGAGGACAAAAAATTGGGCTCGGCGGCCTTCCGCAGTAGCTCCAGCGCTTCGATGATGCTGCTCTTGCCAGCGCCATTCTCGCCGATCAGCGCAGTGAATTGCCCGTCCAGCTCCAGGTCAAGGGACTCGATGGCCCGGAGGTTCTGAATACGAAGGCGGGTGATTCGGCTCATCATGTACCTGATCGATGCAGGCCTATCACCCACCCGCGAGGCCATCCAGAATGGCCGATCACCTAATCGACCACGTCCAGAATCTTTTTTATTGGACTCCAGCCTCCCCCAACAAAATCCCTACCTCCCGCCGCACCACCTGCTCCGCCTCCTCCCCCTCCAACCGAAAGCCCGCCGGCACCACATGCACCGTCCGACCCGAAGCCGCCACCGTATGCGCCGAGGCCAGGTAGACCTGCGGATCCTGCGCACCATGTACAAAAACCATCCGTGCCTGAAGGGGAGCACGCCCGGTGCCGGTGAGCGCCCGCATGATCTTCGCGGAACGGGGCGGGATGTAGCCCATGGGTGGATCCCCAGGAAGAACGCCGACCCCCAGCGGAGACGCCAGCAAAAGCAGGGGTGGAATCGGCTCTCCGGCCTCCTCGGCCTCCAGGGCGGCCGCCAGCAAAAGCCAGGCCCCCCAGTGGTGGCCGATCAGTGCGCGCGCTGTGCGCATACAACGCCGTGCGTCGGCCACCTGCTCCGCAAAAGGTCGTAAGAGAAGGTTGTCGGTCAACTGGGGCGCGAAGAGCTTTTTGGGAGGGCAGAGCTGCTGGATGATCGCCCCCACATGGCGATCCGGAGCCTCCCCGCGCCCATGTAAAAACACCACGGGTAGGCGACGGGGGGCGTCGTTGAAGGCACGGCGGGCGAGGGGAGTTTTTGTAGGTGTGGACACAATGGCACGCTGCCCTTTCGGTCGAAGGAGGGCCGCTTCCGTATCGCGGGCGGCTGGGGCTGCGCCAGCAGGATAAGGAAGGGCCATGACCATGCCCGCCCCCTTCCAAAACCGCCTGCGGCTGCCGATGATCGGCGCGCCGCTCTTCATTATCTCCAACCCCGACTTGGTGATTGCCCAGTGTAAAGCCGGGATCGTGGGTGCTTTTCCTGCGCTGAATGCCCGGCCGCAGAGCCAGCTCGACGAGTGGCTGCACCGGATCACCGAGGAGCTGGCCGCCCACGACCGCCAGTTTCCCGACCAGCCCGCTGCCCCCTTCGCCGTTAATCAGATTGTACATAAATCAAACGACCGGCTGGAGGCGGACATCGCCACCTGTGCAAAATGGAAAGTGCCGGTGGTTATTACCTCGTTGGGCGCAAGGGAAGATCTGAACCAGGCGGTACACGGCTGGGGAGGCATCACCCTTCACGACATCATCAACGACCGTTTTGCGAGAAAAGCCGTCGAAAAGGGCGCAGACGGGCTGATCGCCGTGGCGGCGGGTGCCGGAGGACATGCAGGGACGACCTCACCTTTTGCCCTGGTGCAGGAGATCCGGGCTTGGTGGAACGGACCGCTGGCGCTCGCGGGCTCCATCGCCAACGGGGCGGCGATCCTGGCCGCACAGGCGATGGGCGCCGATCTGGCCTATGTGGGCTCGGCCTTCATCGCAACCGCGGAAGCCAATGCCTCGGATGCGTACAAAAATGGCATCGTGGAAGGCCGGGCGGCCGACATTGTGTACTCCGACCTGTTCACCGGGGTCCACGGCAACTACCTGCGGCAGAGCATCGTACAGGCCGGATTAGACCCGGACAACCTGCCGAAAGGGGACCTGCGCACCATGAACTTCGGCTCCGGCGGCGCCTCCGCCACCAAAGCCTGGCGGGACATCTGGGGTTGTGGGCAGGGCATCGGCGCCATCGACCGGGTGGAGAGCACCGCTGCCCGGATCGAGCGATTCCTGGCCGAATATCGGGCCGCGAAGGCCGCGTTGGACGCCCGCTCCAACTACTGAGGCAGGAAGGGGCGAGCGCAACGGGTTAGGGAGTAAAAATGCTCCCTCCCATCCTCCTCGGCAAATCGGACTTCAAGGGCATCCGCCAACAGGGCGGGCTGTATGTGGACAAGAGCGGTTTTGCCATCGAGGTGATCCGTCGTTATGCCGAAGTGCAGATGTACCCCCGGCCCCGGCGTTTTGGAAAAACCACCAACCTCTCTATGTTGCGCTATTTTTTCGAGCCGGGCGAAGATCTGAGCGCACTATTCTCGGACCTCAAGGTCTGGCAGGATCCGCTGGTGCGTGCGGAATTCCAGAAACATCCGGTGATTTGGCTCAGCTTCAAGGATGTGAAGCACGGTCCATGGGAAGTCTGCGAGCAGGTCGTGAAGGACATCCTGGCTGCGGAAGTGCGGAGGCTGGGCAAACAACTGGAAGGCCCATTGGTAAATGAGGCATTAAAGGTCCGGATACAGCAGATCGCCGACGGCAAGGCCGGACCCGCCCGACTTCTACTCGATCTGTGTGAAGCGTTGTACGTCAGCAGCGGGCAGTCCGTGGTCGTCCTGATCGACGAGTATGACACCCCTCTCTTAAATGCTTACGAAAAAGGCCATTATGCTCAGGCGGCCGAGTGGTTCCGGATGTTCTTTGGTTCCGGGCTGAAGGACAACCCGGCGTTGTATCGGGGCGTGTTGACCGGCATCTTGAGGGTGGCAAAGGAGAGTATGTTTTCGGGATTGAACAATATCGCCGTCTATTCCATGCTGGGTTCTGAGGAGAACGAACCCTTTGGCTTCACCGAGCCGGAAGTCCAGGCGTTGCTGCAATTGGCAGGGAGAGAGGCGGAGCTTCCCGAAGTGCGCCGCTGGTACAACGGCTATGTATTCTGCAATACCACTGTGTACAACCCCTGGTCAATCACGGTTTTTTTGAGAAAGCCCGGAGAAGCCCCCCAGCCCCACTGGCTGAATACCTCCGACAATGCGCTGGTGCGGCAGCTTTTGTTAGGGCAGACGGAGCTGAGCAGCGACATCGAGAGGCTGCTGACGGGAGGCAGCGTAGAGGTGGTGATCGACGAGAACGTGACGCTGCGGAACCTCGGCGGGGACGCCGTGTGGAGCTTGCTTCTGCTGTCCGGCTATTTGAAGGTGATGGAGAGGCGCACAAAGGTAGGAAAGATTACGGCGAAGCTGACGATTCCCAATGAGGAAGTCCGGATCCTCTGGGAAGACAGCTTCCGAGACTGGCTCTACCACGGAAATCTCCCCAAAAAGTTTTTGTATCAAGCACTTCTGGGTGGCGACGCGGAGGTGTTGGAGGCCCTCCTCGGTAAGCTACTGTTGACCCATGTGTCCTCCCACGACCTTGGTCGCCCTGAGGTGTTTTACCATGCCTTTGTGTTGGGGCTGCTGGTGGACATGGAGGAAAGCCATGCCGTGCGGAGCAACCGGGAGGTGGGCTACGGCCGAACGGACGTGGTGATCACCCCGAAGAAGGCGGGGCAACCTGGAATTGTGCTGGAGTTCAAACAGGGCGAAAACCTGGCTCCGCTCGCCGAAGCCGCCCTGCGGCAGATCATCGACAAAAAGTATGACTACGAGCTGGAGAAAGCCGGGGTCACACCGATCCGCCGCTTTGGCATCGCCTTTTCAGGAAAAGGGGTGGCAGTAAGAGGGGGATAAGGCAGGGCGGTCGCCAAGACCTGCAAAGGCGCGTGCGGCCAAAGCGCCGCAGGCGCCTGTGGGGTGGCATCTTGTGGCTCGAAGAAAGGTGCCTGATCCACCAGAGACTCCGCCTGCGTAACCAATCGCAGCCACCCCACCCTTCCGCCGCCCACCCTTCGACCCTGACGACACCGGCGCAGCCCCGCCGTCTCCCCCCGCCGTTCCCGGCCCCGCTTCGTCGGTCGCAGGAGCGTCTC
>CAITDR010000094.1 GCA_903891165.1 uncultured Pseudomonadota bacterium
AGACCCCGAAAAGGTCTACTACTACGGGATTTCCCTGGGGGCTATTGAAGGATCGGTGATGCTCGCCAACGAGCCCGATCAGAACCTCGCTGTGCTCCATGTGGGAGGTGCCGCCTGGACCACCATGCTGGAGCGATCCTCCAACTGGTTGGCCTTCGAGGCGGTGGTCGCCAACAGCATCTCGGATCCCTACGAACGCCAGCGTCTCTATGCCCTGTCGCAGCTCTTCTGGGATCCTGTTGATCCGGCTTCCTATGTACAGGATCTCAAAGGACGGCCGCTGCTCTACCAGGAGTCCATTGGCGACGATCAGGTGCCGAACATGACCACCGAGCTGCTGCACCGATCGATCGGCACCGGTCTGGCGGCCCCTGAGGTCTACGTGCCTGAAGGCATGACGACGGTGGCACTTCCTTCTTCGGCTCCGCTCTTGGTACAGTTTGATCCGGAGCGCGGGGCCCCGCCGCCAGGAAACAGGCCCTCCGTGACAACGGGTGCCCATGGGGCTCCCCGTCTGTGGCCGGGTGTGGAGGCGCAGACCGCCCACTACTTCACTTCCGGCGGGGAAGTTCAGCATTTCTGCGGTGTGGCGCCCTGTTCGGCCTCGAACACGGGGGACTAGGTGCAGCGCCTTGCGCCTCTGCTTTTTCTCGCGCTGCCGGCATGGATGTTCCACGCCTCCATCGGTCCTTTTCGGGTGCCGGCACAGGAGGGAGAGGCCCTCTATGGCACCCTCTATGGAGCGGCGATGGTGCAGCGCTGGTGGTTGATGGAGGCCGACCCCGGCACCGCCGACACGCTGGTGGGCGGGGCCCTGCCCTGGTGGCCGGAATCGCCGATGGCGGCGCTGCTACAGGCGATTCTTCCGCTGGATCCCGGATTTTCTCTGGGACTGCTGATCGCGGGAGCGGTGTGGCTGGCGGGCTATGGGCCCTACCGGCTGGGGCGGGCCGTGGTGGGGGCGGGATGGGGACCGCTGGTTGCGGGACTGGCGGTGCAGAGTAGCCCCATGGTACTTCGCGGCATTCCCGGCACCGATCTGGCTGCACTGGGCGTGGGCGCCTTGGCGCTGGGACTGGCCGAACCTCGGCTGGCCTGGCTGGGGGGCCTCTGGTCCTGGCCTGCGGCACTTTTTCTGGCCGGGGCGGGGCTGTTTCGGCGCAACCTTTGGCTGTTGTTGGCTGGACTTCCCGTGTTGGCGGCCCTTTTTCCAGAGACCGCGGTCCCTGGTGCTCTTTCTTCTTCCTCTCCGCCGTTGCCCTCCGCCCCTGGCTACTTTGGGAAGAGCGGGGCTCTTTTTCCGATGCCACCGCCGGAGACTGTGGAGCTGCGCCAGCGGGCACGGGAGACCGGGCTGTGGCTGAGTGCGGGGGAGCCGGCGGGGAAGCTGCCTCCTTTGACGCCGGGCAGTATGGGGACTGATGGCACGATGCCAGGTGGAGAGGGGAACATTCTGCTGCCGGGAGGTACACCAACCGATCCGGTGAACGAAAATGGAGGAGCGCAGCCGAACCTTCGTCCGGGACTGCCCGGTGGCCAGCCGATGCCAGAAGCGCCCCTCCCCGGCGGGCTGGGCAGTGATCCCGGGGCCATTCCCGAGGGGCCCCAGCGACATTGGATTGGCGCAGTGCTGGTGCCGCTGCAACGTCTCCACGGGGGGCCCGTGCTGCTGGTCGGGCTGCTCCTGGGGCTTCTGGACCCACGTGCTCGCCGCTGGAGTGTAGCAGGGCTTACACTTTGGTTCGGAATTACCGCGGTGTACGGCTGGCAGAGTTTTCCGGAGGAGGCAGAGGTGGCGCCGCACACCGTCTCGGCACTGCGGCTGCTCTTGGATGGTGACCAGATCGCGGCGCTGCCCGGCCGACCCGATGGGCTGGCCTTCGGCGCGCTGATTGGCGTCTGCGGCGCCCTGGGTCTGGCGAGCTTTTTTCGAGGGGGGCGGCTGTGGTTTTCACCGCTGATCCTTCTGGGGGTGCTGCTGGAAAACCCGCGGCTGGCCGCCCCCGTGACCCCGCTCCTGCCCGACCCGCTGCTGCAGGTACTCGCCGCTCTGCCCGGGGGCGGAATGATCGTTTTCCCGGCCCCGCAGGCTCCTTATTTCCAGGGAACTCGTAGCGGTGCACGGGTACTCTGGGAGGCCGCCCTTGCCGGAAAACGCCTTCCTGCGGCGCCTGAGCCGGTGGTGGCCGGGGTGGTGGCGGCGCTGTCCCGCGAAGTAGAGCTACCGGTGGACGTGCAGGCCTCCCGCTGGTTCTGGGCCGCCCCCGCCGAAGCTCCCTTTGAGCAAGCTCTTGCGCAAGACTACGCCTACATGATCGTGGACATGGGCGGAGTGCCTCAGCCACTGCGGCCCCGCCTGGATGGCTGGCTGGCGGCGGAAGTGGGCATGCCGCTCGCGCGGGAAGGGGGCCGCCTGCTCTATGACCTGCAGCGCGGTCCGGCGGGGATTGCGTCGCCGCTGGATGCCTTGCCCGGTCAAGAGGGGAGGGGAGAAAAACAACCGCTGCTGCCGCCTTTGGGGGACAAGGGGCAGCCACCAATGCTGCCACCTATGGACGGAACCGGTCAAAGACCGCCCCAGCCGCCTTAAAAAGTGGTCATGCGGCCTTCGGCCTGGGCCAAGGTGCGGGTTCACACAATTTCAATGGCAAGACCTGGGAGATCAACCATTGTAGGAGCAGGGCGGGCGAGAGGGGGGAAGAGGAACCCGAATTTCTACCGGATGATCCAGGTCCGGATGGCAATGCAGCAGCGCATGGCTGCAGGAGCCCAGCCCGTCCTGGTCCCCGTTCGGGTTCTTCTCATGGATGCGGTCTTCCGAGATATGTACCGCGATATTCCATGGTTTTCCGTCCCTTCGGACCGCCTCCACCATCAGCGTCATCTGGATGATGTGATCCTCCTGAGTCTCCAGCAGGACGGTGAGTTTGGCCTCCTCTACCATCAGCTCCTTCCGATCTATCTCTCCAAGACGATGGATCCGCAGTGGCTCTGGCTTTAAAATCCAGTCTGTCCGTCGGGTATTCTTGTTCGTGGCAGAAGTCAGCCGACTCTGGCACTCGCGGGTCAGGATGGACTTTTCGGCCAGATCCTTCAGCACCACCCTCAACGCATGAACCTTGTCCCTCGCCCCTTCCCGCACCTTCTGGTGTTGGTCATAGAGATCAAGCCACGGGCTCACGTGGCCTCCAGCAGCATCGCTTTGTATGCTACCATACAGTTCTGCCCGGTCTGCGCCAATTCCCCTTTGCGCCAACGCTGCAGCCACTCCTCGACCGTCTGGCCCTGCTCCGCCCGGAAGTGGCCACGTTCTACCTCTGGATCGATCTCGGAAAGCTCCTCCGGATCCACCGTACTTCCGGCGGTAATGCTCCACAGGCTGGTCGCCTCCAGACTCAGCGCCTCCGCACCGTCGCCGTTGCGCAACAGGAACAGGACGATCGGCTGCGTTCGAGGCGGATTTGCCCGCAGCAGATCCCGGGATCCATCCAGGTCCAATACCGCTTCGCGCTCGTTGTTCGGCAACCACAGGGCCAGCTGGTCGGGGATGGCCAGCGCCTCTTCCAGGCTGCTTACCCGCTGGGGGCGTCGCGCCGAAGGGACCAGCACCGCCACCTCGTCGGCCAGCCAGGATCGCAGCCCGAGATCCGGACACCATACCACAGCCACGCCGCCACGATCCCGCTCCACGGCGTTCAGCAGCGCCTGCATGGGATCACGCACGGGGGTTTGCAGCGGGCAAGAAGGGCCGCACCAGCGGGTGCAGCACCATCTGAATTCGGTTGCCACTGCCCTGCTCGTAGACCAATCCACGACCGGAAAGGCGTACTTTTCGGTCCAGAGGCATTTGAAGGCCGTCGGTGCCCTGCACCTCTGCCAGCGCCTGCACATCGCCCGGCCTCAGCGACCGACGGAAGTCTGAACTCAAATCATCCGCTGCCAAGGCCAGATCTTCACGAAGAGGCCACTCCCGCTCCTGCCGCTGCGCATAGTTGGCGGCATCGGCCAAAAGCTGAAGGAAGAAGCGGGGGTTTCCGCCGGAAAGGGCCACCGCCTCCTCCACCACCGGAGGAAATTCGGCGGCACCGGGAAAGGCTGTGCCGCCCTCCAAGCTCCCCTCAGGCAGTTTCAGACGTTTTTCAAGGATCTTCTTCATAAAGTGGCGCGCCGATTCGCCGGAGGAGGGCTGCAGGATCATCCACTGCTCCCCCGGGCGCAGCACCCCGTCCTCCGGGCGCCCGTAGATGCTGTGCCAGGGAGCGGTCATCACCACCGCCACATCATCAGGTAGCCGCCCCAGAGCGTCAAAAATCTAGGAAGTATCAGCTCCTTCCTGAAGTCTTTCCGTTCCGTCCAGCAGAAGCACGATGTTCCGGCTGCTGCTACGTTTGACCTCGGCCAGCGTAGCTTCCAGAAGTGCCCGCCCGCTCGCCTGATAGCCACCCGAACCTTCACTCAGCCCTGTCTCGCCAAGCTGCAGCAAGGATCCAAATCTACTTACTAAGCCTTCAAGTGCCGATTGATGCTGCCCCGGTGAAGCCCCGACTGCCTGTCTCGCAGCCGCTAACAGATCGGCGCTGAACTTAAGCCCGAGGCGAGCGCTTCCATGAACGACCAGCGCGGCTGCCACCAACCTCAGCAGCCGATCGGCGGTCAGCCGTCGCACATTCTCCAAGGTATCTACTGCCAAAAAGCACGGAAGTAGGGAAGCCTCCGCCTTCAAAATGGTCGCCGCCTGCGCCATCACCGTACTTTTTCCGATTCCCGCTGCGCCGCCCACCAAAACGGTCCTGGCCCCCGCCCGCACCCGTGCCGCCAGCTCGGCTCCGCCCGCCCCCGGGGGCTCCACATAGCGCGGGTCATCAACCAGAAGTGGGCGATGTGGCTCCAGAACACTCCAGTCGGGCATGAACTCTCCACCCTCCTTATATCCCAGTGCCCTCCCTCCGCCTACCAACCGCCTCCACCCAGCCTAAGCCACCAGACTGGCGGTATAGACGGCCTCATACTCCTCCGCCGCCCGCGCCCACGAATGATCTTCCCGCATTCCCCGCAGCTGAATCGCCTTCCAGGTCTCAGGATGACGCAGAAAGGTGTTCACTGCCCAGCTGGTGGCCTCCAAAAAGGCTTCGGCGGAAAATTCGCGAAAGGCCCAGCCGTTGCCACGATCGCGGTAGGGATCGAAATTCTCCACGGTATCGGCGAGGCCGCCGGTGGCGTGTACCACCGGCACGGTGCCATACTTCAGCGAATAGAGCTGGTTCAAGCCGCAGGGTTCAAAGCGCGAGGGCATCAAAAAGATGTCCGCCCCCGCCTCGATCCGATGGGCCAG
>CAITDR010000095.1 GCA_903891165.1 uncultured Pseudomonadota bacterium
CCGTTGCGGCTCAGCCGCCCGTGGCACACAGGCCCGGCGGCGTGATCCACGAGCCGGGGGTGAAGCCAAGCTGGGTCCGAAGCTCCTCCGCGTTGTCGGGCAGGGCCACCTCCACCGAGGGGACCGGATCGGTCAGCAGCCTCTCGACGACGGCATCCGAGGGGGACAATTGTAGATGGTAGAGGTCCTGAATGATGTGCTGCCGGTCGATGGCGCTGGCATTGGGAATGTCGTAGCCAGCACCGTCCACATCCAGTCGGAGTTCCTGTAAGAAGTGACCGTCTCCCTGGACGTCGCCTACGACGTGGCGTTGGTGGCAGACAGCAACAGTCCCTATGGCTTCTCTCCCGGAAACACCACGCTGGTAGGCTCCATGTCGAACGTGGTGTTCGTCAACGTCGCCCCCGGTACGGTGAGCCCGAGCTTCAGCGTGCCCGATGGCCGCGCCTGCGACAGTGGCTGGGGCGACTTCGACGCGCCGCCGGGGGCCTACACGGCCGCCATTACGCATTGTGAACGTCCCTGACACCCCAGACGAGGGCACCGCGCCTTCGGCTGTTCTCCCGCCACGGCGGGAGGCTCCTTCTCTCCCCAATTCTCTCCCCAACCCGAGGCTGACCTGATCATGTGGATCCCCTTTTTCCTCCTCAGTGCATGCACCGAACCCACGACAAAAGACAGCGATAGCGCCCCCCCCCAGCTCGTCGGACCCGGCCAGCAGCTGGACCGGGACCGGCCGCTACCGAGGCACGGACTTTGATGTTGCCCTGGAGCTGAACAATGCAGGCGGAGATCTCACCGGAGAGGTAACCCTCACCGACAATCCCGACACCCCGCTCGGTTTTGGCTCGGGTATCTATTCAGTGACCGGCACCTACGATCCGCAGAGCGGACGGATCGCCCTGGCGCCAGAGGACTGGATCCTCTCCCCCGGACGTGCCCGTGGACCTGCTTGGCCTCGCCGGAACCTACGATGTGGGGGCCGGCACCATCACTGGCACCATCGCCGACTACGCCGTCGTCGGTGCAAACGCGCTCGCCGGTGGCCCCGTCACCCTCAGCCGCACCGCAGGGGACGCCAAGGTCCCCGACCCGGCGGGCACGGAACGGGCCCTTCCCGTCGGAACCCGACCCTTCTCTGGCACACAACGGTGCACCAGCAGCGAGCGGGAGATGAAGGGAGAGATCACCTTCGATGGCAACGGCTCGGTGAGCGGGGAGATCTCCTTTGGCGATATGACGCTGGCCGAGGCCACCTATACCTTTGCCTTCTCCGGCGTACACAACACCGAAACGGGCGGGATCACCCTGATCCCCGGCGTGTTCACCGCCCAGGAGGGCCACGACTACCGCACCTTCTTTGTGGAGGCCACCTACGATCCAGCCACCGATCGCTTTGACGGCGAAGGTCGGGTCAACATCGGCTCCTGCCCCGACGACTATTGGCAGGCGGGCTTCTGAGCCTCAGGTCTCGCGGTCCAACAGCCCGGCGCGAAAGGCGTAGAGCAACACTTCCCCGTTGGTGCTCACGCCCAGCTTCTCCCGAATACGCGCCATGTGGTTACTCGCGGTGGAGGCCTGGATCTCCAGCTCCTCCGCGATCCCGGACACCGACATACCCCGCACCAGGAGCTGGAAGACCTCCACCTCCCGAACGCTGAAGCGCTGGTGCGGCGCCCCCTCCGGCTCCCCAACGGACTGGATCTCCAGGTTGCGCAGGGTGGCACTCAGGTAGCGATCCCCGCGGGCCACCGTGCGGATGGCGCGCAGTAGCTCCTCGACACTGCGATCCTTGGACAGATAGCCCGACGCGCCAGGCTCTGCCCCAGCCCCACCAACAACCTCAGCGAGCTCAGCTCCTGCCCCAAGCCATCGTGGAGGTCGCGGGCGATCAGGCGTCGCTGCTCGGCACCCACCTCCTGAGAACGGCGATGAAGCTGGCGAAGCTCCGAGGTCTGCTCTGCCACCCGGCTCTCCAGGCGACCGGCAAGCTCGGCGAGGTGCGCCCGCTGCTCGTCCACCCGCAGACGCATCAGAAAACTGCTTCGCACCAGAAGATAGACCGCATGGCCCAGACCCGCAGCCATCAGGCAGGTGAAGCTGAGATAGCTCAGCGCCGCCGGGGTGTCCGGCGAGG
>CAITDR010000096.1 GCA_903891165.1 uncultured Pseudomonadota bacterium
ATCCCGGTTTGCACCTGGGCTTGTGTGCTGGCCAGCCACGCCGGTCCGCCGCGTCGGGTACCGGTGACCGACTATCCACAGGATGTGAGTCCCTATGGAATTCGCGGTCTTGCAGGCGGGACCATGGACTGGTGTGTCGATGCCTACCGTCGGGAAGGCAGTGTGCTTCCCGGGACGGCAGTGCCAGACTCCACCGTGGAGCCTGGCGAATTTATGAATGTGGGCGGAGGGGCCTGGGTTTCACCGGAGGGCTACTCGCGGCAGGCCGGGCGTCTTGCCGGACGCCCGGGGCTCAGCTTTGGCACAGTCGGCTTCCGCCTCGCGCGGAGCCTCTGAGCGCGGCTCAGACCTTGGGGTCGATCTGCCGCCAGCCGTTGACCGTTGGCGTGCGGGCAGCGAGGGAGAACACCAAGCGGTCGGCGGCGGCGATGTTGAAGTAGGGCGGTGCCTGGCCCACGCCGTTGAGCATGTAGTAGGTCAGCGAGGTCGGCGGTGTGCCCGCGGCCACCTGTACGAAGCCGATCAGCGGGGCCCCGAGCAGGTTGACGCGGAGGTCGTGGGTGGTGGTCACAGCGCCGATGGAGCGAGATGGGCCTTCAAACTGCCTATTTTCGAAGCGTACCGCCGCTGAGGCGGGGGTGGCTCCCGAAAAGGTGAGGGCGGCTGCTTCTTGGAGAGAAAAGGTGCCGCCGAAGGGAGAGACCCCGCCACTCCACCACCAGTAGGAGGTGTTTTGGGTGAAGTTGACCAGGCCCACGCTCACGTCGTTGGCCCCGACCACCAACACCTGCCCGATATTGACCCAGGTGCCGGCCACGTAGCGATCCAGGTTGTAGGCCCGATAGCCCAGCGGACCGGCGCCAGGGGAGATCTCGTGCATACGGGCGGCGCGGGGCTTGTCGGTGAAGTGGGTGGCCGGCGTGGCCGTCTCCACATTCAGAATCCGGTTGCTGCGCAGCTCGTTCCGACCGATGTAGGTGGGTTTCTGGTCGAAGTCCAGGGAGCGAACGTAGGCTTCGGCCCGGGCGAGCACCTCGATGTTGGTGATCTTCAGGTCAAAAAAGCCGTTTTCGTTCTGGTGGGCCCAGCGGTCCAGGATGTTGCTGAGGGCCAGGGTGAAGGCCCCGTTCCAAACGCCGTTAAAGGCAAACTCGTAGGCCGGTTTTCCCGTCTCCGCCGCCACCAGCACCACGTCGGGGGTGCTGGAGAAGGTGGGCGGACGGCTGACCATAGCGCGGCGGGTGAGGCAGCGGCTGGTGGTGGAAACCGTAGGGCGCACCAGCGTGGCGGCTCCCGTTGGCTTCAGGCTGCCCCCGCCTACCCGGGCGGGGGGACTGGGCTGCTGGACCTGCTGAACCTGCTGGACCTGTTGGACCTGCTGAACCTGTTGGACCTGCTGAACCGGCGCGCCAGCTTCGTTGTAGACCGCCTGGGCTTCCGAGGGGCCGCCTTTCTGGTTTACGTACTTCTGAAGCCGCCGGAGGGTTTCCAGGGCTGCTTCGTTTTCCTTGAGCAGCGACAGGTCGTAGTCGCCACTGGCATGGCACACGTCCAGGATATAGGTCAGATTTATATTCGGATGTTTATCGGTAAGATTGCGAATATCAATCAGCGGCACCACATTCTTCAGGCGCAGCTCGGTAGGGTTGGTCGGGGGCCAAGCCTCGATGGAGGTGTCCTGCGGGCAGAGCACCAGCTGCTGGTCGTCTTCGAGGTAGTCGCCGTGGCCCGAAAAAGCCACGAAGCCCACCGTCTTCTCCTCTTTGGCCAGATCGACGATCAACTGCTTGATCGCATCCACGATCTGAGCCTTGTTGGCGGTGGAGATCAGCTTGCTGTCTCCGCTTTCATCGCCGATAAAGGTGTGCGAGACCGGGGCGGAGGTGATGACGGTGATGTTCTTGGCGGGAGCGCCAATCCGTCGAGCCAATTGGTAGTAGAGCTTACAATCGTTGATGGCGCCGTAGAGGTTGGAGGTACCCGCGGTGAGACCGACGGCCTGATCAAAGGCGTCGTAGTGGTTGATGCCGATGATCACGGCACGGGGGAGGGTATTGGGCATGGCTTCTCCAGAGGACACAAGCATGGGTGCGCTATTTCTCGGCTGGGAGGTTAATCGGAAGGAGTGATTGCGGACCTTATCGAAGCCAGAAAAAAATGCATCAGGTTTCTGGAAAAAGCCAGGAACAGCGACGGCGCGTGGGGCTATCTCCCGACGGGAGAGTCGCGAATGGAACCCACTCTCTATGCCATCGGTGCGGGCTTTGAAGCTCCCTCTATGTGGCTGGGACGTCAGGACCCGGACTGGACCTGGCTGATGCTCCCCGCGGTGCTGGGGGAGGGGGAGCTGGCACGCGCCGCTCTGGCATGGACCCTGGCCTTCTATTCCGAGCCGGTCAGCGATATGGAGGGTTTTGATGCCACTATTCCCGGCTGGTCCTGGGCACCGGGTACGGCGGCCTGGGTGGAGCCCACCGCATGGGCGATGCTGAGTCTGGCCCGCTTTGGGGAGGGGAAGGAGCGTGTGGAAGTGGGGAGGCGCCTGCTCTTGGATCGGCAGGGGAGCGATGGGGGCTGGAATTACGGAAATCCACGGGTTCTGGGCCAGGAACTTCGCTCCGTACCCGGTCCCACCTCCTGGGCCATCCGGGCGCTGGTGGCGGTCGGCGGGGCGGCGGTGACCGTAAAGTCGGCGCTGGCCTTTCAGGAGGTGGTCCTGAAACAGCCAGGTTCTTCCTCGCTGGCGCTGGTGGCGCTGGCGGCCGATGCCGCGGGTGAAGATCCCCGTCGCTATGTGGAGGCCCTGCTGCCGAGGCTGGGGGAGGAGGGGGCGGCGCAGCGGCTGGACTGGACTGCCCTGGCCATCCAGGCGCTGGATGCATCGCTACGGTGGGAACATGGCTGACCCGACAATTACCCGGCGACGGCTGCTTTTGGGACTCTCGGCGGCAGCCGCCGCGGCTGGCGTGGGAGCCATTGTCGGGCGGGAGCTTCGTCAGCCGGAAGTGACGGTTTTCGGGCTGCGCTGCGCCACCTATGAAGAGGATCTGGTCGGTCGTATCCGCGAGGGGATCGCTGCATTCCCGGCTTTTCAAGAAAAAATTGCGGGATCCCGGGTGGTGTTGAAGCCCAACCTCGTGGAAGTCCACGCCGATCGCCCCGTGAACACGGATCCGCGCCTGATCCTGGCGGCTATCGAGGCTTTTCGGAAGGAGGGCGCCAAAAACGTGGTGGTCGCCGAAGGCCCCGGACATTTGCGCGATACCGACGCGGTGCTGGAGGCCTCCGGTCTGGGCCGGATGTTGCGGGAGCAGAAGGTCAGCTACGTGGACCTGAACGTGGACGATGCCGTGGAGCTTGTGCCGGTGGTGGGCTACACAAAGCTACCCAAATTGCCGGTTGCACGAACGATTATGCAGGCCGACCTCGTGGTCTCCATGCCCAAGCTGAAGACCCACCATTGGGCTGGGGTCACCCTGTCGATGAAAAACCTGTTTGGGACTGTTCCCGGCCGGGTTTTTGGCTGGCCGAAGAACCCCCTGCACTGGGCGGGGGTGGACAACTCCGTCGCGGAATTGTGGTCCTCGATCCGACCGGCCTTCACAATTGTGGACGGTGTGGTCGGTATGGAGGGAGATGGGCCGATCATGGGGGTTGCGGTGCCCCACGGTATCCTCCTTTTCGGTGACAACCTGCCCGCTGTGGACGCCACCGCCACCCGTCTGATGGGGCTCTGTCCAGAAAAAGTTCGCTCCATCCGCCTCTCTCTCGCTGCGGGTGGCACCACCTCGGCCTGGCGAATCCTGCGTATCGGGGACGAGCTGCCCATTCATCCCTATGCGGTGCTCTCCTCCTGGACCCACTTGAAGGCTTGACCTGTCAAGATTCAGGGCAACTTCGGTAGCTTCATCACATAGATTCGGCGGAAGTCCCGGACGGTGTCGCTCACACGTCCCTGGGCGGCCACCGCCAGCCACTCCACCCCGGAGGCGGCGCGCACCACCGCCAGATCGTCGTTGCCCACGGTGCCGGTGGGAATCGTCCGTGCGGAGGCGGGATCGGCGATGGGTGCGGCATAGATGGGGTTGAAGGCGGCTTCATTCTGCTTGACGTAGATCAGGTAGCGGCCGTCGGGACTCCAGGCCGGTCCGCGCGGGTTCATCTGCACGTCCGTGGCGATTAAGGTCGGTAGGCCGCCGATGGGGGTGCTGTACAGGTCGTAGCGGTTGGGATCGTTATGGTTGGAGTAAAAAGCCAGGTTTTTTCCATCCGGGCTCCACGAGGGGCGGGTCTGCGTGTGGTTCCAGGTGGTGATGGGGCGCGGCGCGGGGAAGTCGAGGTTGTCGATGACCCAGATATTGTCACCCTTGGGTGTATGGCCCACAAAGGCGATCTGCCGGCTATCCGGGGACCAGGACGCATAAAGCTCGGAGGAGTTGTCATCACCCGTCAATCGTAGGGGGGCCTGGCTCGGATTCCGCATGTCGATCAGGTACAGGTCCCCCTGGCCGGTCCGGGCCGAGCTGAACACCACCCGGCCGCCGTCGGGCGACCATGCTGCGCCTCCGTCGGTGCCCGCTGCAGCCACCATGGTGCCCCCGCTGTCTAGAAAGAGGTCGTAGTCCCTGCTGTTTCCAGAGGAGGAATAGATAAAGCGGGCGATGGAGGGGGGAGAGAAGGACAGCTCGTGGGCCACGGAGTCGTCGTTTCCGGCAAAACCTTCGGTCAGGGTGCTGCTGGCGGGACGCGGCGGGCTGATTTTTCGTGGGGTTCCTGCACTTTCGGTGAAAGTAGCCACATAGAGGTCGATGGCCTTCCGTTCCAGGTAGTTCACCTCCCAGGAAAGCCGGGCGCCATCCGGCGACCAGACCGGGGACTGGCAGTGCCCCGGATAGTCCGGGGATGCAGGGACCGCCTGGGCCCATGTAGACAGGATGAAGATGAGGTTCATCGCGCTACTCCGTGAGTGCGAAGGAAATTTGTACCCGCAGGCTGCTGCGCCAGCCCAGCCAGCCGCGATCCACGATTGTCCAGCTATAGGTCCCCTCGGCCCCGGTTGCTTCCCCGGATGCAGGGAGTTGACCAACCAGGACACCGGCCTCGGCCGCCAGTCCCAGGCGCAGCCGCTCTCCCACCGGCTGCAACAGCGCCAGCGAGAGCGCGGGCGCCAAGGCCGGGCTCAACAGCCCCAGCCGCAGCTCCGCCTCCTCCCACCCCTGCCTGCAGTCCCCCCCCGCACAGCCCACCGGCCGACCGGGCACCCAGAGCAGCCCCAGCTTCAGCGAGGGATGAAGCCGTAGCGCCCCGATGTGCGCCAGATCGGTGCCCAGGCCCAGCACCGGCCCCCCCGAACGTAGATCGTAGACGGGGTCGCCCGTTGGACTTGCATAGGCCCCCAGCCCCCAGTATCCCCCCAGGTTCAGCCAAAGCCAACGAAGAGGCAAGCCGATGGCCGCCCCCAGCTCCGGTCCGGGCCAGGTACCGCCCGCGGCGGAAAGACCCAGGCTCAGATCCAGCCAGGCCGGGGCACGCTCGGGGGTTCCCAGGCGGAGTTCCTGGTGGATTCCCGCCTGAACCTCCACCTTCTGCCCGCCCAGGCTGTAAGTGCCCACCGGCAAGGATAGCTGTGCGGGCAGCTCCAGGCCCCGAGCCAGCTCGGCCTGAAGCTGGCTGGTCCAACTCGCCAGATCGGGATCGAGCTGGAGAAAAGTGGGCGTCAATTCTATTTTTTTCTTCAGACCCTCTCGGCCTGACAATACATCGATAAAGCCGAAGTTTTGACGCAATCTATCGCGAAAAACGATAGCTTCGTCGCGACGTGCAAGCGTGGGTGCCGTCGCAATGGCGCCTGTGGCATAGTAGATCGCTTCCTCGGCCTGCAAGCCCGTAAAGGCGACCTGGGCAGCCAGCCACCACAGATCGGCGGCGTCGGGGTCCTCGGCCAGCCCGGCCTCCAGCTCGGCGGTCGCATCGGCGTACCACTGCTTTTTGTAAAAGACCCGCGCTTGCTCCAGATGATGCTGGACCGCGGCATCGTCGGCGAGGCAGAGGGGAAGGAGGCTCAGGAGCATGTGGGCTCCAAGCCGGCGTTGATACACAGCTTCTGTGTCCAAGGATGACGCTGGGGGGCGAACAATTCCCGGGTGGGAAAGCCGTCGATGATCCGCCCGGCCTGCATCACCAGCAGCCGCTGGCAGGCGTAGAGAACCAAAGGAAGATCATGGGAGATCAGGAGGAAGCCCCGCTCCGGGGAGCGGCGGCTCAACAGCAGATCGATGATCTCGCCCTTGCGGGAAGCATCCAGGCCGGCGGTGGGCTCGTCGGCCACCAGCAAGAGCGGGTTGGCCAGCCAGACCTGTCCAAGGGTGACCCGGCGCCGCTCTCCCCCGGAAAGTTCGCTGGGGCGTGCGTGGGCGCGCGGCTTCAAATCCAAACGTTCTAAAACGGTTTCTACGGACTCCGTTCCCGGAAAGTAGCGCGCCGACTCCTCCAGGATGGCGCGGACCGTCAGACCGGGGTTCAACGAGGCCCCGGCATCCTGAAAGAGCAGCTGTGCCAGCGGTGGGATAAGTCTACGGTTTTTATGAGGATCGATGCCGTGAATGCTCACGGTGCCTGCATCCAGAGCACTGAGCCCCAGTGCCGCCCGTGCCAGGGTGGTCTTTCCCGAGCCACTCTCACCGATGAGCCCCACCACTTCCCCAGGGAAAAGCTCCAGATCCACACCCGCGAGGCCCACGGTCTCGGCGGGCCGCCACCAGCCCTGCCGCCAGCGTTTATGAAGGCCGCGTGCGGATAACAGTGGCGTCACAGGCGCCCTCCCGCGATGCGTACCGTCGCATCCAGAAGGGCTTTGCCACCCAGGCTCAGCCCCGCCAACTCCGCCGCCTCCTCCACCGTCCTTCCCCCTTCCAGCACCACAATGCGGTCGGCAAGCCCAGGAAGAATGCGGAGATCGTGGGTAACCAGCAGCACACCGTGGCCCAGGTCGCGCAGGCGGACGAGCTCCTCCAAGGTCTGCTTTTGAATCGAGGTATCCAAGCCAGAGGTACACTCATCCGCAAGGATAAACCTACTCCCCCGGGCCAATACCATCGCAATCGCAGCACGTTGAGCCATGCCACCCGAGAGCTGGTGCGGGTACAGACCGGCCACCACCTCGGGCTGAGCGAAGCCCGCCTTTTTGAGCCAGGGAAGGGGATTTTCGTCCTGTCCGGCCAGAGCTGCAGCACGGCCGAGCTGGGCCCCCATCGCCGAGGTGGGATCCAGCGAGGCGCGGCTGTCCTGGTCTATCAGACCGATCCAGCTTCCCCGCACCTTTTCGAAGTCCTCCTCAGTGCGCAGCAGGCTGTCCTGCCCCTCGTGCACCAGACGCACGGTCCCCCCGCTGCGCTGCAGGCCCACCGGCAAAAGCCCCAGCGCGGCCCGGACGGTGAGCGATTTTCCAGAGCCCGAGGGCCCCACCAGGGCCACCAGCTCTCCGGCACGCACCTGCCAGGAGGCGTCGGTAACCAGGGGCCCGTCCCTGCAGACAATGGAAATTCCGGAAAGCCGCAGGGCCGTTCCACGCAGATCCGGGGCTGTGGTGCGCGCGAGGGAAACCGGGGGCAGCGCCCGCGGCCAGCGGCGGTAGGCCGTGGGGGCACAGAGAAAAATGCCCAGCCAGACCAGCAGGGCCGGGGCCAGCCAGGCCACCGGGTTGCCCTGGCTCTGCCCCAGCTCAAAGGCGATCATATTGCCCCAGGAGTTCGGGGGGGTACCGGAAAGCTCCAGGTAGGACAGGCTGACTTCCAGTACCAAGAAGGTGCCAAACACCGAGAGGAAGTGACGCAGCACCAGGCGGCGTCCGTTCACCCAGAGGATATGGTAAAGTAGAATACGGAATCTGCCGATTCCGTGGGCGTGCAGGGCCAGAACAAACTCTTGACGCCGCAAGGTATCCACAAAGGCCCAGACCGCCTCGCCGACGCGGGGGGCCTCGGCCAGAATGCAGGCCACCGCCAGCACCCAGATCGGCTGCCCCTGGGTCGAAAAGATGGTCACGATCAAGAGGGCCAGGACGAAGCTGGGCACCGCGGAGAGCACCGTATGCAGATAGCGGAGCGAGCCCGCCAGTTTTCCGCCAAAAAAGCCGGCCAGAGCGCCACTGGTGGTCCCCAGGCTGACCGCCCCCACCGCAGCCACCAGACCCGGCAGGAAAAAAGAGCGAGAACCGAGGAGGAGCCGATGCAGGACGTCGCGACCCAGGTGATCGGTGCCCAGCCAATGTCCCGGACCGGGTCCCTGGGAGATGGCCTGCACGTCCACCACAACCTCGCCCGGAAGGAGCAGGGAAAAGAGGTAGAGCGCTGCAAAAAAAAGCAGGATACCCGGCAGGTAGCGGCGACGATCAGCCCCCACTGCCAGTCCTCAGGCGGGGATCCAGGGTGATCCGCAGCAGATCGGTGAGCAGCCGCAGCGTGGCCACCGTAGCGGCTGCGGCCAGACTCAGTCCCACCACCAGAGGGTAGTCCCGGTACAGGCAGGCGTTCCAGAAGGTGGCTCCGGCTCCATTTAACAAAAATAGCTTTTCGACCACAACCACCCCCCCCACCAGGGTGGCACTGCGGGACGACAGCACCGCGGCCAGCTGGGGCAGCAGGTTCCGGGCGAGCACACGCAGGCTGGCGTCCCCCCGCGCGCGGGAGGCCAGCACAAAAGGTGCTTCACGAAGCTGCGCAATCCCCAAGGAGCAGGCGGAATGTACTTCGCCCAGGGTTCCGGAGGCCACCGCCAACACCGCCACAGCCAGGGCCCAGGGCACCGGACCCCGCTCGGCCGGAAGGGCGAACCAGGTCGGTCGTGGGATGGTGCCGCGCTCCACCAGGAGCCACACCCCCGCGTTGACGCCGTTGATCAACAGAAAAGATGCCATAAAGGTAGGGACTACCGAAAGCAGTCGGACCAAGCGCCCGCGCAGGGGCAACAGCGCGAGGCCCAGACCCAGGGCCATGGTGATTCCCATGGCGGGCAGAAGCAGGCCCAGCGACTGGCTTCCGGCTGCCCAGACCAGGCTCTTGACGTCGGCGCATCGGGGGCGTGGGTGTAGGGAATTTCCTTTTCGTTGACCCAGGTATTGGCG
>CAITDR010000097.1 GCA_903891165.1 uncultured Pseudomonadota bacterium
ATCAGGGAGACCTGGACCACTTGGAGCACCACCCCCATACCCCCGCTGGCCACCTGACCCAGGAAATGGGTCACCCCGTCGCGAACGTCCGGCGAAATTTTCTGAAGATACGATGGCGCCATACTGGCAAATTGCTGGAGGTCCACCGGAAGCACCACACCGTAGCGGCTCTCCAGCCACTCCTTGGCCGGGCCCACCTGGGCCTGCAGATTGGCCACGTAGGGCTTCAGGTTCACCGAAAGATCCTGGATCTGACTTACAAAAGCCGGAACCACCAAGGTGATCCCTGCCAGCACGGCGAACAGCGCCGTCACCGCGATAAGGCCCGCCCCCAGATTCCGCGAAAGCCCGCGTGCTTCCAGCCGTTGTACCACCGGGTCCAGCAGGTAGGCAATCACCGCCGAGGCCACCAACACCGAGAGTACCTGCCAGGTCAGGTAGAGAAGAACACAGATTAGACCTGCAAAAAATCCGAACCAGCGCAGGCGGCTGCTCCAATCGGCCACCGGCGGCTTGCGGGAAGGAGGAGGCAGAAGGGCAGGGGAGGGGCGGATCATCGGTCCACCACGATCACCACGTTGCCGTGTAACAAAAAGGGTGCTTCAGAAGCACGTTCCCGGAGGGTGTTGCTGTCCCCATCCGAGAGTAGCAGATCCACGCCATCCCGTACACCGGTGGCCCGCAGCAGGAGGGGCTGCTCGCCCACCCGTGCTACCGCCGCCGGATTGGCCGGATCGGTTACATAAATGACCGGCGGTCGTTGGGCGATGGCCGCTGGGGTCACCCCCTCCGCTGAATATAGGCTCTGCCCTGCAGAATTACGCAGGTTCGGACATACGGCGGGCAGGAGCTCCAGACCGCGGGCATCCACCAGCAGACCGGTGATCGGCCCGGTTGGTGGCCCCTCCCGCTCTCGGGCGGAGGCCAGATCCACAAGCACGGGGCGCAGCCACGCATGTAGCGGAAGAGAGCCATCCAGCTCCACTCTTCCCGACGTATAGTAGCGAACCTGAAAAGTCTCCCACATGGAGAGGTTGTCATCCAGGCGGTCGGCCACCCGGTTGGCGCCTTCCAGCCAGGTCTTGGCGGTGCGGGTGGCATCCATGCGGATCAGGCGGGAAAGCTCCAGAATCCGCGGTCCAAGGTGCGATCGCGCCTCTCCCTCCATCGCCTCCCAGGAAAGTAGCGATCCCCCCGGTGGTTCGCCGTCCGCCGAGGCGACCAGCTCCATCCTCGTCCAATCCACCTCTCCGCCGGAGAGTTTTTCCACGACGGAGGGAAAAGCAGCAGCCATGGGGAGGAGCAGCAGCAACCGAATCACCTCAAGGGGCGCTATAACTCCAGATCGGGTCGCCCGCCTTCAACGTGGCCTTCCCTCTCCCCAAGAAGGTACCGCCAGCTCGCCGTCGGCTTGCAAGGGGAGGGGACCCGCCACAATCAGCACCCGCTGGCTACGCCAGGCCTGGAGGCAGGTGCTCAGGGCTGCGCCGCCCGCAGGGTCGATCCAGCTGTAGACCTCGTCCAGGACAATCAGGGTGGGATCACCGGCCAGCGCGGCCAATAGCTCCGCTTTCCGACGGTCCAGCTCGCCGAGGCTGCCCAGGCGGCTACGTTGGGGCAGGCCAAAGGCGGCTTGCAGCGCCTCCCCCTCCCAGCCCTCCTTCCCCCTCAATGTGGCGGCCAGCTTCCACGCCTCCTCCACGGTAAAAAAGTCAGGCTGCTCGTGGTTTCCCCGGAAAAAGCTCACCTCGCGGCGGGCGGCCTCTTTGCGGTACATCGAGAGACCATTCCACAGCACACGTCCAGCGCTGGGAGGCAGATCTCCCCCCATCATCCTCAAAAATCTGCCGCGGGCTGGATCGGGGCGCAGCTCCCAGAGTCCAGGCCCCAGGCGCAGGGTCACCGGCCCTAGGCGCAGGGCACCGTCCTGTACCTGGCGGGCCTGCTCCAGACGCAGCTCGGGGGCAGCCATCAGGGTTCGATAATGTCGTTGGCCGTCCCAGCGAGGATGATGATCAGCTCATCCGCCGGTTTTCCGCCGTCGAAGGTGCCGGGGGTGTAGTCAATGTTCAGGCTGTCCATGGCCGTCAAAAGATCTTCGACCAAGGCCGTGAAGTCATCCTGGCTGATGCCCAACCCTGCGTGGGCTTCCGCCATGGAGCGGCCGCTGTAGACACAGTAGCCGTCGGTCACATCGCAGATCTGCTCGACCAGGAGGCGACTGAAAAGATCCATGTCGGTGGTGGCAAAATAGCCGTTGATGCGGGAATCGGTGCCGACTTCCTGGAGGAATTCTCCCACCAAAAGCTGTGCGCCCGCGTGGCCGCCAAGCTGGTTGAACAACACGATGATTCCGTCGGGATCGGTCACGATGTCATCGTGCATGGATACCAGCGCGACCACGAGTCGATCCGCAGGGTAGTTCCCCGAAAAATCGGCGGTGTAGGGCACAGAGAGCTGGTCCAAGGCGCCCACAAAGTCGCCCAGGAGTGCGCCCCATTGTGCGTCGGTGACTGCCATTCCCGCATGGGCGCTCAGCATGTCGCGTCCGGTGTAGCTGAGCGGCCCACCCGTCGCAGAGCTGATCTGTTCGACTAGGCGGGTTTGAAAGCTGACAATATCGGTATTTGCGAACATCCAGTTGATGGTATCGTCCGCAGCGACATTACTTACGAAGGCTCCAACCAGGGCCGTCACACCGGCTTCCTCACCCAGTGACTCCCAATCGGAGACGGTCCCGCTGTCATCCACAATGGGCGTGCTGTCGTCGGTCTGCCCGCTGTCGTCGATGGCAACGCTGTCGTCGGTGACCTCGCTATCGTCCGCGGGCGGGTCGCTCTCCTCGGTTTCCAGCTTGGAAGTATCTTCTTCACAAAGACCTTCCAAGTTGAATTTTTGTCCTTCAGGACAGTCGGGGGTACCACAGGCCAAAAGCAGCAAAAGCATGTTCATGTGCGGATCTTACACGAAGGTCGTGCGCATGTCCAGCTTCAGCTTCCGTTGCCGTAGACGGAGTAGGAGCGGACCCCCATCAGGTCCAAGGTGGTGGTGACCTCTTCATCGGTGATGGGGCCGTTGTAGGTCACCAAAGCATAGGTGCAACCTCTAACATCTTCCAATGCACGGATGTCGGACAGGCGTCTGTTGTCACCCAGGTACAACGATCCGTTGAGCTCCTCCAGGGCGGCCAGACCATCAAGGTTGGTGAGGAGGGTGTAATAGACCTCTGCAGTACCCACCAGGGTCAGGGAGTCGAAGTTCATCGAGACCAGGTTTCCGTAGAGGAAGAGCTGGGGAAGTTCAGCTACCATCGGTGCATCCACGCTGGTGGCGTAGTATGCCACAAGGTAGGCGGTGCTGGCGAGCACTGGAAAACGCAGGATGGCCCCGTCGGAGGCGATGTCGGAAAAGAATATTCCGTTTGTTGCAGTCAATAGAGACGGGAATTCCAGTACATTCAGGTTTCCATTCACAGCAATATAGCCGACACTTTCCAGCGCGCTCAGATCCACCGTCAACGGGTAGCGGGTCTCTCCGTGATAGATAGAGAGGGTCCCTCCAATGTTCTTCAGGAGAGCGGCGTCCAAAGCCGCCCGCCCGACCATCGTCAGCTCGACGTTTCCGGCCACCTCAGAGAGCAGGCCCATGCTGAGGTCCTGGATCAGGATACCGCTGATGTAGATGTTGGAGGCCGATTCAAGCGTGGGCAAGCTCACCGTTTCCAGCGCGTTGCTGGTCAGGGAGAAGGCGCCGCCAATTTCGGCCAACCGGGGCATGAAGAAGGTGGAGGCATCGGTGGCCGAGAGGCTGAGGTCGGCCCCCACCCGCTCCAGGTTGGGGAGCTTCAACGCCGTGACAGGAAGATCCTCCGCTATCAGGTTCCCGCTCACTTCGCGCAGACAGGCCAGCCCGGTCAGGTCCGTAATGCCCGCGCCCAGGGTGAGGCTACCACGCACGGAGTCATAGGCAGCACAAAACCACTCCAGGTCCGCGTCACTGTTCAGGGTCAGATCGCCGGAAAAGATATCCACACCCGCTGGACCATCGACCCCGTCGCAGTCCTGGTCCACGCCATCCGCAGTATTGTCGGTTGCCCCCGGCTTTACACTGGAAGCCAGATCATCGCAGTCCTCTCCGCCCGAAGCGGAGGAAGCCACCCCGTCTCCGTCGTTGTCGGTGCCATCGATCCCGTCGCAATTCTGGTCCACCCCGTCGCCGGTAATGTCCGTCG
>CAITDR010000098.1 GCA_903891165.1 uncultured Pseudomonadota bacterium
CACCGGCAGCGATCAAGAGTAACGCGATCAGCGGCACAAAAATCTTCTTGGGAGCAGAAGCTGCAGGCACGTCGGCCGCTGCGGTAGCTGGAGAGGGGCGAGGTGTTGCGGCGGGTGCAACAGGCGCAGTGACGGCACGGGCAACTCGTTGCTCGATCTGTGCTGCCACATCGACGGGTATGTCGAGCAATTCACGGGCTGTATCGAGCTTCACCCGCTCGGCAGGCGTGACGATACCGTCGGCATATACCTGTCGAGCCGTCTCCGTGTACTTGTCAGCGGCGGCGGCCACCCCCGCGACCGCAGTTGGAGGCAGAAGCGAGGGCGCCGCGTCCGCTACCGGCGGCGTCGCGGATGCCACGATTTCCTTCAGCCTGACGATCATGCGCGAGAGGGCCGCATCGAAGTCCGGAAAGGCATCGATGTACTGCACCGTCGCGAGCACATAAACGAGTTCATCGGAGAAGGTGAACGCCTCCGTCCTGATTGGCACCATGGGTTTCTTGAAGCTCGACGCAAGCGAAAGTTCGCGCTTGGTTTCCTCGGAGAGGTTGAACTCTTTGCACAACACGAACACAACCGCACTCGCGTCCCTGATCGCGGCGGTGATGGAGCCCTGATAATTTTGGCCTTGCTTGATGTCCCGGTAAGAGACCCAGCAGGGCAGGCCTGCGTCCTCGATGCGCCGGAGGATTTTCTCCACAATCGGGACGTTCTTCGAGGAGAAGCTGATCATCACATCGTGCGACATGCGTTGAGTCCGATTTACTTTCCCGCAGAGCAGGCGGATTGCGTTTCAGCGAGCCACTCCAGTATGCGTTCAGCCTCTCGCGGGCTCGGATCAGATACCCGCTCACCCCGTCGGCCACCCGTGATCCGCAGGCCAAAATCGACAGGAAGTATCGGCCCGCTCCCGCCGAATCTCCATGCGGTCGAAAAAACCAGTACGTACTCCCCTCTCGTGTCCCGGTTCATTTGATCCGGACCATGCACCGGGTTCTCGACCTGGAGGAGTCCCTCACCACAAGGCATGTAGAAGTTATCCGGGTTTTTACTTCCTGCGGGCTTCTTCGCCTCGAATCTCGGGTCTCGCCAGTAGTCGGAAAAAGTGAGCTTCTCAGATAACAGACCCGCCCACACCACGGTGTGGGGCTCATGAGCATTCAACGTCTTCCCTGCAAAAGCGATAACCAGATCTCCCACGGTCGCCTTCTTCCTGATGCGGGGCTTGCACACGGCCAGCGTCACGGCGGGCGGTCCGTAGTTGGGGGCAGATCCTGCATCCTTCCGGATGACATACCGGTGGATTCTCATGCGACGTCAGGACTGAAGAGAGCGGCTACCCAATCCAGCGCATCATCGCGCTCGCCGATATCGGCGACGAACTCCTGGCCTCTTCCTGCGGCGGTGAGAGATCCGTCAGAGCTCCACCGGCTGTCCGGGTGGTATGTCATGCCCACACCTGCGGTCCGCGGATTCAGCCACCGGGGCACCGACCACGTCGACGCCCGCGGGCTGGCGTCCGAAGTCAATCGATATCCTTTTCCAAACAGACCAAATCCTTTCTGATTAAGCGCTCTGCTCGGCAGCCTTAATTGCTCGCGAGCGATATAGATAGTGTTGGATTTCGCCCAACCAGGTTCGGCGTGCGGATGTTTCTCCAACCACGGGTACTTCTGCAGTACCTGCTGAGGATCCGGGCCAACCCGAAGTACTTCATCAATCTGCATCCAACCGAAAATGCGATGCTCACGGGGCCCCTTGAAATGCCACCTCTTCGTCGCCGGGTCGATGGCTGCCGTCCGAAAGAGCCCCCAGAACAAGAAGAGATCACCCGGCCCCACGCTGTTCTTTGCGAGATGGCTCTGCGCCGCACCCAACTGCCCTAGCGCCCCTCTCCACCCCGCACGACGCGGAAGGCTCTCCTCGTCGAGGTCGGGGTCCAGGTGGCAGTTGTGATCAGATCTGATTCGCCCCCTGGTAAGTTCTTCGACCAGCAGGTGTATGCCGGTGGCCACATCGCAGTAGCGGGTCGGTGTGGGCATTCTGGTGGGAATCGGCAGAGAGACCGGACGCCCGGACACCACAGGGCTGGGTACACCACCGGCGGTTGAATCAAAACCTTTGCGAGAGAAGATCAGCCTCATATCACAGCACCTCCATGTCTGGCTCAAAGACCAAGCTGTTCCCCTGCGGTCACGTAGCCCTCATCGAAGACCGGGCGAAAGCACTCCATGTGATATCCGGTCACCTCAGAGCTTTTTCAGTTTCCCTTTGCCACACGCTTTGCAAAGGCTTCCCGGCGCGCGACCTGAGCCTTTCAAGATCAAACTGCCGAAGGTGCCGTCGCAGTTACCGTGGTTGCAGAAGCAGCAACCGCAGGTGTCGCATTTCACGTAGAGGCGGTAGCCGTTACGTCCGCAGGCGGGGCATTGCATGGGGTGTCTCCTCCTGAGTCATTTGAGTTGTCAGTGCGGCGATGCCGGATGTGATCTCGGATCCTGATCGGCAACAGGCGCGTACGTCGTGCGGAAGATATCGTCAGCGATGATGCCGTAGTCGGCCGGAGCATACTGCAGCAGCCAGTCTCCCGGCTTGCCGTGGAGGCGCCCACCGGCGGGCAGCGTCACGCACAAGGGCGCGTCCAACTGCTGCGCCAGCACGGTCTGCGGGTGCTTGAGGTAGGCGCCGTCTTGTCCCATCTGTTGCCCCTGCGCGGGGGCATAGCGCGATTCGAACCTGTCACGCGTCACAGGCCAGTGCTCGCCCTGCACCCCTGTGAGGATCGCGTCCCCACGCCGGAAAGGCACCGGCCCCTCCAACGTCGCACAGATGCCGTCTTCCGTCGCGAAGGTGACGGTAACGGGCAGCGGACGCTTGCGCACGCGCAGTGCGTTCGGGTCGCGGGACAAATCGGGCGGCTGGGTCACG
>CAITDR010000099.1 GCA_903891165.1 uncultured Pseudomonadota bacterium
GGAAAACGGTAGACCGGCGCACAGGCAAACAGCAGCGTGGCCAGCATCACAGACTCCTCAGGGAGAGCCTAATACTCTTGACGGGGCAAGGCCAGATCGTGGCGATTGTGCGGGCTCCTGAGCCGGGTAGGGAGCGGAGGGCGTGATAGACGGAAGGACATCACGGGAAGGATCTGTGGAACCACATGAACTCGGTGCTGGCGTTGCCGAAGCGCTCGAAAATGTGTCACCGAAGGTAAAGACAGGCGTTCTTCAAGCCCATGATGCGCTGCGGAAGCTGGGTATTCCGCATGCACTTTGTGGGGGCCTTGCGGTCGCCGCCCACGGCTATCTCCGCGCGACAAAAGATGTGGACTTCCTTACTGGCGAAGATGTCTATGAGAGAACCGGCGCCATGCTGATTCATCGTCCGGGGGTGCCGGTGTTTGTGGGGGATGTACCTGTGGACTATGTACCTTCCGTGCCCGGCGTGAACCTGAGTGAGGTCCTTCGTGTGGACGAGCTGGTCGCCGTACCTGTGGAGGTCCTGATCCAGATGAAGCTGATTGCCGGACGTCCCCGGGACCGGCTGGACGTGGTGGAGCTGGTGAATGCCGGCGCCGATCCGGTCGAAGTGGAGAAGTACCTCCAGCGTGTACAGCCAGCCCTGGTCCGCAAGCTTCGGAATCTGCTGGAGCGGGGGCGGTGATAGCTGTTGTCGCGCCGACCAGACGAGGAGCGGAGCATGGCGCATGATGCGGACTCCCTACAACCCGTCCACCCCGCCCACCAGCGTACTACACGGAATATTGTTAAAAGTCCCCGTCTCCGCCTGGCAGGAGGACTCGCTCTTGTCGGCGATCTCCTTGTTGCAGCTATCCACCACATCGGCGCGAACCATGCCGGTATATTTGTCATCCACCGCACCTAAAAACTGGTCCAGATCCTGGCCGGCCTCCGCTGCACATTCCTCGGCCTTGTCCACGAGCTGGTCGCAGTAGTCATCACAGCCGAAGATCCCGGCTTTTTCGGGGTCGAGCAGTTCGCAGGCAGCAAGGAGGAGCAGGAGCATTCAGACCTCTAGGGGTGAGTGAAGAAGCTAACGCGGTGGGTGGGCCCGGCATTCCAAGGAGGCCTGCAAAAGCGTCGGGATCGGCATTTCCGTACCTTCCTCCTCCGTGCCCATGTATCGGTTTTTTCGATAGGTTCTGATTGAAACAACGAATGGACGATGCTTCAGCGGTCCTTAGTTTTGATCATCACGGAGGCTATCATGTTCAACCAACTCAAAACAATCCTGCTTTTAGGTCTACTATCCAGCCTTCTTGTCGGCATGGGCGCATGGATGGGCACCGGCATGATGTACCTCGCCATCGGTATGGCGCTGGTGATGAACGTCGGGGCCTACTACTTTTCTGACCGGATGGTGCTGGCGATGCACGGCGCGAAGGAGCTGGCCCCGGAGGATGCCCCCGCCCTGCACGCGATGGTGGGAGAGCTGGCCTTGCGCGCCGGGATTCCCAAACCCCGCGTCTTCCGTATCGCCGATCCCTCTCCGAATGCCTTCGCAACCGGTCGAAATCCCGAACACGGGGTGGTAGCGGTCACCGATGGCATCCTCCAGATCCTCAGTCCCCGCGAATTGTGCGGGGTGATCGCCCATGAGCTGGCGCATATCAAAAACCGCGACATCCTGGTGGCGACGGTGGCCTCCGTGGTGGCGGCGGCCATCAGCTCGGTGGCCAGTATGTTGCAGTGGGGGATGCTGCTGGGCAGCAACAATGAGGAGGAAGAAGGCGGTGGATGGGGTGCAATTCTGATGGCCTTTCTGGCCCCGATCATCGCTATGCTCCTGCAATTTGCGGTCTCCCGCTCGCGGGAGTACCTCGCGGACCAGACCGGCGCGTTGATCTCCGGGGATCCCGAGGCGCTGGCCAGTGCGCTGGCTCGGCTGGAGCGTGGGGCGGCCATCGCGCCGATGGCCGAGCCTTCGCCCGCCACCGCCTCGCTCTTTATTGTCAACCCCTTTGCCGGGGCGGAGGGTGCGGCGCGGCTCTTCTCCACCCACCCGGCCACGGCAGAGCGCATCCGCCGCCTGTTAGAGCTGCGGGGGCGGATGGTCGCCTAAGGCACAGCTTTGCAGCGGCGATCGGCGAGGTCCAGTTCGTGGGCCCCGCCGCCACCATGTTCCAGGCTGTCGGCCAACAGGCACCAGGCCTTGGGAGGCGCATCGGGGCGGGAGAGGAGATAGAGGCTGA
>CAITDR010000100.1 GCA_903891165.1 uncultured Pseudomonadota bacterium
CAGGAAGGGAGAGAGCAGGCGCATCGGGACTCCGGTCTGATCAAACCACAGCAAAAATCATGCCAAAGACAAATATCTCCTATAATTGCAGGTTTAAGGACTACAATTCCCCCTCTCCTCCCTGACCCCAACCTCCCCCTCCCGATCCGGATGTCGCACCGACCCACGACCGATCCACACCCCGGCCCGCCGCGTATGCGCTATGATCCCCCTGGAGCCTCCTTGCCCTACACAATGACTGCGACCTCCCTCGGCCGGGCTGAGACCCTGCCCTTCCGCATGGTCACCGAGCGGCGCCTGCCCGCCAGTCCCGAGCGCGTTTTTGAGGTGCTGGCCGATCCCAGCACCTGGCCGCACTGGTTCACAAAGATGACACAGGCAAGCTGGACCACCGGCGAAAACCAAGTTGGTGCCCTCCGAACGGTCCACATCCAGGATGGGCTGACCCAGGTCTGGTTGGAAAAAGTCGTCGCCTGGGAGCCCGGACGCCGATTTTCCTTTAATACCATCGAGGGAAACCTGCCGTTGGCCAGGGCCCTGGTGGAGGACTTCCAGCTCTACCCCGATGGCGACGGCTGCCGCTTTGTGTGGACCGTCCACTACCATCCCACCTGGCTGGTGCGGATCCTGCACCCGCTTGTGCGGATGCTCTTCCGAAAAATGTTCGACAGTGCTGCCGAAGGTCTCACCCGCTACCTGAGTCGTGGATGATTTTTTTGTTATTGGCCTGTACCGCTCCCAAAGAAGAAGCATTTCCCACCTGCGACATTACGCCGCCTGACGGCGGTGTTCTGGTGGCGGACGGCCCGCTGATCCGCGACAGTCTGGGTCGGCAGGTGACGCTCCGGGGGGTAAATGCGGGGGGACGCAGTAAATTTGCGCCCTACATGCCCTTTGACTTCGACGATTTTGACAGCGCGCTGGCGGACTATCTGGATCGGGCTGCAGCCTGGGGCATCAATGTGTTAAGGGTGCCCTTCTCCTGGGCGGCCCTGGAGCCCGAGCAGGGGGTGATCGACGAGGAGTGGGCAGGGCGCTACGATGCGCTGTTGGACGGTGCCTGGGAAAGAGGAATGTATACCTTTGTAGATGCCCACCAGGACATCTACTCCGAAGCCTTCTGTGGCGACGGCTTCCCGCTGTGGACCCTGGAAAATCCACCAGATCCGCATCACGACTGCGCGGGCTGGTTTTTTGCCTATGTTACTGGAGATCCCGACATCCAGGCCGCCTTCGACGACTTCTGGGCCGATGAGCGCGGCACCCGCACCAGCTTCGGCGAGATGTGGCGGGGCATGGCGCAGCGGCACCGGGACCGGCCCGGGGTGATCGGCTACGAGATTCTGAACGAGCCCTACGAGGGCAGTGCCGACCACGACACCTGGGCGCAGACGACGCTGCCGGACTTTTACAGCGAGATCGCGGCCATCCTGAACGCCGAAGACCCGGACGCGATGGTCTTTTTTGACAGCACCGGTACCGACGCCACCGACGCAACGACTGCTCTGTTGGCCCCGCAGGGCGAACGCCTCATTTTTGCCCCTCACTTCTACGATCCCGCCGTCTTTTCCGGGGCCTCCACCTTCACCAGCGATGTGGATGCCTCCCTTGGGCGCTGGCACGACAAGGGCACCGAGTGGAATGTGCCGGTGCTCCTTGGGGAATACGGCGCCGATCCCGACGTGGGCGCCACCGCCGACTATGCCCTGGCCATGCAGGAGGCCATGGACAGCCTTCAGATGCACGGTACTTGGTGGGAGTACAGTGTTGCGGAAGAGAGCTGGAACTTTGAGGATTTTTCCATCGTCGAGGCCGACGGCACCGAAAATGCCGTCCTGGCCGATCCGGTGGCCCGCCCCTTCCCCGCGGCCATCGCCGGCACCGACCCTTCTTGGGCTTTTGACGGGACCACCTTCCGACTGGACTGGCAGGCCGATGGCATCACCGAGCTGCGCTGGCCTGCACGCCTGGGCAGCCCGCAACTACGCGGGGAAGGAGGCTGTGCCTTTGTCAGCGGCCGCAGCATCTACATCGACGCGCAGGGGCCGGCGTGGGTGGAAGTGCAACGACCGCAGATGGTCCCCGTTTCCGAGCCATGATCGCGCTCTTTCTGCACTGAATGAGGCCTCATTCAGCGAGTCGGGCTGCCCGGCGACGAATCTTGGCGGGATTCTCACAGGGGCGGCACAACCGAATCCAGAAAGCTCCGTAGCCTGAAGACCGCTCTCGCGTGCCCTCGAGAGCGGTGCCGGGGGCTGCATGATTCTTCCGTTTTTTCTAACCATTCGTCGTATCCTGTGGGAATGGGGAGGGATCCTCGCGGTCGCAGCGGTGGCCTGGATGCTGCAGGCCACTTGGGTATGGATGGACCAGGGCCCCCCCGACTCGGACGACTGGCACCACCTGACCAAGGCAGAGATTCTCTATCGATCCTGGAAATACACTGGATTTTCCGGTCTGGTGGCGGCCATCGACCGCTCCAATACCCTCTACCCGCCCCTGGTACACCTCACCGCAATCCCCTTCTTTGCGATCGCCGGATCATTCAATATCGACGCGGCGTTGCACGCGATCGGTCCCTACCTCTTCCTCCTGGTGCTGGCGACGGGTGGCTGTATCCGCGCGGCCTGGGGCAAGGAGGTGGGGGGCCCGACGGCAGCACTGGCCGGGGCCGCGATGATGGCGGGAATGCCGCTGATCGTCTGCCTCTCCCGAAAATTCCTGTTGGATCTTCCTTCGGCGGCGATGTTGGCCCTGGCTTTCTGGGCCATGTTGGCCTCCGATGGCCTAAGGCGACCCTTCCCAAGCACACTGGCAGGCGTCGCGACGGGCCTGGCGATGATGGCCAAGTTTACGGCTGGGATCTACGTGGTGGGGGGCTGGGCGCTGTTGGCGCTGGTGAGCCTGGGGGGGCTTTTGTGGCAGCGTCCCGGCAGGGGTCTGCTCGCCCTGGCGCTGCTGGGCGTGGGGCTATGGGTGCTGCACGGAGCGCTGCCGCCAGGCATCCGCGATGTGCGGCTGCTGGAGGTGTGGCAGAGCACCTTGCCAGGAGGCAGGTGGGTTTTTGGGTTGGCCCTGGGGATGTGTTTGACCGTGGGAGCCACCTGGCGTTGGGCCGATCCCGCCAGCCAGAGGGTGCTGGGACTGTGCCTGGCCACCGGTGCGGGTGTCGCCGTGGCAGGTCCATGGTACATAAACCACGCCGTGGACGTGATCGTCGGCATCTTCAGCGCCTCGACCGCCGGGGGCATTCGGGAGGGGGATCCCAACGCGGGCAGCCTGAGCGGCTGGCTGCTGTATTTGTACGGCCTGACAAGGATGTTGCCTCGGGGCTGGCTTTGGCTGATCCTGGTGGGCTCTGTGGTATCCCTGCTACATCCACGCGTACGACGGAGTCTGCCGCTGCTGGCGGTTTGCCTGGGCGCGGGCTGGCTGGTGCTGAGCCTGTCAGAGAATAAGGAGTTCCGGTACACCGTGGCGTTGCACCTGTATCTGGTGATCCTGGGCTGCGGGTGGCTGGCCGTGGTTCCCGCGCTCCTGAGGGGCCTGGTGACCGCTACGATTGTGGCGGGCAGCCTGTTGATGACGGGAGGTTGGGTGGCGATGGAAGCCGGCTGGAAGCCACCGATGGCCATCGTGTGGCCGGAAGACCACATCCTCTCCTCCGGGCGGGCGCTGCCCTCGGGATTCCAGGTGCCGAAGGTGCTGCACGGGCGGGACCTGCTCACCAGCCCCGACTTCTATGCAATTTCCATGCCACCCAGAAACTGTCCTTTTGAGGAGGAGGATCTACCTCTGGGGCGGCAGGGGCCCTAGGGGTCTTCCATCGGGAGCGGGCTCGGGCGGGTGGCGGTCGTCGGGCCATAGGGTACTTACAAAGGGCACCTTGACCACGGCCCCCTGAGCATCCAAGGGCTCTACCCAACCATCGCGCGCACAGTAAAGCCAAGCACCTCCGGGATAGAGGCTATGGCGATCACATCCTTCTTCCACGTTTTTTCCGTTTCCAGCACGGGGATTTTCTGGCAGAAGCACAGGCAGGCGACCGTCGTGCTCCAGGTGGTGGTTCAGCCAGGATCGGTTGTACGCAAGCACATTTTCTTCCTGCCCGCGCCAGCGAAGGGCAACCTCGTCGGCATGGCTGCGGGCACCGGTCCACTCCGGCAAGACGGCGAGAAAAAACCAGCCGGACCACAGGAGCAGCGGAAGCACAACCGACCGGAGGGACATTTGTACTCCTATCAGGCTAAGGAAGGACATGCTCTTCCTTCTCCTCGCCTGCAAGCCCGACGCCGTAGACCTGCAGCCCACCTGGGGCTACGACCGGCTCCAGTCCACCGACTGCCGCCTTCCCGAGCGCCCCTCCAATCCCGATGCCACCCTGACATTGGAAGAGGTTTTTCCAGATGTAAACCCGCTGCAGGCAGTGGCGATGGTACAGGCGCCGGGGGATCCCGAGAGCTGGTATCTTGCTCAGCGCGGCGGGCTGCTGCGGAAGATCTCCGTGACCAGCGGCGCGGCAGAAACGGTATTGGACATTACGGACCGTGTACTCACACGCTCCTCCGAGCTGGGTTTTCTGGGCATCACCTTTCACCCGGACTGGCCCGCCGTGCCGGAGCTATACATCAGCTACACCACCGAAAACGATGCGGGCATGTTCTCGCGGATCTCGAGGATTCCCTATCGGGAGGGAGCTTTTTTGAAGGAGGAGGAGGAGGTACTGATCGAGATCGATCAGCCCTATGAGAACCACAATGGTGGCGGCATCAACTTTGGCCCCGATGGATTTTTGTACGCAGGCTATGGAGACGGCGGATCGGCGGGAGATCCCTTTAAAAATGGGCAGAATACCGACGTGCTCCTCGGCAAGATGCTGAGGATCGACGTGGAAAATGGCTCCCCCTACACCATTCCCGCGGACAATCCCTTCGCGGCCGGAGGGGGTGCTCCCGAAATTTATGCCTGGGGCCTGCGGAATCCCTGGCGCTGGTCCTTTGACCGAAGCACCGGAGAGCTGTGGGTGGGGGACGTAGGTCAGAACGAGTGGGAGGAGGTAGATCGGGTGGAGCGGGGTGGGAATTACGGCTGGAATACGCGCGAGGGGGCCCATTGCTACCGCACCACCAACTGCGAGACGGCGGGCCTGATCGATCCATTGGCCGAGTACAACCACAACGGCAGCAAGGCCTCGATCGTGGGAGGCTACGTGTACCGGGGCAGCGAGATTCCCAGCCTGCAGGGCACCTATCTGTACATGGATACCTATACAGGAATCATGTACGGGCTCTCCGGCAACCCCACCACCGGCGCCTGGGAGAGCCGCGCCATGCTGGAGGTTCCCGGGCAATACATCGTCTCCTTCGCGGAAGCACTGAACGGCGATCTATTTGTGTTGGATTACGTCGGAAAAATCTATAAAATAGCCGGAGTGGAGCAGGAGGTGGTGGTGGACTTCCCCAATCTGCTGTCCCAAACGGGCTGCGTGGATCCCACCGATCCGAAGAAAGCGGCGGACGGGCTGCTCTACTACGATGTGAACCTGCCCTTGTGGAGCGATGGCCTCAGCAAAAGCCGCTGGCTGGCCTTCCCCGAAAATGGCGAGGTGGGCGTCTCCGAATTGGGAGACTTGGACCTACCTATCGGCACGGTACTGGTCAAGGAATTTGCCCATGAAGGCCTGCCTGTGGAGACCAGGCTACTGGCCCGGCATGACGACGGGAGCTGGGGCGGCTACAGCTACGCCTGGCGCGCCGACGGCAGCGATGCCGAGCTGCTCTCCGCCTCCTCCTCCAAGGACATGGGTGATTCTTCCTGGTCTTTTCCGTCCCGCGCCGAATGTATGATCTGCCACACGGAGCCCGCGGGCCGCTCGCTGGGGTTGGAGCTGCGCCAATTGGCCGGGCCAGTGGACTACCCCAACGGCGCCCAGGTGGACCAGATCGAGCAGTGGATCCACCTGGGTCTTCTTCCCGAAGGCACCATGTCGATCGCCTATTCGCTGACGACGGGCACGGTAGAACAGCGGGCACGTGGCTATCTTCAAAGCAACTGCGCCATGTGCCACCAACCGGGAAGTACAGGCGGGGGCGGCATGGATCTCCGCTATGACGTCCCCCTGGCCGATGCGGGGCTCTGCGACGTGTTGCCGGAGCGTGGGGATCTGGGCGTCGCCGATGCCCGACTGCTCGCCCCAGGGGCCCCGGAGCGCTCGATTCTGAGCCTGCGGATGCACAGCACCGACGTCAACCGGATGCCGCCCATCGGCACCGAGGTGATCGACGAGGCCGGGATCGCCGCGGTAGAGGCATGGGTCTCCGAGTTGTCCGGCTGCCCCTGAAGGCTACCTGGGTGCCGGAAAATTCTGCGTGAGAAAAAAGTCCCACATCGCGTCGCTCATCCAGCGGCGCTGGGCCAACAACACATCGGCCGACCATGTGACCGGGTAGCGGGCGCGGGGCCGCTTGGCGTTGATCGCTTTTTCAATTGCCTTCGCTACATCCTCGGGAACTCCGCCAAGAGGCGCCAGAGGACCCTTCTCGTAGACATCTTTTGTAGCCTGGCTCACTTTTTTATGAAACTCGGCG
>CAITDR010000101.1 GCA_903891165.1 uncultured Pseudomonadota bacterium
CCAGGTCGCCGGGCTGCACCCACTCTGGCGGCACAAAGGCCACCGAGCCAAAGACTTTGCCACCTTCCGCCAACGTTGCCCCATCCGATTCGGTGGCGATACCAAAATCAACCAGCTTTACCCTTCCATCTTTCTGAATCAGGATATTGGAAGGCTTGATGTCCCGGTGCCGGACTCCCCGTGCATGCAGGTAGACCAGGGCGTCGGCGAGCTGGGTGGCCAGTGCCACCAGCTCCCCGTGGGGGATTGCGCCGCGTTCCAGCCGGTTTTCGAGGCTTTCTCCCTCTACAAACTCCATCTCCAGATAGGGCGAGTCAGCGTCCATCCGGATGTTCCGCACCTTCACGATATGCGGATGGTCCAGCGAGAAGAGAAGCTCCCCTTCGCGTACGAAGCGCGCCCGTATCGACGGGTGCTTTTTCAGGCCGATATCCAGAACTTTGATCGCTGCGAGGATTCGCTTTGCCGAGCGGTTATGGCAGCGGTACACCGAGCCCATTCCGCCCGCACCCAGGGCCTTTTCTACCACCCAGATGTCGATCTCCTCGCCGATCTGAAGCAACCGGATCCTCCTCCAGGCCGGTTTATAACCCGGAAAGGCCCTTCGGGCTTGCCGGTTGCTGGGATGGCGGCGCCTTTCCCACTAAGAAAAAGGCGAATTTCCCCTTCAGAAGGCGCGCCGCCGTGTCATGTTGGAGGAGAGGAGGTGCGCCATGAGCCCGGGTCTGTACCTGCTGATGTTGTCCAATGCCGCTTTCGCCCGCGACTACAACGTGGGGGGGGACGACTCGAACGACGATTTTTTGGCCTTGGAGGACGCGGTTGAGGCCGCCCTGAGCACACCCGCAGACGACGTGCTCTATGTGGACTCCAGCTACCAGATGGATGAGCTGATCCTGAGCATCGACGGGGGGCGTGGCCTCTCCGGGAAGCTCACTTTTGCGCCTCAGCCGCCCGAGACCGCACTGGACCTGCCAGCGGTGGTGGCCACCAACGGGGCCGAGCTGGAGTTTCAGCAGGTGACTTTTATGACCTCCACGCTGCCGGAAGTGCCACTGGATCTGCTGCGGCTGGAGTTTTTGGACATCGAGCCTCTCTGTGCGGTCTGTCTGAGCGACTCCACCGCGCTGTTGCAGGAAGCCTCGTTCGCCGACCCTTTTGCGATGGCTGCCCTTTCAGTGAACAGTTCGCTCACCCTCAAAGACGTCACGGTGCAGGGGCACTCCCTTCCCGGTGTATTGGCCTGGAGCAGCTCGGTGGATCCGGGCGTTCACAGCCTGCAGGTGAGTGGCGGATCCTTTATGTACAACGAAGGCACCGCGATCCGGGCACGTGGCGACGGCCAGGAAGTGCGCATCGACGGCACCCATTTCAGCTACAACTCTTCTTACGACGGCGCATCCGACCTGGAGTTTTTTGGTCGCGATGTGAGCCTCAACAATGTCAGTTTCTCCCACAGCTACGCCTCCGGTACCTACAATACCCGCTATGTGGGGGCCGCCCCGATCTCCGGCCGCGTCTCTGACATCACCGCCACCCAGCTTAGCTTTGACCATACCCTCGGCAGCGATTCCAACGGCATCTATATGTACGTGGAAGGGCAGACCGTCGATATGGA
>CAITDR010000102.1 GCA_903891165.1 uncultured Pseudomonadota bacterium
GAGGGCAGGCTCATCAGCGGCAGTCGGCACGCGGCCCCGGCGGCTTCGGCGGTATTGGTTAGGAGTCGTTCGACTCCGGGAAACCCTTCCAGCAGCGTTCTCAGTGGCTTGGGGCAGCCTAACCATACCCGGTGGCCGCGTCGGGCTAGTTCGGGAATGAAACGGATGAATTGGATGTTATCACCTAGCCCCTGTTCGGGTTCCAAGAGAATCGGGGATTGCGGCTCGGTGCCGGTTTGCCACAGGGGCAAGCCCTCAGGGCTGGGGCTGTTGGGGAAGTCGGGCAAGCGCCAGCGGCAATCCATGTGGTTGAGCCCTCGGATCCAGTCTTCGCGGTAGAAGCAGTTGATGGCGAATTGCCATTCCAGTTGGGCTGAGTCGGGATGTTGAGCGCGGGCGGTTTCGAGGATTTGCAGCGCCCGATCCACTTCATTATGTTCGTTGAGCCATCGAGCCCAATGCCATGCGATGTCGTGGTGTTTAGGGGCAAGGCCTGAGGCGCGTTCGTAAGACTCGCCCGCATCGGGGTGATCCAGGCGTTCCAGGATTCTACCGAGGCTCAACCAGTTGTCCGCGATGTCCGGGAAACGGCGGCATTCGTCGTGTCCCGCCTCGGCTGCGGCCACCAGATCGCCGGCTTGGAGCCAGGCCTCGGCCAGGGTGCAACGGGCTTTGGGGCGGTTCGGATCGAGATCGAGGCCCCGTTGGAGCGCTGAAATCGCCGCTTGAGGCTGTTGAAGATGCAGTCGAGCCAAACCAAGATTCAACCAACCGTCAGCCCACGCGGGGTGTTCGAGCAGAGCCATGGCCAGATGCTCGGTGGCGGCCACCCAGTCGTGCTTCGTCAGGGCCTTCAGAGCATCGGCCTGCAAGCGAGGCCGATTGGTTGCTGGAGCGGTGTACTTCATGCCGTCCCGGTCTCGAGAGCCTGTTGCACCGACTGAAGCACGCTTTGCCAGTCGTTGGGCCGGGGCTGCCGGAGGAGCCGAGCCGATCCATACCAGCGCGTGGTTTCACCGTCGGTGCCCCAGCGCCAATCCGGGGCGTAGGGGAGGAGGATCCAGACGGGAATTCCCAGCCCGCCGGCGAGGTGAGCGACCGAGGTATCTACGGTGATGACCAGATCGAGAGTCTTCAACCACCGCGCGGTGTCGCTGAAGTCACTTAATTCGATCTCGGGGGCGTGCAGCGCAAAGGGCAACTCGTCGGCCATTCGGGCATCGGGTTTAACCCGGAAGGCTTGGATTGATGCGGGTAATCGGAATTGGCAGAGGAATTCCGGGCCTAGACTGCGATTGCGGTCATTGAAGTGTTCTGGGTTGCCGGCGGACACCCAACCGATTCTGCGAATGGGTGCCTTTGGATGACGTTGTCGTGATGGTAGAGGGGGATCAACCTGGAGGTAGGGCAGCGGGGCTTCCTCCGGCGGAATCCATTGTAACCGGTCGGGCAGACTCATGAGGCTGACCCAGGTGTCGGCGGGCGGCGCGGTTTCCTCTGGCTGAAATTCAATCTCAGGGAATGAGGATTGGGCTAGTCGCTGGAGGCTGGGTGGCACGGTGACAACCACCGAGCCGACTCGGGTCGCCGCTTGGGGCAAGAGTCTGCAGAATTGAAGAAAATCTCCAAAGCCTTGCTCGCAGCGGATCCATAGCCGGGCATCGGGCTGGGGCGCGCCATTCCAGATTGGAATGCCGGCTGGGATCAGGTTCCTAAACCCTGGGTGCTGCCAGCGCCACTCCCGCTCGCGCCACCCGTCGAGCCACTGGCCTTGCAGCAGGTGGATGAAGCCCAAGGCCAGGTGTGCATCGGTGCTGTTGGGGTGGGTGCTGAGCAACTCACGGGAACGGAGCAAGGCCTCCGGCCAAAGGCGGGCTTGCCGGAGAGCGTTCACTCGCGTCAGCAGGACTTGGGGCAGGGGGCCCGC
>CAITDR010000103.1 GCA_903891165.1 uncultured Pseudomonadota bacterium
ACATCAATTCCGCGGGCAGCAATATCGGTTGCAACCAGCACCCGGATACCACCACTTTTGAAATTGTCCAGCGCCACCGTGCGCGCCTTCTGCGACTTGTTCCCGTGGATAGCCTGGGCATAGATATTCACTTTTGCCAGATCTTCCGCGAGGCGGTTTGCGCCATGCTTGGTCCGGGTGAACACCACCGCGCGGCTGACGCCGGGGCTTGCCAGAAGCTGGGCAAGAAGCGCCTTTTTCCGGCTGCGCTCCACAAAGTGCACCGTCTGCTGGATACGCTCCACGGTGGGCTGCTCCGGGGTCACGGAGATACGCACCGGGTTCTTCAGCAGCTCCTTCGCCAGCTTTTCGATGGCATCGGGGATGGTCGCCGAGAACAACATCGTCTGCCGCTGCGTGGGCAACTGGCGCAGGACCCGGCGTACATCGGGCAGAAAGCCCATGTCCAGCATGCGGTCCGCTTCGTCCAGCACCAGCACATCCAGGTTTTTGATCTGCACGTAGCCCTGGTTGCCCAGGTCCAAAAGCCGGCCGGGGGTGGCCACCAGCACATCCACACCCTGGCGCAGCATCATCTGCTGGGGACGCTCGGAAACACCACCGAAGACCACACCCGATCGAATTTTCGGAAGGTTCACAGAGAGTTTTTGAAAGGTCTCATGGATCTGGCCTGCAAGCTCACGGGTGGGAGCAAGTACCAGAACCCGAATGCCACCGGTGCCCGGGGTGGTGGCCAGCCGCTGCAGGATGGGCAGGACAAAGGCGGCAGTTTTGCCGGTCCCCGTCTGCGCCTGTCCGCAGAGATCCCTTCCGGCCAACCCTGGAGGGATGGCCTGCGCCTGGATGGGAGTGGGGGTTGTGTAGCCGGCGGCGCGTACCGCGAGCATAAGAGGCTTGATCAGATCAATCGTATCGAAGGTCAAAGGTCATCTTTCGCGCTCAGAGAGCGCAACCGGCAGAAGAATGCAAACACAGCCCGTTTGGTCCGCTTGCCGTGGGGGACGCGGGCTCCACCGGCCAGATTTGCCGGATACGTGCTCCCTAACCTGTGGACAGCGCCAGAGCAAGGATCCAGGAACCACGCAGGCTCAGGGGCAGTCTGACTGAAACTGGCATACAACCCCACCCTCCGAGGTCAGGTAGCAGCCGTTGTAGACCAGCCCTCCCCCATCCGTGTCCTTGCAAACGGACTCGCATCCTGCCGCCGTTGTCCATCCATCCGGGATCTCCCCGGCGATCTCCACCAGTGGCTGCTCGCTGCAAGGGGAGTCATCCGTCGCGCTATCCCCTGAGGTGCAGGCCAGTAGCCAGATCCAGAACATCCTTCTTCTCCGCTGCCGGGACTACACCCGGAAAGCCCTCAGGGGCAGGTGGTGCCGTATTGGCAAATGGGAATTTCTTCCGTCGTCAAATAGCAATCCACGTAGGGATGACCCGCTTCGTCCGAGGCCAGGCACAGGCTTTCGCACCCCGCAGCGGGGGTCCAACCGGGCATTCCTTCCGCGGGAACCTCGAAGAACTCCTCTTTACATGAGGCACTTTCCTTCCCGCTGTCTTCCGCACCCGTACAGGCCAGCAAGACGATGAATCCCCACATGACGCTCCAGCCTCCTCCCGTGCATGCTATCCTCTCGGTGGGCCTTGGCCACCCCTACCGGCCCATTCCTCTTCTTCAGGATACCCATGCTTCTCCTGCTTTCCTTGACCGCCTGTAGAAATGTGGAGCCCGCCCCTGAAGATCTGGATGGCCTCTTCCACTTTTTTTGGCAGAAAGCCGAGGAGGGCAGCACCGAGGAGCTGGAAGCCGCGGTGCTGAACCTGGAGATTGCCGCCGAAGGTGCCAGCCTGAAGGAAGCAAAAACCGGAACCATCAGCGACCTTTCCAACGAAGAGGCGGCCCTGGTGGGTCTGGAGGTGGACGCTTCGAAATCCGCCGGGATGTTCCTGATCAACCCGGTGGTATGTAGCCTGGAGCAGATCGACCGCACCATCTGGTGGCAGAAGCAGGACGAGCTCTATCCCGACTATGAGAACTACAAGCGGGACTATCTGACCGACATTGATGCCTACACCAGCGGCGAAAGTGATCGGGTGAGCTGGACCACCAGCTACACCGCAGGGAACATCCTTACCGGCGACTACGACTCCACCGTTCTCGGCAGTCTACGGAGAGTGGAAGGGGAAGACGGTACTTTCCTGATCGCCCGCGCCTGGATCCCCTCCCCCGCCGATTTTGTCAAGGAAGGCCCGGTCTTCGACCAGGACTTCCAGTTGGAGCTGTTCTACAGCTCCGGGGACCACCTTGTCCACGCCTACCCGCTGTGGCGCCACCTGGACATCGGCAGCGGCCTGTCCACCGATGATCAAGGTTTCCAGAGCACTCTTTTGAACGAGCTGGTGGCCTACGACAAGGACACCGAACAGCTCTGTGCGGACGGGGTTCCCTAGGCCAGAGCACCGGGATAGCTTCCAGAAATGCTCGGACATCAGGCTGTCGAACAGCTCTCGGACCTCCTTCAAAAGCTGTCGGATCAACTCTACCAGCTCCGGAAGCTGCAGGAAGACTGCGGCACCGACGATCTTCGTCTACGCGAGGAGAAAGTCGCGGTGGGGCTGGAGCTGGCGGCCCAGTATCTACCTACTCTGGATCAGCCGACCATGATGTCCGCTGAAAAACGCACCGGATTCCGGGGTTTTTCACGGAACGATCCTCTGAAGGCCATGGAAAAAGAGCGCGGCCAACTGCACAAGGAGCTGGCCCGCATCCGCGAGCTGCCCCTCTATGCGGAACGCGAACAACGTGCGGGTGCGGCCGGTATCTACACGCTCAAGCTGCAAGAGGCCCAACAGCTCCTGGAACCCTGGGAGCAGGAGTGCAAGCGCTTCGAGAGCCTCGACGGCTTTTTGGAGCTTTTGGAAATTGGCTATGACACCCCTGCTTTTTCCGAGCGATGGTGGCAGCCCGACTACTGGCGGCACTGGGCGGCCGGCGACCGCATCTGCGAAAGCCTGGGGCTGGCGGACTTCGGCGATGATGTGCTTCCTGCCTGGGAAAAGGTGCGAAGCTCCCGAGACCAGTGGCGAAAGGAGGTGGCCGACTGGGTTGAGAAAAAGAACCAGGTCCACGAAATCGTACGGAAGCACGATGAAAGCAGCTATCGCCTGGACAATCTGGAGCGTCTCTACCTGGAGGAGTGCCAGAAGCGCCTTGCCGAACACCTATCCAAAGCCGACGTTGGCTTGCTGCGGAGCTGGTCGGGTGGGGACCACGGCCTGGAGATGGGCCTGCAACGGCTGACCGCCATCGCTGCAAAACAGGCCTACTTCCAGGATATTGCAAAAAACGGGCTTCCACCCCTGATCCACGACCTGCAACAGCGGCAGGCGGCGGTGATGCAGAAGCTGGAGAAGCTGCGCCGCCCGAAAAAGCAGTATCTGGAGGTGGGGAATCCCGTCGGGAACCTCGGCCAGAAGCTGGAAGCTCTGTCCCAGCGCCGCCACAAGCTCCAAAGTGCCAACCTGCGGGTACGCCGTTTTGATGACTATGGCGGCTGGCAAGCCACCTCTACCGAGGCCTGGTGGGGGGCCTTTTTTGCGGGGGCCAGCGTTCCGCTCTGGGCGCCGGGTGTCTATGCCTGGTCGCAACAGCACAGCGAACCGGAGCGAATCTTGAGTGCGGCCGCCGAACCTTTTTCGGACTTCTCCAGCACCGGGGATATCTCTTGAAGGGCTTGCGGGTGCTCTCCTACGCCATCAACGGGCGCGGGATGGGCCACCTCGTGCGGCAGCTGGCCATCCTCCGCTGGATGCGTCGCTACGCCGAGCTGCTCGGAGTACGCCTGGATCCCTGGGTGCTCTCCTCCTCTGAGGCAGACACCCTGGCGCGCCGGGAGGGTATTCCCTGCATTAAAATACCCTCCAAAGCTATGATTCGTGACGCCGGTCTTGACCCATCAAGTACCCTCGGCGTCATGAGAGCTTGGGTGCTCTCCGCGGTGGCCACCCTGCAGCCCGACCTGATGCTGGTGGACACTTTTCCGGGAGGCACCTTCGGCGAGCTGGCCGGGGTGCTGGAGATCCCCCGCCGTCGTGTGCTGGTGGCACGACCGGTACAGGATTGGCTGGCCCAGGAAGCAGCTTTTCGCGGGATGTTGCCGCACTACGACCGGGTGATAGTGCCGGAGCCACCCGCGCGGGTGCAGGAAAATCCGCCCTTTGACCGGAGGGAGAATTTTGTCGGGCCGATCCTGATCCGGGAGCGGGAGGAGCTGCAGAGCCGCGAAGCCGCCCGGGCGGCCCTGGGACTGACCGGCCGCAGCGTGTACCTGAGCCTCGGAGGTGGTGGAGATCCGCAGGCAAATAGGATTCTTCCCGCTCTGGTGCCGCAGTTGCGGGCCGCGGGCTGGGAGGTAGTGGTGGGGGCGGGACCGCTGTACCAGGGACCGGAGCTGCGCGGGCCGGGCATCGTCTGGCTGGATCGCTATGTACCGGTGGAGCTTTTTCCGGCAATGGACGCGGCGGTTTCCGCAGGAGGTTACAATAGCTTTCACGAGCTGATGTACTGCGGCATCCCGACGGTTTTCCTGCCGCAGCCGCGCCTCGCCGATGACCAGGCGGGCCGGGTGCAGCGGGCCGTAGAGGCGGGTGCTGGAAGGGTTGCACATAAGTTGTCGGATATTATTGGCCTTCTGGAGCAGCCTGGCAATACGATGGCTGCGCGCGGCCTCGTTCCCGAAAACGGGGCGCGGGAAGCCGCGGCACGCACATTAAGCCTGCTACTTCCCCCCGAAGATGTGGCCTGGGCGCAACGGAGCCTCCGGCCCGAGCTCCTGTGCGGCCTGGAGGCGCGGGGGGTCCATGGGTCCACGGCGATGGAGCTGCTGCGGAATTTCGGGGGTATGGTGCCATCGGAGGGACGGCGGCAGCGCGAAATTCTCGAGGACCATGGTGTAAAGGCGCCCAAGCGCGGCAGCGCGCTGGATCGCCTTCTATCGCTGTTGGACCGCCACGGGCCCTCCGGAGGGGGTGACCTGCCCGCCGAGCTGCTGGTAAGCCTGTGTACCCAGCTCTCCCGCCGGTTTCCGGCCGCCCCGCCCCTGGAGGTGGCACGTAGCACCGAAAAACTCCTCGATGCCTGCGCCCGGTTTGGGGACTGGATGGGGCTGTTGAGCCTGCTCCGGGCGGTCCCCACCCAACGGGCCTACACCATCGAAGAGTTCACCGGTGATCTGATAGTCTTTCTGGGTACTTACAAAGACATCTATGAGGCACTCCGTGAGCTGGCCGCCGCAGAGGGGAATGGACAGGTAGCCGTAGCGGAAATTCTGAAGTCTTCCCGCCGGGAATTGCCGGATGGCTAATCAGGTCCTGGAGGGTCTGCGCTTGGGGCGCCCGCTGGTGGGGCCACGACAGGTGCATATCGACATCACAAACAGCTGTAATGCTGCCTGCGTAACCTGCTGGGATCACTCGCCTTTGCTGAAGGCGCCACGTACCGCAGAGTGGAAGCGCAAGCGGATGCCGTGGGACCGCTTCCTCCTCCTGCTGGAGCAGCTCGATAGCCTGGGCTCGGTGCGCGAGGTGGTGCTCTCGGGCATGGGGGAGCCGCTGACGCACCCCGATGTGTACCGGATGATCGCAGCCATCAAGGAGCGAGGTTGGGGGCTGATGATCATCACCAACCTGCTGGCGGCCGACATCGAGGCCCTGGCGATGTCGGGGGTAGACCAGCTTTTGGTGGGGGTGCAGGGGGTGAGCCCGGACAGCTATGCGGCTTTCCATCCCGGCTGGAACGAAGTGCATTTTTTCAAGCTCTGCGCGCACTTGCGGCGTCTTCAGCGCACCAAAATCCGGGTGCGCCATGTCCAGGTGATCGACCGGAACACCGCGCCCGAAGTGGTGGAGATGGTCAGCTTTGCCCAGTCTTTTGGGGCCGACCGCCTGAACTACAAGCTGGCGAGTCTGGCGGAGGGCACCGAGGCCACCGCGCTCACCGAAGCCCAGCGGAGCTGGCTTCTGGAGGCGGGGCTCCCCGAAGCTGCTGCACAAGCCAAGCACCGGAAGGTCAAGACCAACCTGCCTCTTTTTGAGCAACAGCTCCGCAGTGGAGGACGGAGCACCGCGCCCATCGCCGAGATCGGCTGCGCCATGGGCTATGTCTACACCCGCATCACGGTGGAGGAGGAAGTCCTCTATTGCTGCAACACAAAGGTAAAGGTCGGCTCCCTTCTGGAGAGCCCGCTGCCCGAACTTTGGTGGGGGCCACGCTGGCAGTCGTTGCGGGATCATCTAGCTTCGGGGCGCTATTTTGCGGGTTGCGACCAGTGCGGGAAGCTGGAGCAGAATGTGAAATGGCATAAGCGCCTGCAGGACAGCCATGTCTGAGGGTGTCCTGGAGTGGCAGGTGGCGGGGGCCTGCAACTACGACTGCTCCTACTGCATCCAATCGCCGCGCTACCGGCGGGGAAGGCCGGAGATCGCCAAGTTGGAGGCGGCGATGGCCTGGTTCTGTGGTCTGCCCGGTCCCTGGGAGCTGAAGTGCAGCGGGGGCGAGGCCTTCGCACATCCCCTTTTTCTGGATTTTGTGGTCCCGGCACTGATGGAGCGCAGCTCCCACTGGCTCTCCGTGCTAACGAACTTTTCGGCTTCGCGAGAGGAACTTTCGGCATTTTCGGCCCTCACCCGGGGGCGCCTCCGCGTTTTTTCCGCCAGCCTGCACCTGGAGTCGGTGGCGGCGGAGGATTTTGTGGAGAAGGCGCGCTGGTTTGTCGCAGAGATCGGTGCGGCCACATTCCAGAGGAAGAAAGCCCATATGGGTGATACACCCACCGATGTATCACCCGATGTAGCCTGGGATACAAAACATCCCGGCCCCCATTTTGTGGTGAATCAGGTGGTACTTCCGGGACAAGAAGAGGATGCGGCACGCTGCAAAAAGCTGGTGGAAGCTGCGGGACTGCGCTGGTTTCCGCAGCTCTACAAGACCAAACGAGGGGTGGCTGAGTACCCGGACCCCGTTGCCCTCAGCGCCTTGATCGGCAAAAATCCCAGCCCCAAGGAGGCGAACCTGTCGCCCTCCTACTTCGGGAGGCGCTGCGAAGCCGGCCGTCGCTATGGGGTGGTGGACAAGGATGGCGCGCTGTGGTCCTGCCGCTCCGCCAAGCGCAACAGCGATGGCTACCTGGGAAATATCTTCGACGGAACAGCAAAAATGTGGACACAGGTCCGCCGCTGCCCCTTCGACCGCTGCCCCTGCACCGTGCCCGCCAACCGCGGCATGATCGAGGGGATCCCATGACCCCCTATCCCCTGGAGGGCTGTGTCTCCTGGAACATGAACACCGTCTGCAACTACCGCTGCAGCTACTGCACCCAGCGTTTTCTGGATGATCGCAAGGCTTGGGCCCGTGATCTTCCCGGCTTTCTCGAAGCCTTCCGCAGGCTCCCTGGTCAGTGGGAGATCAAACTTTCCGGGGGCGAGCCCTTCTTGCACCCCCAATTTCTGGAGACGGTGGAGCGGCTGATCCAGCAGGGGCGCCGTGTTGCCGTGGTTACGAATTTCTCTTCTTCTCCCACTGTCCTGGAGCGCTATGCCGCCGTCACCGCGCCGCGCCCCGGAGTCTTCTCCGCCAGCCTCCACCTGGAATATGTATCTGCGGCTACATTTCTGGAAAAGCTGCTTTGGTTCAAATCTTTTTATCGAGGCCCCCTCGTGGCGACCTGTGTGGCCACCCCCGCTCAGCTCCCCCAGCTTCCCGAGCTTCAGGAAATCTACCAGAAAGCGGGAATCTCCCTGAAGATCCAGCCCCAGAAGGAAGACCGCGACGTCATCGACTACAGCGACGCTGAGGAATTGCAGCTTCGCGCCCTGGGAGGGCATAACGGAACTGGTCGTCTGGAGGCCTCCTTTCGCGGCCGCGCCTGCTGGGCGGGCGCACGTTACTTGATCGTGGATCACCGGGGCGAGGTCTGGCGTTGTTATCCCGCGCGGCGGGCACGCTCCGAGCGCCTAGGAAACCTGCTGGACGGCAGCTTTCGACTGGGGATGCAGGCGCAGCCCTGCCTCTATGAATTCTGTAGTTGTACCGTTCCCTTTCAGAGGGGAATGGTGGATGGAGGGAGAGATGTTCGCGGGTAAAATGCGGTTGCGTACTTTTGTTGTGCTGGCGACGCTGAGCAGCGTCTTCTGTGGGATGGGTGTGGTCTTTTTTGCGGGCGGCACACTGTTGACCCTCCGGGAGAGCCCCGCCGAAGGCAGCCCGGTGGCCACCAGCCCCTCCTCCTCCCCCCAGCTCCCCTCCCCCACCCTGCCTGCAGCCAGCAGTCGCCCGTGGGATAGCCTGATTTTAGGCCGAAAAGGTCAGAATCTGGGCAGCGACAAGATCAAGGACGCCAGCAAGGGTGCCCCCTACAAGGTCAACCTCTACCAGGACGCGGACTCCCCGGTGATGAACCGCGCCAAAGTGGACTATGATCGCGACGAAAAGTGGGATGAAAAGTGGACTTTTGCTCCCGACGGATCGGTGGAGCGCGAAGTGGCCCCTGCCGACGACGAAAACTACACGGAAAGCTGGATCTATCGCAATGATGGCTGGAGCCGGAAGTAGGTGGACCCCAGCGAAGGCGACGAGGCGGCACGCGACGAGCTGCTGACGAAGCGGGTGCGGGGGACGGCCGGAGGTGCCTGGGAGCGGGACGGGGATCAGCTCCGGGACAGCCTGCGTCATGCCTGGAAGCTCTGGATCGAGGGCGGTAAGCCGCCGACGGGACCGCAGCGGGAGTTTATCGAGCGATGCCTGGGTCTATTGTGCAAGGATACCGTCGGAAAACAAAGCGAAAGCCTGGATCTGGTGGCGCAGTTTTTGGTGGGGCTCCCTTCGGAGACTGCGGTCGAGCTGCGGAACCAGCTGAAGGGTTCGGCGGTACTGATGCTGGAGCTCCAGGCCCCCACAGCGGCGGCGCGGGCCCTTTTTGCCCGGGCCGCCGAGCGCGAGACCGACTATGGCTTCGGGCACGTCCTGTACTTTGGCCTCGCCGGTCTGCCCCACTCCCTCGGCCTGCTGGCCAGACGGCTGCACACCGCCACGACAGGAAAGCCCGAGCTCACCAAGGACTACCAGCGAATCCTCTTGACCTGTCAAGATAAAGACTGTCTGAGTGACGCCTTCCGACTGCTCTATCTGGGTCCCGGTACCCAGTGGGCCGTCGCAAGCCTGGAAGCACTGGAGGAGGCGGACGCCCCGGTGGAGGTGTGGCTGGGGGTGGGTCGGGCGGCCTTGGAGCGCCCGAAGCTGCAGGCACCCCTGATGGACCTGCTCTTGAAGTCCCCGCGCCCCTTCCTGATGACGCTGGTGGCCTGGGTGTGGGTGTACGGGGCCCCCAGTGCCCATGGCGCCGCGGAAAATCTGCTGAAAAGTTGGGGAACGGCTGCGGAACTGCCTATTCTGAGGCAGCAGGTGCCATTGGCCACCGAGCTGCTGGAAAGCTGCAAGACCCGACCTGGCACCACGAGGCTGTTTTCACTTATAAATGCACTTCCTCCCTGGACTGCCACCGACCGACTGTTTGCCGGGGCCCTGATCGGCGGTGCACCGGTGGGGGATCAGGCGCTCCGCAGCCTGCGCGAACTTGGAAAGAGCTCCAGCGTCGCCACCATCGATCTGCTCCTGGAGCTGGTGGAGAGCTTGGAATTCCGGATGGTGGAGCCTGAAGTCTCCGCTATTTTCCTCGAAAAATGTGTGGAGAGCCAAAGCCTGCGGCTGCTGCAAGGTGTAGGGGCGGTGCTGGTGCGGGCGGCGGGCCGGGGCATGCGGGTACCTGGCGAACAACGCGCCATCCTGGCCAAACGTGCAACCGAAGTGGTGGAGGGTGTGGACAGCAGCCTCTGCCTCGCCCGTCTGGCCTTGCCGCAGAGCCTGCCCTTCTGGCGGGAGCATCGCAAAAAGCTGCTGCCGCCAACCTGTATTCCTGAAGAAGATCAGGCACTTGCCTTCGCACTGCTGCCGCTGGAACCACAGGCGCTTCAGGTCGTCTATGAGGATGCCACCCCCAACCAGCGTCGCCTGCTGGTGGCACGCGCCAATTTTGCAACTTTTCCCTTGGCTGCACCGGTTCTTTTACGCTGGTTGTCCGCAGAAGATCCCTCATCGCTGCCGGTGTTTCTGGAGAGGATGTTGGAGCAGAAGCCGGAAGGTGTGCTCGCCGTCCTTATAGACTTGACAGGTCAAGATATACCAGACACCGTGCGAAAAGACGCGGTCAAAGCCATTGGAGAGCTGGGGGGACGTGCGGAGCTGATGGTGCTCGGCAGTCTTGTGGGGGTTGATACCACCGGGGCACGTGCGGCGATCCTCCAGCGCCTGAGCGCGCAAGGACAGGATCTCCAGGGGGGAGCTCTGGAAATTGCCAGCACGGGTGGCGAGTTGGTGGCTGCCGAAAGCTCTGCCTCCTCCCCCTCCCCCCCTCCTCCCTCCCCTTCGGTTCCCAAAGATCCACGGAAGCGCCTTCTCCCACCACCGCGTTCTATTTCTCCTGCAATCTTCCTATCTTATCTGGTACTGGCTCCCAACGGCTGGGGGCTGATCTGGACCAACCTCGCCCTGGCGGTGATTGTCTCCAACAACTTTGTTCGGGACGAAGAAATCACCAGCTTTATCATGGGAATCCTTCCCTTCTTCTTCAACCACTTCCTCTGCCGGACCGACCAGGAGCTGCGTGCCCTACGCAGCGGCGTTTTGCTTGCGGCCACCGTGGAGGTGGAGGCTTCACGGCCCGGCGGAAAAAAACGGGCGATCACCTGGCATCATCGCCTGCGACTCTTAGGGGACGATGGGCGCCTGCACCAGCACACCATCACCGATAGCGGGCGTCTCGACGCCCTGTTGGACGAAAAACACGAGCTCGTGCTGGCGGTGCTGAACCCTTCGGGGGCGCCCGAGGTGGTGCAGCCGATCGATAGCCTTCGGCTGATCGAGGTCAATGATCGCGGTCTATTCCGAACTCGCCCTCGGACCTGGGGCCTGTTGGCGCTGGGCAGCCTCCCCTGGTGGCCGGTGCTCTATGATTTTCTGACCTGATCGGCGTTGGTGCCCGGCTCTTCACCTCGCCCTGACGCTTTGGGCTTGCCAATGTGACAAAAGGGTGCCAGACTGAAGGCAACCGGAGCTGGATGTGCTGCTTTTTGCCCTCGCCTGCAACCCCACGCCCCTGACCGTAGACCTGCCGAAGGAGAGTGCGGACCCGATTGTGGAGAGCCAACCTGACTCTTCCGCCGATTCCGAGCCCCTGGACAGCATCGGCCCGGTGGACAGCACTCCCGACGTGGATATCTGGGAGGATCCCGATCCTCCCGCTACCTATGCCGCTTTTTTTGACCCCAACGTGGTGCAGGAAATCCGCATCGAGCTGACCCCAGCTGCCATCCGCACGCTGAATCGTCAGCCGGATGACTATGTGGAGGGGAATGCCACGATCAACGGGATTTCTTTTCCCAAAGTTGGGGTTCGCCTCAAGGGGAGCAGTACCTTCCAAGACCTTAACGGCAAGGCCGCCTTCAAGCTCAAGCTGAATGAATATGTGGCCGGCCAAAAGTACGGAGACCTGGAGCGCATCACGCTCAACAATATGATCTCAGACGGGACGCAGGCAAAGGAAGTGATCATCTACCAGCTCTGGGAGATGGCGGGCATGACCGGGCCGAAGTGCTCCTACGCACAGGTGTATGTAAATGATGAGTTATACGGCCTCTATGCGAACGTGGAATCCATGGACGACCACTGGACGGGGCGCCACTATAGTGATGGCAGCGGGGACCTGTGGGGAACCGGGGATGACAGCGCAGACTTCACGCGGAACGGACTCAGCGTGGGTCGCGATGGTCTCTTCAGCTACTGGGTCCTGAAGTCCGGCGTGGGGGACCAGGACCATATGACGGGTATCATGGACGCCCTCCAGAACTCCAGCGGCGACTGGTTTGCCGACCTGGATCCCTACATCGACACCGATCAATTCCTCGACTTCTGGGCCTGGTGTACGATCGTTGGCAACCAGGACGGCTATCCCTTTCACCTCAACGATGTGATCCTCTATGGAGATCCGGCGGATGGCGGCCGGTTTGACTTCTCTCCCTGGGGGGTGGATGAGTCCTATGACAGTAGCGCTGTCTACAGCTACGTGTCGGGGGTGCTGGCCACGTCTTGCCTCCAGAGCCCCACCTGTACCGCCACCCTGATTTCGAAAATCCAGGCGGGGATCGAGGTCTATTCTACTCTTCCGGTGGAGGAGATCACCACCGCCGCCTATACCACTTCAGAGGAGGCGATGCGTAATGATCCACGGCGCGCCTGGTATATCTCTACACAGGACGTGGGAACGTACCGCGGCTACCTGCGGACCACACAGGAGGGCTGGGTGCAGCACCTGAACACGTCGATGGGTTTTGAGTAGTTTTCGGGGGTTGAACCCGCGACCATACGCGACCACCGCGGAGCATACATTCCCAGTAGCTGACCGCCAGCCGCCTTAGAAGCCGATGCCACGTTTTTTCGGTGGTGCGGCCGGCTCCGGGGTCGCGGGAGGAGCCTCCACCGGGCCCTCTTCTACCGCCGCTTCCGGCACCGGAGGCGGCGGCGGGACAAGAACCGAGGCGGATTTTTCCGCACCTTCTGGCGCACCCATCAGGACCACGGCCTTACATGCGCCATCAAAACCCGAGCTGGTACGTTTCAGGGCGGCCAGCACGCAGCTTTTTTCCACTTTCCCATCGATATCGAGCACGGCGGTCTCCACCACCTTTCCATCCTTCCAGGTCCAGGTCACCCGAGCCGCCGCACCTTCCGGAGCACAGGCGTCCAAGGCTGGCTTCTGCTCCGCGAGGCTGGCAACTACCGCGATAGACGCCATCAAACCACCCGAATTCAGATCACACTGCATGCTGCGAAGCTGAAGGCCGTTGACCTCCGCCGACTCCATGTTCAGCGTCATTCCTGCGACTGCAGACCACACCAGAAGAAGCAAAATCATGATGTCTCTTTAGCACATCTGCCCAACCCCCGCCTATTGACCTGTCAACCCACGATTCTGACCGACTGACCGGTTTACCACCTCCAAGCGCGCTTTTCTGCCAAATTCTCATAGAAATCGCGTGCGCGGGTCGGGGAGAGAAGATAGAGGCGGCCGCCTAAGGGGACCAACCCCAGGAGTGTACGATGGAAGCGATGGAGCTGATCCGGGCGGCAGTAAGCTCGGTAGACCCTAAGAAAGCCGACAAGTTGGGCTCGGTAGGTCCCGCCACGGAGATCCGTGCCCTGGGCATGGACTCCGTCGCAACGATGGAGATGGTCGGCTATGTAGAAGATGAGTTGGGAGTTCAGTTTGCGGACGAAGTGCTGGTGACCGTCACCACCTTCGGCGACCTTGTAAAGCTGATCGAGTCAGCCAAGAAGTAAGGGGGGGAGATGCCAGGGCTCTCCGGGATTGCGATTGTGGGCATGGCGTGCCGCTTCCCGGACGCCGAGGATCTTCCTGCATACTGGCGCTTGCTGAAGGAGGGGCGGAACGCATTCCGGACGCCGCCCGCCGACCGCTGGAGCCACGAAGCCTTCTACTCCAGCTCGCAGCGCACCCAGGACCGCTACTATGTGCCTACCGGCGCATTTTTAGGCGATGTCCGTAGTTTTGCGGCGCTGGAATTCGGGATCCCTCCCCGGCGGGTGGAGGTGATGGATCCGCAGCAGCGTATCACGCTGGAAGCCGCTGCCAACGCCCTCTTAGACGCGGGCTACGGTGCCGGACAGCGGACGCTAAACCGCCGCCGGGTCGGTACCTGTATCGGCCTGTCCTGTACCGAGTATCGGACGCTGATGGGGAGCCGGGTGGTAGCCGGGATGATGGCCGCCGGTGACCTGGGCGATGGGGTGGAGGATGCCACCTCTTTTGGTGCTGCGGTGAGCCGGGTAGTGACTTCACGGCCCTTTTCGGCTGCCGGTGCACTCGGCAACATGACGGCCGCCTGCGTGGCTCAGGAGCTGGATTTGGGGGGCCCGGCCATCACCGTGGACGCCGCCTGCGCCTCCGCCCTGGTGGCCGTGGACGACGCGGTACGCTGGCTTCGCGACGGGAACGTGGACTACGCGGTGGCCGGTGGTACCTATCTGAACCTGATCCCCGAAAATCTGATCGCTTTCTCAAGGATCGGAGCGATCTCTGCCAAAGGTCTGTGTCGGCCTTTTGATGCGCAAGCCGATGGTTTTGTGCAGGGAGAGGGTGTTGGGGTGGTACTCTTGAAGCGGGTGGAGGATGCCATCCGCGATGGAGACCGGATCTACGCCGTGATTCGGGGCAGCGCCACCAACAACGACGGGCGCGGCGATGGTCCGATGAGCCCCCGGCAGAGCGGGCAGGAGGAGGTGATCGCCCTGGCCTGGAAGGATGCGGGGGTCAGCGCCAGCTCCATCGGCTATATCGAGGCACACGGTACCGGAACTTCTGTGGGTGATCGCACCGAGTTGAACGCACTGCGTGGTCAGCTTGGCAAGCCTGCCGCCCCGATTCCCATCGGCTCGGCCAAGGCCAACATCGGCCACACCATGTCAGCGGCGGGCATTGCCGGACTGATCAAAGCAAGCCTGGCCCTGCACTATCGTACCATTCCTCCCCTGGCCGGCTGGGAGCTACCCCATCCCGACCACGCACTGGACGACGGCTATTTCCGGGTGCCCACCCGCGCCGAGCCCTGGCAGAGCACCACCCCGCGCCATGCCACGGTTTCTTCCTTCGGTTTTGGCGGAACCAACGGGCATGTTTTGTTGGAGGAGGCCACTGGGCGGGCACCAACAAAGCTGTACTCTGGACTACCATCGGTGGGAAGAGACCAGAATCTGCTGGTCACCGTCAGTGCCAATAACAGCGCACTGCTGGCGCAACATCTGGAAAATCTTGCGCAGGGTCTTCCCGATGCAGGCAGCCTGTCCGCCGTCGCCCAGCGGCTGAATGTGGAGCCCGCGCGCCCGCTACGGCTGGCCACCGTGGCGGCCTCGATCGAAGAGCTGCAGGGGCGCTTCCGCAAAGCCGCTGCCCGCCTCCAGGAAAACCCCTCTTTCCGGGGCGCTGTAGACAAGGACACACTGATTGGCGAGGCGACGGAAGTCGCGCCCATCGCCATGCTCTGCCCCGGCCAGGGCATGCAGCGGGTGGGCCTGCTGCGCGACTGGCTCTCCCTGCCCGACTTCAGCAATACCCTGCGGAAGATGGAGGAAGAGGTCGGGGAGATTCTTGAAAAACCGCTGACCGACTATCTCTACGCTTCCGACGCCACCGACGAGGCACTGACCGATACCTCCGTCGCACAACCCGCGATGTTTGCCATCGGTCTGGCGGTGGCTGCCGTGTTGCGACGTTTTGGCGTCCATCCCGGCGTGGTGCTGGGACACTCGTTGGGTGAATTTACCGCTTCCGTCCTATCCGGTGCTGTAGATCCGGGCGAGGCGATCCGCTTTGTAGCCAAACGCGGGCAGGCGATGAAGGCGCTGCCGGGCGACCACGGTGCCATGGCGGCGGTGATGGCCACCCCCGAGCAGATCCTGCCGCATCTGGTGCCGGGTGTGGGAATCGCCAACTACAACCACCCTCAGCAGTCGGTGATCTCGGGTGCTACTGCGGAGGTTGATACGACGGTCGCCGCGCTGGGCGCCGCCGGGCTGAAGGCCAAAAAAATTCCGGTCTCCCACGCCTTCCACTCGCCGATCCTGGCGGGAATCGCCGAAGAGGTGGAAAGGCTGGTTGGGGACGTACACTTCGCTGATCCGACGCTGCCGATGGCATCCTGTATCGCCGCTTCGGCGAAAAAATCCAGCGAGATCCAGGAAATCTACCGGACACACGCCACGTCTCCAGTGGACTATGTACGCGGCCTGCGGAGCTGTGTGGACAGCGGCGCGCGGATCTTCCTTCAGCTCTGCTCCGGCAACACGCTCACCGCCTTTGCCAAGGGCTCGGTGGACAACGCGGCGGCAATTCTCTCGGTAGGAAGTGACAAAGAGGAGGGTCTGATCGGGCTGTACCGGGTCTTAGGACAGGCCTGGGTGCTCGGACACCCCGTCGAGCGCGGCGCCTTCGGAGAGGGACTCGCGCTGCTCCCCCCCGCACCGCGCCCCGCCGAGGTCTACTGGGCGGTGGGCACCGAGCCCGCACGTGGACCAACACTTGCGACGGTAAAACGTGAAGTAAATTCTACTGGTACGGAATCTCCGGCAAAGCAAGCAGAAGTCCGTGATACATCGGCCGATGTATCATCTGAGAATGACCTCTCCGCGCGTGTGCTGAAGGTGGTTTCCAAAATCTCCGCCTTCCCGGTGGAAGCGCTCAACCCCCGCCAGCGCTTGTTGGAGGATCTGGGCTTCGACTCGCTGATGTTGAACGAGCTGAACAAGGGCCTGACCGACGGTTTCCCCGGTTTTCCCGGCCTGCCCCGCTCGCTTTTTGCATCCAGTCCAACAGTGGCCGACCTGGTGCGGCACATCGAAGCGCCCGCCGCTGCGGTGGCGCTCTCCGATGGCAGCCGGCCGATGGCCTTCTACCAGCCCGAGCTGCGGGCCGCGCCCCTGTGCGGACGGAAACGTACAAAAGCGCGGGTGTTGCACCACCCCAGCCTGGCCGATTTGCGGAGCCTGGAGCCGCAAGATCTCATCGTGGTGCTGCCCGGCCAGTTGTTGGGCAACGATCCGGCCGTGGGTGCGCTCGCTGGCTTCACCAAGTCCCTGGCGCGGGAGTGGCCGCAGTACAAGGTAGTTGCCCTGGAAGGAAGCCAGGAAGAGGCCGAGCTGGAAGCCGCCGCCATCGAGCGCGACGCCGAGGTGATCTGGCGCGGCGGGCAACGCTATGTGGTTGGTTTAGAGCCGGTTTCTGGCGAGTCCTTTGAGCTGAAAGGCAAAAAGGTGCTGCTGAGCGGTGGTACCGGCTGGCTGGGCCGACGTCTGGCCCGGGCCATGATCGAAAAAGGGGCGGAGATCCTGCTTCTGGGGAGCCGGGTGGATCCGGGCGATGCACTTGCCGAGTTAGGGGCCGCTGCCCGCTATCTGCGGGTGGACCTTACCGGTGATTTGATCGGCTTGAACGGACTCTCTCCCGATCTGATCGTCCATGCCGCCGGTCTGTTGGCCGATGGAAAAGTGGGCACGGCCGACGGCGCCAAGGCCTTTGAGGTAAAGGTTGAAGGGTTGCAGAAGTTGGCTGTCTTCTTCCCTGATACTCCCATCGTGGCGCTGGGTTCTTATGCAGGGCGTTTTGGGAATGCCCTGCAGACCGAGTATGGCGCCGCCAACGAGGCGATGACCTGCCTGGGTCGCAGCCTGGATCGTGCGGAGCGGCGGGTGCTCACCCAGGTCTGGGGTCCGTGGGAAGGTTCGGAGATGGTCGAAAAAATCCCGGCGCCGCTGCGGGCGGCGATGCGGGAAGAAGGCCTGTGGTTTGTGCACGCCGAGCGCGGCCTGGAGGCCTTTCTGGGCAGCCTGGGCCTGCGCGGCGAGGTGGTCTTCGGACTGGATCTGCCGCCTGTACGGCGGATCTGGGAGGAGGAGGTGGAGCTGCGGCCAGAGGAGAAATGGCTGCAGGATCATGCGCTGTTCGGCAAACCCACCGTTCCGATGGCAATGGTGTTGGAGTGGGCCACGCAGCTAGGCGGCAATGAAGTCCGCAACCTGACGCTGTACAGCGGGCTGGTGGTGACCGAGCCGATGCGGCTGCGGCTGCGGGTGGAGAACGGGCAGTTCACGGCGAAGGTAGGCGAAAAGCTGGCCTGGAGTGCGGAAGTGGGGCCGGTGGAGGGCGATCTGAACGCACCTGCACAGCCGACGGGGGGCGAGACGCCGCCGCTAGCGCTCCCGGAGTTCTACAGCCGCCACACCTTTCACGGGCCGCTACTTCAGGGTATTGTACGCATTGAATCGTTGGGAGAGGGGCATGTGGTCGGGGTGGTGCGTTCGGGCGACGCAGCCGCCTGGGGCCAGGCGCCCTGGAAGTTGGGGCCACTCGCGGTGGATTCGGCGCTACAGCTTGCGGCCTACTGGGCGCGGGTGCGTCGTGACCGGGCAGGCTTCCCCATCCGACTCGGACGGTGGCGGCAAGTGGATGTGCCTGCGAACAGCGAGCTACGGGCTACCCTCAGCTTCACCTCTTCTACAGCGGATCGTTTTGTCGGGCTCTTGACGCTGCAAGACCTGGATGGCCGGGTGGTCGCCATCGGCGAAGGGGTGGAGGCCGAGTTCCGGAGCGACGGTCCCGCCCTGCCGGAAGTGGCGGAGGAGCACTACAACTTCGAAAGATTCCCGGCCTGGGAAGACCTGAGCCAGCGTCTGAGCATGGCCGAGGCCATGGGGCTGACCTCGCCCTACTTCAAGCTCTTGGAGGGCACGGCGCGGGACACGGTGACCATCGGCGGGCGCGAGCTGTTGCACTTTTCCGGCTATAACTACCTGGGTTTTTCAGGACACCCCGAGGTGGAACGTCGTGTGCAGGATGCGGTAGCCCGCTACGGCACCTCGGTCAGCGCCAGTCGGGTGGCGTCGGGGGATCGGCCCATCCATCGGGAGCTGGAGCAGAAGATCGCGGCGGCCTTGGGGGTGGAGGATGCGGTGGTCTTCACCGCCGGACACGCCACCAATGTCACGACGATCGGGCACCTGTTTGGCCCGAAGGACCTGATCCTTCATGACGAACTGATCCACGACTCCATCTTCCAGGGCATGCGGCTGTCTGGCGCCACACGGCGCCCCTTCCCACATGGCGATCTGCGGGCGCTGGCAAGGATGCTGGAGCAGCTGCGCGGGCACTACGAGAAGTGCCTGATCGTGGTGGAAGGTGTCTATTCCATGGATGGCGACACCTGTGATCTGCCGACGCTGGTGCAGCTCAAAAAGCGGCACCGGTGCTTTTTGATGGTGGACGAAGCGCACTCCTTCGGGGTCTTAGGCGAACACGGCTACGGTGTGACCGAACATTTCGGAACTTCCGGGAAGGAAGTGGACATCTGGATGGGCACCCTGTCCAAGTCCCTATCCTCCTGCGGCGGCTACATCGCGGGTACCTCGGTGCTGGTCACGCTGCTGAAGTACACGGCCCCCGGCTTCATCTACTCCGCAGGTTTGACGCCTGCAAATACAATGGCGGCCATCGCCTCTCTCGATCTGATGGCCCGCGACAACAGCGCCGT
>CAITDR010000104.1 GCA_903891165.1 uncultured Pseudomonadota bacterium
CGGAGGGACGCTACAAGCTCCCCGAGCTGGGAGAGAGCTGGTCCGACCTGATGGATCCGTTGCGTGCCCGCCCCCCGGCGGATGCGCCGCCCTGGTTCCGCCCCCCACTGCGCCCCATCACCTTCAGCCCCGTGGAGAGTATGGATGCGGACGCCGTGCAGTTGCACCTGGGCCACCCGCTGGTTCGGCGCCTCCTGGCTCGCTTTCTTGCGCCGGGCTGGGCCGAGCAGCAGCTCAACCGTCTGACCGTGTTGGAGGGACCGGATCGGCGGGTGATCGCCTTTGGACGCCTGGTACTCTTCGGGCCGCGCGCCAGTCGGCTGCACGAGGAGGTGGTCGTTCGGAGCGCAAGAATCCTGGCCGACGGCAGCCTGAAGATGATGGCGGAGCAGGGAACCGAGACCACCTTTGCGCGGCTCTCCGATATTTTGGAGTCTCATCCAAAGCCTCATCCGGATCCGGAGATCTCTGAGCGGCTGCGCCTGCGTGCGCCGGGCGACTACCGCAGCCTGTGGTCCGAGCTGCGGGGCCAGGGCAAGCGGGCGGAGGAGGAGGCGCGCGGTCTGCTGAAGCATCGTTCGGAGGAGGAGGCCAGGGAGATGCTGGGGATTCTGGAGCGACAGGAACAGGGAATCCTGCGCAGCCAGAGCGAGGCCCGCCAACAGGCCCTGCGCTTCACCCCGCAGCTTAAAGCCGAGCGGGAGCAGCTTGAATCGGACCTGGTGTTCATGCAGCAGAGACTGGCCTCTCTAAGCAAAGAAAAGCTGACCGAGCCCGATGCCATTCGCCGTTCTTATGAGGTGCAACTGAGCCGCTTTGAGCCCTTAGGCTTGGTGTACTTCTGGGGGGATTCCTAGGCCTCCCGCCCCGCCCCACGCTGGATTCCTTCGGTGGATGTGCTACATTCTGCGGTTGGAGGCTGCTTGGAGCATCGGTTCAATCGCAGGGCATTTGGTACCGTGGATCGTTCCGCGACGAATCCACTTTTGGAGAGCTATGCCGTCCTGGTGGCTGTGGAGCTGGCGTTGAAGGATGCCCTCTGGTCCGCCGACGGTCAATGGCGGAAACTCCACGGGGTGGCCAAATTTGCTCAGGATTTAATTGATTCGGCTCACGCGCAGGCAACACCACCAGTTGTGTACGAGCGAAACTGGAAACGGCTCCAAGATGCCTCGATTGCGCTTAAGGAAAAGTTGAGCCGCCTGGTTTGTACAGACAAAAAAGGGAATCTCTCGCTGGTCGGAGACCAGTTTCCCAATGTCCGCTACCTGCGACATGAGGACGACTTTCCAGCCGATTTTTCAACCAGTACAGATGTCGAAGAGCTTCGCATAGCGACGCGAGAGCTGGAAGCAGCCTTGAACGACTGTCTTCAGGAAACCGGCAAAGACAAGGTAATACCATGATCTCAGGATGGGACTTCATTCGTGGCCTGAAGCGTCACTACTCGGTGACGCAGTCTTTCCGGTACCCCTACAGCTACCTGCGGGTGACAAGGTCGGATCTGGTCGGGGACACCGAGACGATGGAGGAGCAGATTGCAGCGGAGCTCCACATCTCCCGCTTGGAACTTCAGGAACTCTGTGACCGCCTGGACATTCGGTTGATCACGGGGCGGGCCGAAGAAGCGGAGAAATTGCCGTCAAGCGACGGCCAGTCCTGGCTGAGGGAGCTGATGGAGGAGGAGGAGGCCACGGCGCGGCCTGCGGCAGTTGGGTCTTCGGTAGCTCCCTGTCCTGTGGTCCATTTTTACGGCTACAAAGGTGGTCAGGGCCGCTCCACCGTCCTGAACGTCCTGGCGCGTGTGCTGGCGGACGCGGGATGGAAGGTGCTTGCCCTCGATCTGGACGCGGAAGCCCCCTCGTTGGACGTGCTGGCAGGATGTCGTGCCTCCGCCTTGGAAAATTCTGTTCTGAGCCTTCGTACTACAACGCCGCCGGTGCCCCTGCTGGCGTACCGATCCGACCGGTCCGACGGGCAGGTGGACCTGCTCCCCTTCCGACCCGACGGCGATCTTTTTGACCTGGACGCCGCCGCCCTGGCGCAGGAAACCAGTCGGTTCCCGAATATTCTCGAACGTATGGCCCGGCGGTTGCTGCCGGTGCTTGTGGACTATCATGTGCTGTTGGTCGATCATCGCACAGGGCTGGCACACACGGTGATTCCCTGGCTGCATGCCCTGCCTGGTCCGGTCGTCGCCTTTGCCCGCGCGGATGGGCAATGGCGCCATGCAAAAGCGGCTTTCCGACTGCTCTGGCAGATGGGAGCACAGGGCGGCCTGCTGGTCAGTGCTGTTCCGGCTGACTGGTCAGACGAACGTTTTGAATCCGAGAAACTGGCGGAAGTTCTTCCCCTTCTGGAGGAGCTGGCAATCGCGAAGCAGGTGGAAGGGGGGGCTGACGCGGTACGGGATCACTGGCTGATCTGGCCCTACCTGCACGCCCTGGCCTTTGGAGAGATTCCCCCGATAGAAGAGCTGAGCCATCGGCAGCTCCGGCCGATTCAGGACCTTCGGCGCCTCCTTTCCCTTGCCAAGGATCGCCGAAAGGCTCCGGTCCTCCATCCCAGCGGAGCACAGGACGATGGGGACTTTGTCCAGACTCAGGCGCTCACCCGGCTTACGACGCCGAACAATGGCATCCTCCTGGTGATGGGCAGGAAGGGGACAGGGAAGACCCGCCTGCTCCGCGAGCTGGTCAAGCGCCAGGTCGGAGAAGCCCTCTTGGTACCTGAGGACTTTCCGGAGAACCTGGGCGGTGTTCAGGATCGTGATCCGGTGCTGGACCCCTACCGCAAGTCCGGGGAGGAGGAGCAGTTCTGGTGGACCCTCCTGGCGGCCGGTCTGCGCGACC
>CAITDR010000105.1 GCA_903891165.1 uncultured Pseudomonadota bacterium
GCCTCCGTATCATTCTGTAGTCGCCGATACATATCCAAAAGCTGGCGACTGTTGTGAACAATCGTCTCTTCGATGTGGGCGATCACCTTGGAGGGGGTGCCCAGGCTGCGCCAGGCCACGTCGTCCAGAATGCCGCGGTTGTGCTCGTGGCCCACCCCCACCAGCACGGGAATACCAAGAAGACACACCGCTTTGGCGATCTCGTACTCGTTGAGCATGGCCAGATCCACCGCCGAGCCTCCGCCGCGAAGGATCACCGCCGCATCGTAGTGGGGAGCGCTGCGCTTGCCTTTTTGTCCGGGAAGCAGGTGCGCCTGCCGATGCAGCTCCCGCAGCTTCTCCGGCAGCAGCTTCCGGGTCTGCTCTCCCTGAAAAGGAGCCTCAAAATAATCAAAAAAGCAGACACCGGCGGCCTCCAAGCGTCCGGCCTCCACCCGAAAATCCCCCAGCCCCGCGGCCCCGGGGGGCGCCACCACCGCCACCCGGTGGTAGTCAAAGGGGTCGGGCAGCTCCCGATTTTTTGAATAAATCCCCTCCTTCTGCAATTGCGCGCGAATTTCGCCCACCTTCCGCTCCCCCTCCCCCAGGGTGTAGCGCGGGTCGATGTCCTGGATCACCACCTGAAAACCGAAGCGCTCGGTGAGCTGCGCCTCTCCCTTCAGCATCACCTGCATGCCATTTTGAAGGCTGCCACCTTGGGTCAGACGCTGGAAATTGTCACGGATCTGCTGGAGATTTTGGGCCCAGATCACCGCCCGACAGCGGGCCACTTCCCGCCCCTGCTCATACTCCACCAGGGTACAGGTGCCAGAGCCACGATCCAGCTTCAGATCGGCGAGTGTGGCCACCACCCAGGTGGGAAAAGCACTCTTCCGAAGCTGATCCTGGTAGGGCTTCAAAAAGGCCCGCAGCGAGATGGCACTAGGGGTGGGCAATGACCACCAGTGTCTTTGCAACCCGACGTGCGGTGCGCAGCGCCTGTACCTGAGTCTCCGGGTCCAAGGCACCAAAACTCTCGTCCAGGATCACCACCTCGGCCCCCTGAAGCAGCGCCCGTGCCAGATACACCCGGCTGCGCTCCCCATGGGAAAGCTGCCAGCCGGTCTCTCCCACCTGCTGCCGCAGCCCGGCGGGCATCCGCTGAAGTAATGGTCCAAGGCCCAATTCTTCGCAGAGCTGGGCAGCCTCGGCCTGCTGCTGGGGCGTAGCCGGCCACCCGGCCCCCATTAGCAGGTTGAAGGCCAGACTTTGGGAGAAGATGTGGTTTTCGTGGAACTGAGGCGCGGTGGCCACCATCCGACGCCAGCTCCGCTCCCCCACACTGGGCAGATCGTAGCCCCGCAAGAGTAGAATCCCCTCTTGAGGCCGCCGCAGCGCCGCCAAGAGCGAAGCCAGCGTAGACTTGCCTCCGCCCGAGGGCCCCTCCACCAACACCCGGTCCCCCGACCGCAGCTCAAGCCCTACCCCTGTCAAGAGATTTTGTCGGCCTGGAAAGTGGAAGGAGAGCCCCTGCGCATCCAGAACCCGCTGGCCCACAACGGCCTGATCCCGTGCCAGCGCCAGGCCCGTCTCCACCTCTCCCGGCAGCGCCCGCCGATCGACCGCCCGCCACAGCGGCGCCACCCGCTCCCAGGCTACCGCCGCCGAAAGCAGGCGGTCCAGGCCGCCCACCAGCCCGCCCAGCGCGCCGCCGGCCAGTAGGAGCCCCCCAAGACCCAGGGCCATCGCCTCCGGCTCCAAGCCCATCCACACCACCGGTAACAAAAACAACAGCCCGATCACCGGCCAGAGCCCGGCCCCCAAGGCCCCCAACCCCGCCGCCCAGCGGTCGCGGTCGGCGGAGCGGCGGCCATAGTCTTCCAGCTCCGCATCCTCCTCCAAAAACCACCGTTCCGGCTTCAAAAAGGCCAGACGGGTCCGGTGCCCCACCATCCGCTCGATCATCGATCCGGTCAGGCCCAGGCGCGCCCGGGTCCAGGCCTGCTGCCGCCGCCACAGCAGCCCCGCTCCTACCCCAATCCCTGCCGAAAGAAGCATCAAAAGTAGACTTCCCGGCGCCCCCAACGGACCCGCATACAGAACCCCGGCCGCGATGCCCAGGTCCACCCCTGCGGTCAGCGCCCCCAGACCCGCCCCCAGGGCCAGGGACTCCACCTCGGCCGCGTCCATCAGCCTTCCCAGGTGTCCCCCCACCCCCTCCGATCGCACTTCATCGGGTTCCAGCTTCAAAATCCCCGCCAACAGGCGACGGCGGAACAGCAGCCCCAGCCGCAGACCCAGCTCTCCCCGCAGCCACACCGCCACCGCCATCAGCGGCAGAATCGAAAAACTCAACAATAACCACAGCAAAACATCGCCGCCGCTCATCCGCCCTTCTATCGCCCGGCTCGCCCCCAGCCATGCGCCCGCCACCCCCAAGAGTGTCATGGCCACCTGTAAACCAAGCAGTCCCCCAAGCAGACGATGTAGCCCCAAGCTCCGCGCCTGGGCCAGAGCCGGTGCATCGGCAGGCAGACGCAACAAGAAGCCAGGAAAAAGCTCCATGTCCCGCATCCACACCCGCTGCACTACCGGCCCGAACTCTGGCCCCAAGCTGTCCATCAGATCGGGATAGCCGCGGGCGACCGCCGCGAGACTCGGCTGCAAGAGCAGCGCCTTCAGCTCGGCCACCGAGCAGGACTTCACCCGGAGATCAGGCCCCAAAAGCCGATTTCCCGGAAGCAGCGCCCCGTAGCCACCGGGCAGGGCCAGGATCGCTGGGGCCGCCCCCCGCAAAAAGTCCTCGATGCCCTCCATCCGAAGTTGTACGGACTGCAGCTCCAGGTCCAGGCTACGAGACGCCGCGTTCAACCAGGGTAACAACTCCACCACGGTGCGGGTGCCCTCTGGCAGCGGCGGCAGAGAGCCCGAGCGGATGGGCATTCCCGACGCATGGGCCAAGGCGAGCACCGCCTCGGAGAGGCGAGACTCCGGCCAGAGAAGCGCCTTCAAGGCCGATCCTCGTAAAGCTGACCGCCCTCCACACGCAGGCGCCGCCAGGAAGCGCCCTCCCACAGCTCGGCGCGGAGCTGCTCCTCGGCACGCAGCAGCATCGTATAGCGACCCTGCTTTTTGAGCAGATCCCGTGGCGCCCCGTCCTCCAAAATTCGGCCTTCTTCCACCACCAAAACTCTTGGAAAGTCAAGAGTTTCACTCAGGTCATGCGTCACACAGAGCAGGGTGCTGCCTGCCCAGGTCCGGCGACTTTCGCCTATCAGGCGGTGCCGCGCGGCCCGATCCAGACCCCGGAAGGGCTCGTCTAGCAGCACCAGACCCGGCTGGGGGCGGCGCATGGCCCGCGCTAGCCGCACCCGCTGTCCCTCTCCCCCCGAAAGCCGGGTTCCCCCCTCGCCCAACGGCGTCTGGAGACCCTCGGGAAGGCGCCCCAGAAGGTCGCGCAGCTCCGCCCGCTCCAGAAGGGCCGCGTCGTCCCCGGTGATCCCTTCGCTGCCGTAGCGGAGGTTCTCCAAAAGACTGCGATTCCAGAGTTGGATCGCCGGGTCTACCCAGGCCACACGACTCCGCAGGCGCCGCAGCAGGCCTGCATCCAAGGGTAGTCCCCCCACCCGCAGCTCACCCGCAGAAGGCCGGTTCCAACCCAGAAAAAGGGAGAGCAGCGTGGACTTTCCGGCCCCACTGCGCCCCACGATGGCAATGTGCTCTCCCGGCGCCACCCGAAGGTCCACCCCGGCCAGCAGCGGATGCCCCGCCGCCTCCACCTGGATGCCCACCAATTCCAGGTTCAAAGCCCCTTCCGGCAGGGGCTGCGCCTCCCCCTCGCCCCCTGGCTCCACCGGGGCGGAGAGCGGCTCCAAGAGCCGTAAAAGGTGAGCACGGGTTCCCGGAAGTTGGAGGAAGACCGTACCCAAGCTCTGGCCGATCATCGGCAGGCGCATGGCAAAGAGCAGGTAGAGCAAGGAAAGGGATTCCTGGGTGGCGCCCAGACTTAAAAGGGCGGCGATGCCCAGGCTGCCCACCGCACTGCTCAGCACCGCGCTGCCCACCGCCACCCGCTGCAGCGCCCGCCCCGCGCGCACCAGCTCCACCAGAATGCCCTCATATTCCAATTCTAACGCCGAACCTGCACCGTGGGTGCGCAGCGCCACGCCCCCGGCCAGGGCATCCAGGCCCACCCGGGCCACCGCACCGGAAAGCCCCCCCTGCCGCTGCGCCGCCTCCTGCATCCCCCGCTGCAGCCCCCAGGGAATCCCCAGGCTTATCAAGGAGATGGCCAGGGTCAGCGGCAGACTCGCGGGCAGCAGCATCCCCAGAATAGTAATGGTAACTACCAAATCTACCGCTGCCCGAAGGCCCTGAAAGAGCCCGGCGGGCAGGCTGCGGAGCAGGTACAGGGCGTGGGCACGCTCGGCGAGGTCGGAAACCGGCCGACTGTGAAAGTAGCGGTCTCCAAGGCGCGGAAGGTGCGAGAGCAGAGCCACCCGCAGGCGCAGCTCCAACTGCCGCCCCAGCCGCAACATCTCGCTGTCGCTCGCCCAGCGCAACCATAAAAGCGCCAACGCCAGCAGAGCCCCCGCCCCCAAGGCCAGCACCCGCCCCGGCGGGCTGCCCAACACCGTGCCCAGCTCCAGCAGGAGCCGCCAGAAGAGCAGCTCCAACAGCGTGCCCCCCGCAAGCCCCGCCAACAGAACACCCAGGCGAAGGCCCAGGCGGGGCTCGGCCGCGCGAAGAGTCTGCGCCACCAAAGGCCAGGGAGAAGGTTCTCTATGGTGAAGGACGGCCGATAGCTCCTCCCCTAGCTCTCCCACGGCGGCCGTCGGGTGGCGCCCACGCACGACGAGTCCCACCACCCCCACCACCGCAACCCCCTCTTCCGCAGGGTGTACCGGCCAGAAGTCATAGGGCACACTGCGGGGATCGTGGGCCTCTGCCCGGGCCAGGGGCAGCAGACGGGCCAGCAGGGCCGGGCCCTCTTTCAGCGCCCCCTCCTCCTTCAACAGCCGCAGCAGGCGCAGGCAGGCAAAAAGAGCAGCGAGGCCTTCCCAGCCGGGATCCCCTATCGCGGCCTCCAACTGTTCTTCCTGCTGCTTCTGTGTAAAAGAAAGGCCCTCCATCCAACCGCAGAGCAGCTCCAGGCCCGTAGGCCCCGCCGCCCAGCGCCGCCAGGCCTCCCCCGGCATGGGCTGCACATGCACATAAATTTTACGCAAAAGACTGCTGACACTCAGCCAGACGCGGCCCCGGGCGGGGTCCATCACCTGAATCTGCTGCCCGCTCCGGCGCCAGGCCACAACAAAATGCAGACCCTGATCCTCTTTTTGTACAACGAGGAGTGCGGGCAGGTTCTGCGGCTCCAGCACCACCTCGCGGGGGAGGAGGAGCTGGCGGGCGTCCAAGCCCAGCTTCTGCGCCACCTGCTCCAGCGTCGCCAGCGAGGTGCCGTCCACCGAAGTCTGGCAGATCTCGCGTAAGCGCCCGTAGGAAGCAGGGATCTCGCAGCCCTGTAGGAGCGCGGCCAGCGCGGCGGGGCCGCAGTCCATGGCAGAGGTCTGGAGCACCTCGGGAACGTCGCGCTTCATCCCTGAACCAGGCGCCAGAGCAGAGAAAACGGGCTCAAACGCTCCACTTCCACCTCTACCGTCGCAACCATCCCGTGGCTTAGGGGCAAGGGCGGCGGGCCATCCAGGCTCAGCTCCACCCGCAGACCTTCATGCTCGGCGCCGCTGCCCACCCGCGCCACCGTGGCGGAAAGCCCCCGAAGGCGGGTCTGGGGAAAACCATCCAGACGGACCACCGCGGGCTGCGCCGTCGCCACCTGCCCCACACTCTGAACGGGCGGAAACCAAGCCACCACATGAAGAGGTCCATCGGGCACCAGCGCGCCAAAGCGCTCCCCCGCCCCCAGATAGGCCCCCGGCGCCACCCCGCTCCACTCGCCGAGAATACCGTCGGCAGGCGCCAACACCTGGCTATCCAAAATCTGCTGTTCCAACCGTGCCACGGCTGCCTCGGCTGCCGCAAGGTCCGCTGCCAGATCGGCGGCCGTCGCCTGACCGCCCAAGATCCGCAGCTCGGCGCTCCGGCTGGCCACCGTGGTGCCCGCCTCCGCCCGGCGGATACTCTCCCGTAGCTTCATTTCCTCACTATTCAGCATGGAAAGTTCACTATCCAGTGCATCTACCTGCCGACGCTCCAGAGCCCCCTGCTCCACAAGGCGAAGGCTACGCTCCCGGTCGGACTGAAGGCGGGCCCGGCGGGCTTCCAGGGCCAAAAGTGCCGCGCGAAGCTCGGCCTGGCTGCCCGCCGCCACCTGAATTTCCGCCGTAGAAGCCTGGACTTCGGTGGCACTGCTCCGCTCCCCCACCCGAAGCTGGGCCGCCACCGCCGTGCGACGGGCCTGCGCCTCCGCCAAGTTCAGACGCAGCGGGGTATCGTCCATTTGCAGGAGAAGATCCCCTGCTTTTACCCTCTCCCCCAGCTTCCCATGTACCGACGCAACCGTACCCGAGGCCCGAAGCTGGAGGGGAAGGGCCGCCCCCACCGCCTCCACCCGCGCCTGCACACTCTGCACTTCCCTGGGTAGCTCGCCCCAAAAACCCCAGATGGCCCAGGCCGCTATCACCCCGGCCCCCAGACCCATCATCCAGCCCGCCCCCTGGCCACGGTCGGCATCGAGCTGGCGGAGGGTGCGGGAAAAATCAGGAAGCATAGTCCCTTCTGCTATCACGAAATTCGCCCTGGAGGGAAGCGGTCTCGCCCCATGACCTACCCCAAAACCATGAACCTCCCCGCCTTGCAATAGCCTTATTCGTCAGTCCCTGGAAGCGGCGTCCCTCGGGGCCAGGGCGACTTGAGGCTTCGCTGGTGTCTCGAATAGCGTGATCCGCGATTCCTCGCCA
>CAITDR010000106.1 GCA_903891165.1 uncultured Pseudomonadota bacterium
CAGCCTTCGGTATCAAAAGCCGCATTCTTCCACTTCTTCTCCACCTCCGCCGTCTTCACCCCCGCCGCCTCCGCCACCTTCAGGAGCGGCGAGGCCGCCTCTTCGAGTTCCCAGCGCTGCAGCACCACCCCGGAGCGGAAGCGGAAGGCGTCGGTGGTGGCGCGGCCCAGCTCCAGACCCATCAAGGCCTCGTAGACACTGCCGATCTGCTCTACATCCAGGTTGCGATAGGAGATCCGCTGCTCGCCCAGGTAGACCAGTTTTTGAAGCACCTCAAAGATCACCTGATCGGAGATGCGGGGGAGACGTTTGGTGTCGGTGGTCCAGCTACTCGCGGCCGGGCGGCCCTCCAAAAAAGCCCAGGTGGCAGGGTCAAAAAGGTTTCCCTGACGGGGAGGAATCAGCAGATCGCCGTGTTGGACCCCCTCAAAAACCACACGGAAGAGTGCGATCAGGCGGTCATAGGCCCCGTAGCGGTGGGCCATCGTCTCGCGGTAGCGCACCTGCTCCTCAAAAAGACGCTCGGCAAGACCGGAAACGGAGTAGTGCTGCTGGTACAGTTCTGTTTCGACCGGCAGAAGGCCTCGGCCTCCCTCCAGGCGATCCTCACAATACAGCACAAAAACCAGACGGAGGATCACCGCCACCAGTCCGCCCTGGATCTCGCGGGGTTGATCGCGCCAGTCCCGCAGCAGCTCTCCGTTGGAAGCGAGGTCCGCAGCCGAAAAAGCATCCACCAACACCCGAAGGGCCTGCTCCACTTGGCCGGAGAGCGCGATGGTGACCGACTCCTGCTCCCTGCGGGATCGACTCAACAGCACACCCAGGCGCTGCTCGGAGGGCACATCAAAAAGACGGCTTCTCCCCAGGAGCATCAACAGCGCATCCACCAGCACGCGGCCATCCGCCGCCACCAGGGCATCGAGCGGGAAGGTCAGGCTGCCGGGAGCCTCGCCTGCGGGGGCATAGGTGAGGCGAAGGGAATTGGGGCAGGCGTGAAGAGCAATTTTTACGTCTTTCCCGGCGTGTTGCAGCTCCACCAGAAGGCGCTCCAGGGCGGACTGGCGGGAGAGGGGGAAGCGGGCGCCGGGAAGGGGGGTGTCCAGGCGCTCGTCCGACCACTGCACCAGAAGCAGAGGATTGCCCTTGGGATCCAGAAGCACGGCCTCCGGTGCGAGGATCAGGCCCATCTCGGCCATGGGCAGGGTCCACGGGGCGACCTCTCTCACAAGCCGCTTGGGGTTCCACTCAAAAATATCGAACAGAAGCTGGTCGAAGGCAGCCCGCGACAGAAGCCCCGCCGGAAGAATCGCGCGAAGGCGCTCCTGCACCAGGGCGGGCTGCCGCGCATAGGCATTGGTATCCCGCAATACCGAAATGCTGACCACGAGCCCTTCCGGGCGCAGCATCCCCAGCCAGTCGGCGTGGGCTTGATCGGCGGGGGAGAGTTTTTTTGTGGGGGGCATGGGCTACCGTTTGCCTTTGGGGGGATCGTCGGAGCCGGAGAGGGCGGCGACACCTAAGGCAAGGGCGCCGAGGGCCAGCCATCCGCCCAGCTTGGAGTCGGCCTTGGGTGCCGTAACAGGGGGCTTGG
>CAITDR010000107.1 GCA_903891165.1 uncultured Pseudomonadota bacterium
CCAAGCCCCCCAGCTGCTTCACAAAATCCGCCTCGAAGCGCATCTCTAGCGGCGGAAGGAGAAGAAGCTGGCGAGGCTGCCGATCACACCACTCTGGTCATTTCCGGCCAGCGTCTGCAGCTCGCCCGGATCCAGAAGCACCGAGCCGCAGTCTTCGCAGACATCGATCTCCACCCCGCGGAAGTCCTGGGGCTTCAGGGAGCCACCACATTTTCCGCAGGCGCCCGCATGAAGTGCCTTTCGTTCAGCTTTGGCCTTGGCGGCATTCTCTGCGTCGATTTTGGCAGCAAGAGCCGCTTTCTTCTCGCGGTCTTCGCGGGCAAAATACTCAGCTTCGGGATCTACGTGGCCCTTTTCGTCCATGACTACCTCCGATGGGCGGCCTCTATAACCTGAAAAGCCCGGATCCCAAAAATGATTCAGGGCCGCCGAAGCGACCCTGAATGCGCGAGGGGGGACTTGAACCCCCACGAGGATTAGCTCACAAGCACCTCAAACTTGCGCGTCTACCGATTCCGCCACCCGCGCGAACGTGCACAATCTAATCGATCTCCCCTTCCCGTCAAGCCTTCCGCCGCAGATCAGCGTGGCCTATTCAAATCTCCGGCCTACCACGCCACGGATTCGCCGTAGACTCAGGGGGTGCCCGCAGGGGCAGCGGGGGCAGGGGCGGCGGGTGCAGCTCCCGGCGCAGCAGATCCATCCGCCGGGGTACCGGTGGCGGCCCCATCCGCCGGAGCCGTGCCCGTGGGCGTCCCGGCATCCCCTGCAGGAGCACCGGCCCCCGGAGGCGCCAACTCAGGAGGAACGACGCCCCCATTCGGCGATGGCGACGGCGACGGGGTCACCGGAAGTGGCGGGAGGCTATTTTCCGCGGGCGGCGGCGTGCTGTTGCCGAATCCCGAACCTTCCTCGCCCAGATCCTGCTCTTTCAGGTTGTCCAGCGCGCCAGATCCCGAGGTGCTGTACAGCGCCAGGGTCACCGAGGTGACCATAAACAGCGCTGCGAGCATCCCCGTCCCCCGCGTCAAGAAATTCCCCGGCCCAGAAGCCCCAAAGAGCTGCGAAGCGGAGCCTCCTCCGAAGGCCGACGACACATCCGCACCCTTGCCCGGCTGCATCAGGATGAGGACGGTGAGGAGGAGACAGAGGATGATATGGAGAGTCAGGACGAAGGTATACATGATCGGGTGGGGCTAACCCATTCCCGCTGGCCCTGCCACATTCATCGTAAGGCGAATCAGCGCGCCCCTTCCACGATCGCCAGAAAATCCTCGGGAACCAGCGAGGCTCCACCCACCAGCGCACCGTCCACATCCGCCTGACCCAAGAGCGACCGGGCGTTGCTGCCCTTCACCGATCCCCCATAGAGGATCCGCGAAGTGCGCGCCACAAAGGCGGGGAAGTGCTTTGCCAATAGGCCACGGATGGTCGCATGGACCTCCTGGGCCTGCTCGGGAGAGGCGGTACGCCCGGTGCCGATGGCCCACACCGGCTCATAGGCGATGGTGACCGTTGCCGCGATCTCAGCATTCAACTTCTGAAAAACGGCCTCGACCTGACGGCTGACCACGGCATCCACCTGGCCTGCATCCCGCTCGGCCAGCGTCTCGCCCACACAGAGGATCGGGCGCAGCCCCGCCCGCAGACATGCCTGCACTTTTGCCGAAACAAGGCGGTCATCCTCGCCAAAAAGCTGGCGACGCTCGGAGTGGCCCACGATACACCAGCTCGCCCCCGCCGTCTTCAGCATCTCCCCCGAGATTTCCCCGGTAAAAGCACCCGAAGCCTCGGCATGGAGGTTCTGCGCGCCCACCTCGATGTTGGAGTGCTTCAAGCGGCTCACCACCGCCGGAATGGAGAGAAAGGGAGGCGCCACCACGATATCCGCGAAGGTCGCCTCGCTCAAGAGCTTACGCAGGTTCCCGGCCAGACCATCGGCCTCCACCGGGTTGCGGTTCATCTTCCAGTTACCCACCAACAGCTTGCGGCGCATCAGAGCCTCGCCTTGACACGAATCGCCTTTACGCCAGGAAGCTCCTTGCCTTCCAGGAACTCCAGCGAGGCGCCGCCGCCGGTGGAGACGTGGGTGAAGCGGTCCGCCAAGCCCAACTGCACAGCAGCAGCCGCAGAATCTCCGCCACCAACCACGGTATAGCCGTGACTGGAGGCACAGGCCTGCGCCACCCCACGGGTACCGGCGACGTAGCGTTCGTCCTCAAAAACCCCCATGGGTCCGTTCCAGAAGACCATCTTGGCCTCGCCCAACACCGTCGCATAGGCGGCGACGGTAGCCGGACCGATATCCAGGCCTACATCCTCCGCTCCTATCTCGGTCACCACGCGAGCCAACTCGGTGGCCTCCAGGGAGCTGTTCACCACATGGTCGATGGGCAGGTGCACCTTCACACCCTTCTCACGACAGCGCTCCAAAAGCCGCTCCGCCAACAGCAACTTCGCAGTTTCCACACGGCTCTTGCCCACCTCAACCCCTGAAGCCTTCAGGAAGGTGTAGGCCATCGCGCCGCCGATCAGCAGGTGATCCACCTTGTTGGCCAGGCTCTCGATCACGTTGATCTTGTCGGAGACTTTGGCGCCGCCAAGCACCGCAACATAGGGGTGGGAGGGCTCGTGCAGGCAGCGCCCCAGCGCATCCAGCTCCTTCTGCACCAGAAAACCCACACCCGCCTTCTCGAAGTACTGCACGCACGCGGCCATGGAGGTCTCGGCACGGTGCATGGTCCCGAAGGCATCCCCGACGTAGAGGTCCCCGAGGCGCGCCAGCGCCTGTGCAAAGTCCTCGTCTCCGCCCTTTTCACCCGGATGGAAGCGAAGATTTTCGAGCAGCATCAGTCCACCCGGCGGCAGCTCGCCCGCCAGGGTCTCCACATTCTCGCCCACCACATCTTCAGGAAAAATGACTTCACAGTCCAGCAATTCTGCCAGACGTGCCGCCACCGGCTCCAGGGAGAGGCTGGGATCCACCCCATTGGGCCGGCCCAGGTGCGAGGCCAGCACTACTTTGCAGCCTTTCTCCCGTAGGAATTTGATGGTGGGCAGGGCGGCGGTGATGCGGGTATCGTCGGAGATAGCACCCCCTTCCATCGGCACGTTGAAGTCCACGCGCAGGAAGATCCGCCGGCCATCTACCTCCATATTTTCAATAGAAGGCAGACGCATCAGGCACCCTTCCGGGCGATGAGCCCACAGAGATCCACCATCCGGTTGGAGTAGCCCCACTCGTTGTCGTACCAGGACATCACCTTGGCCATCTTGTCGCCCATGACCATGGTCAGCTCCAGATCGACGATGGAGGAGTGGGGGTTCCCGTTCAGATCGGTGCTGACCAGAGGCTGGTTGAGCGCCAGAAGGATGCCCTTCATCGGTCCATCGGCAGCCGCGGCGATCAGGGCGTTGTTGATGGCTTCTTTGGTCATGCTCTTTTCAGAGTTGAAGACCAGATCCACCACAGAAACGTTCGGAGTGGGCACGCGCACGGCCAGGCCGTTGAGCTTGCCCTTCAGCTCGGGGAGCACCAGACCGACGGCCTTGGCCGCGCCGGTGGAGGTGGGCACCATGTTAAAGCCTGCGGCACGCGCACGGCGCATATCGCCCTTTTTATGCGGCGCATCCAGCAGGTTCTGGTCCATCGTGTACGAGTGCACCGTGGTCATCATGCCGCTGACCAGCCCGAAGGTGTCGTTGAGCACCTTGGCCACGGGTGCGAGGCAGTTGGTGGTACAGGATGCGTTTGAGATAATGAAGTGTTTCGAGAGGTCCAGCTTCTCGTCGTTTACACCCAGACAAACGGTGATATCTTCGTCGCTGCCGGGGGCAGAGATCACCACACGCTTGGCACCGGCTTCGATATGGCGGCGGGCCTTTTCGGCCTTGGTGAAGAGCCCGGTACATTCCAGCACCACGTCGATCTGCTGCTCTTTCCAGGGCAATTTGGTGGGGTCGGGCTCGGCGGTGATGCGGATGGACCGATCGCCGGTGATGATGTGGCCGTCCTTGACGGAAACCGGCACATCCCAGTGACCATGCACCGTGTCATGTTCCAGCAGGTAAGCCAGCTGTTCTGGGCTGGTGAGGTCATTGATGTGGACGATCTCCACGTCTTGACGCGCATGTGCAATACGCGCGACACAGCGACCGATACGACCGAAACCATTGATGGCGACTCGCAGAGCCATGCTACACCCGGGTTAGAAGGAGCCAGGGCCTTAACCGGTCCGGGGAGAGCTTTCATGGCGCTGCTGGTGTCCGATGTGGTAGAGACAGAAGATCCGAAGGAGGGGATCGCCAAAAGAATTGGCGTTGATCCATCGGAGATTTTGAAGATCGAAGTGATGCGGCGCGCCTTGGATGCCCGTCCAAAAGTTCCGGTCTGGCGGGTGAACTACAAGGTGGAGCTAGCCGATGAGGCGGCGGTGCTGGCACGAAAGGCCAAGGGAGCCCGCGCTTTTACCGAGCGCGATGAGATGCGGCGCACCGGCGACCTGCATCTTGGTGATACATCGAAAAAATCGAATGATTCACATGATACATTTAAAAATATTCATGTATCATGGGGAACCCAGCCCGTGGTGGTGGTCGGGGCGGGTCCGGCGGGGCTTTTTGCGGCGCTCCGCCTGGGCGAGGCGGGGATTCCCACGGTGCTGATCGAGCGTGGGGGGCCGGTCGAGGACCGGGTGCCGGCGGTAAACAAATTCTGGCGCGGCGGTCCGCTGGACGCGGAGAACAACCTTCTTTTTGGGGAAGGAGGTGCAGGAACATTCTCCGACGGGAAGATCTACACCCGCCGCCGGGACGGGGAATTGGGCTGGATCTTCCGAATTCTTGTGGAAGCAGGCGCGGATCCCAGCATCCTCACCGAGTCCTACCCGCACCTGGGCACCGACAAGGTGCGTGCGATCCTGCCCGCTCTTCGTCGAAGAATGGAAGATGCAGGGGTAGAGTTGCGCTACCATAGCCGTGTGGAGCGCTTTGTGGTGGAGAATGGCCGCTGCGTAGGGGTAGAGCTGGACACCGGCGAAAAGATCGCCGCCACCGCCGTGATCAGCGCGCCGGGCCACTCCGCCCGGGACACACTCGGCAAGATGGTGGAGGCGGGCGCGGCCGCCGAGCTGCGCCCCATCGCCATCGGGGCACGTATCGAACATCCGCAAGGACTCATCGATCAGGCCCGCTATCCGGAAGGGCGGGGAGAGCTGCCGCCCGCCTCTTATCGCCTGGCCCACAGCCCGAAAAATGGACGAGCGGGCTGGACCTTTTGTATGTGCCCAGGGGGAATGGTGGTGCCCGCGATGCACCAGCCGGGCACAGTGGTGGTGAACGGCATGAGTTTTGCCGCCCGTCGCGCTATCTGGGCCAACTCGGCGGTGATTGTTCAGGTACTACCTTCCGACTATCCGGGGGGTGATCCGCTGGCGGGCTTCCGCTTCCAGGCGGAGATCGAGCGGCGCGCCTACGAGAGCAGCGGCGGCTACGCGGCGCCTGCTCAGCGGGTGGCAGACTTTTTGCAAGGCGTGGGCTCCTCAGATCTGCCCAAGTCGTCGTATCCCATGGGCATTCGTCCGGTTCCGTTGGCCTCCGTGCTGCCTGAGCCCATCATCGAGGGAATGAAGGCGGCCATCCTGCGCTTTGAACAGGATATCCCCGGCTTTGCGGGCCCGGAAGGAGTGCTGATCGCACCCGAGTCCCGAACCACCGCACCCCTCCGTTTTCTGCGTGGGGACGATCTGCAGAGCAGCAGCCTTCCAGGACTCTTGCCGGTGGGCGAGGGGGCCGGCTATGCGGGAGGCATTATCTCGGCGGCGCTCGATGGTTTTCGGGCGGCGGAGGCCCTGCGGGTGGTGGGGCATCGACAGAGAGACAACGAATGAAGTATAGAGGGGAGAATGCACCTCCTCCTCCTACTTCTCTCTGCATGTAATCCCGACACGACACCCCCCGACTCTAAGTCCACCCAGACCGGGGATGCGGACCAGGACGGCTTTACCACCGAGGACGGTGACTGCAACGACGGCGATGCCACCCTCAACCCGCTGGCCACTGAGGTCTGCGATGGGCTGGACAACAATTGTGATGGCGTGGCCGATGAAGGTACTTCCTCCCTCTTCTATTCCGACGCCGATGGAGATGGCTACGGAGATCCTGCGACCGGAAACACCGCCTGCGAAGCGGGGACGGGACAAGTAGGCAACGCCCTGGATTGCGACGATACGGACAACAGCACCTACCCGGGCGCGCCGGAGAGCTGCATCGACACCGTGGACCACAACTGTGATGGCTCCGTCGGTCGAACCGATGCCGACGGCGACGGCTTCGCGGCATGCGAGGAATGTGACGATGGAAACGCGGATATCCACCCCGGGGCAGCCGAGCGTTGTGACGCCGCCAACCGGGACGAAGACTGCAACGGGCTGACCGACGACGATGACCCTGGGGTAGATCCCACCAGTCTGACCACCTCCTATCGTGATCTGGACGCGGATGGCTATGGTGCCGAGCAGATCCTCTCTTGTGACGAGGTGGGCAGCGCCGAGGCTGGCGACTGCAACGATAGCAACGCCGATTTTTATCCAGGTGCCACGGAATCCTGTACGGATCCCCAGGACTATAACTGCGATGGCTCTACCGGCTACGCGGATGCGGATGGCGATCGCTACGCCGCCTGCGAGGACTGCGACGATCAACATGCAGAGGCCCACCCCGGCGGACAGGAGATCTGCGATGGTCTGGACAACGACTGTGACGGCCAGACCGATCCGGCCGGCGCCCTCGGCGGCAGCCTTTGGTATGCGGACACCGATGCCGACGGCTACGGGGATCCCCTCCAGGCTATCGACGCCTGCAACGCTCCTTCTGGCACCGTCGCCAACGATCAGGACTGTGACGACACCGACGCTGCCGTCCACCCCGGCGCGGCCGAAGTCTGCGATGGCATCGACAATGACTGTGATGGCCAGGTAGATCCGGTATCTTCCACCGACGCTGCGACCTGGTATGCCGACACGGACGGCGATACCTACGGCGACCCGGCTGCCCCGATCATCGCCTGCAACGCCCCTTCCAGCACCGTCGCCAACGATCAAGACTGTGACGACACCGACTCTATCGTCCATCCCGGCGCCGCCGAAGTCTGCGATGGCATCGACAATGACTGCGATGGCCAGGTAGATCCAGCCTCTTCCACCGATGCAGCAACCTGGTATCCCGACGCCGATGGCGACGGCTACGGGGATCCCGCCGCCAGCCTGCAGGCCTGTACCCAGCCTGCCGCCTACCTCGCCAGCGCCACCGACTGCAACGATCAAAACGTCGCCATTCACCCCGGCGCGGGCTGCGACTACGTCACCACCTTCTACTCGCCAGGATCCAGCTCGGTCTATGTCGCCTCGGAAACCGGCGCGAGCGTCAGCTTTTCCGACTGCGGGGGCAACGCCGCAGTGGCCGTAAGCGCCGGAGGGGTGAGTGCAGCCCAAGCCGTGTCCACTCGCACCTGCACACTCCGCAGCGCCGATCCCTTTCTCAGCATGATCACCTACAGCGGCGCCGGCGGAGATCAGGTGATGAAGGCCCGCGGGCTGGACGGCGCGCTGCTCTCCACCGAGCTGGTGGTGTGGAGCGGCGACTACATCAACGTCACCAATCCCTCTAGCAGTAGCAGCAGCTTTACTGTTGAGCAGTGGAGCGGGAGCGCCTGGACCGCCTACAGCTCGGGCACCGCCGCAGCGGGCCGCAGCAGCAGCGTAACCGCTGCATGGGGAGTCTACCGGATCCGCGCCACCCAGCCGGTCACCGCCTATGGAATGTTGTTGGACAACATCGAAAATTACCTGGAGTATCTGCCCGCCACCGACGGCTTTCTGGCAGGGGACGACTTCCTTTTCTCCTTCCCTGCGGAGCTGGGCCAGGTCGGCTTGTCGGGAACCTGCATCGATGCGGCGGGTTGCACCATCACCCTGACCACACCCAGCGGTACCGTCGCCACGCGGAGCATCAGCCAAGGGGCAAGCTGGTACGACTATGTAAGCCCCGCTACGGATTACCACCTCCAGAGTATCGGAACCGTGCTGCTCCGGCACGAAGCGACTCCTGCAGGCTTCGGCGCCTCCGATGGAACCACGATGGACGCCGATCTGGTACCGGGAACCTCGGGAAGTGAGTACGACACCTCCTTCCTGTTCACCGGAGCCGAGGGCACCGGAAACAGCTTCGGCGGGCGCCGGTCGGACGTGGTGATTCTTGGCTATCGGGACGGGACCAGCCTGCTGGTCGAGCGCTACAGCGGCTCTGCGTGGTCCACCGTCACCAACACCACGATTAATGCGGGTACATCCAGTATTGTGGCCGGCAACCTCCCCGCGGCGACCCTGATCCGGGTAACCACCAGCGAGGCGATCCAAGTCGAGCTGATACACACCAGCAGCGAGTACGCGTGGAGCAGCTACTCCGACCACTACGCCGACTGAGAACGCCCCTACTCCGGTGCTTCTCGGCGGGTCATGCCAGGCGTCGAAACATCACATCCGACCGAAGCACATATTTGCGTCCGTACTCGACGGTCTGACTTTCATGCCGCACGGGATGGGAAAAGAGCAGGGCGGTGCCGCGCTCAGGTTGAATGACCTCACCAGGAAAGCACGTTTCTCCGCCGACAAAGTCATCGTTGAGGTAGACCAAAAAAGTGAGAAAACTGCGCTCTCCGTTCTCCCGCTGAAAATAGCCGTCGCTGTGGGGCCGAAAAAACTGGCCGGGATCGTAGCGATAGTAGCGGAGGCGCTCGTTCAGACCCACCGGCTCCCAGCCCGGTACCGCCAGCCCGACGGGAAAAAGGGGGAGGAGGCGCTCCCAGATCCACAGGGCACGGTCGGGATCCTCCAGCATCACCCTGGTATTATCGCGGATGTCTTTCCGCATCACCACGCCCCGAAAGCTCTGGACCGGCGCGTCTTCAAAACCCACGGCCTCGGCGCGGCGGATCTGCTCCGCACACTCCTCAGCGGACAGAAAGTCAGGGATCAACTGCCAGGGGCCCAACATTTTCCCCTCCAACCCACTGCTTAATCGGTGGAGGAGGAGGCCGCAGCGCTCTGGCGACTCCCTATCCTTCGACCAATGCTCGCCACTGCCGACGCAGCGCCGCCGCATCCCCGAGCGGGCGGAGCCCGTTGCGCAGCGCAGTCAGATCGGGCAGGGGCGCGGGCGCCCGCTCCTCCGCCACAAAGCTGCCTTCTTTGATCTCCAGACCCACGTCGCGGTAGGTCTCGCGGAAGGGACGACTTTCCTGCTGGGCCCGACGAAAAGCCTCGGAGGCGGCGTAGAGTTCGGGATCCAGCTCCACCGGAGTGGGCACCACGGCGGGGACCAGGTGGGTCGCCACCGCGATGGCCTGCTCCGCCGCAATAAGCCCCCGAAGCAGCGGCGCTTTGGTCAACTGCAGCTCGCGGTGGTAGCCCGAGGGCAGGCCCACCACCAGATCCTCCAGCTCCCGCCGGGCACCCAGCACCGTCCGCACCTGCCCGCGCAGCAGCTCGGCCACATCCGGATTGCGCTTCTGCGGCATAATCGAGGATCCGGTTGTAAAACTGTCCGGCAGGCGCACCAGATGGAACTCCGCACTGGCATAGAGACAAAGATCGGCGGCGTAGCGGGAGATCACCCCGCAGACCGCACCCAAGGCACCGAGCACGGCCGCCCCATCCAGCCCGCGCAGCAATTGGCTGCTGGTCACCGCCTCTTCCGTCGAAGCAAAACCCAGGAGAGACGCCGAGCGTGCCCGATCCAGCGGCAGGGCCGAGCCATAGCCCGCCGCCGAGCCCAGCGGGCAACGATCCACCACCCGCAGGGCCCCTTCCAACATCGGGAGCACCCCCACCAACGCCCCCGCAAAACCGGCCGCCCACAGGCCATAGCTGGACGGCATCGCCCGCTGCATATGGGTGTAGCCCGGCAGCGGCAGCTCCCCGTGACGCATCGCGTAGTCTATAAAGGCATGTATCAAGGTGATACATCGGTCATGTATCACCAAAATGCGCTCTTTCAGCCACATTCTCAGATCGGTGAGCACCTGATCATTGCGGGAACGTCCGGTGTGTAGCTTGCCCGCGAGAGGCCCGACCAACACCCCCAGTCGCGACTCCACCGCGGTGTGGACGTCCTCCAGCTCCACCGGGATCACAAAGCTGCCCGCTTCGATCTCCTCCAGGATCCAGCGCAGACCTTCGCGGAGCGCCTCCCCCTCGGCCTCCGTGATCATCCCCGCCGCCACCTGCACCTGCACATGGGCCGCCGAGCCCACTACATCCTGCCAGGCCCAGGCCAGATCCAGCACCGGATCCTCGCCCACCGTAAAGGCGGCGATGATCGCATCCAGGTTCCCCCCCTTGTCCCACAAGCGCATGTTCTACCCCAGCAATTCTTCGATTACCCGGCGGTAGGCCACCTCGGCCTCTCCCACCATCGCCAGCTCCACCCACTCATCCGCCGTATGGCTGACCTCGGAGAGGCCCGGCCCCCACTTGATGGCATCCACCCCCAAAAGGTGAGCCCAATCCGACAGGGTCGGCGAGGAGAAGGTTTTTGCTTGCGGACGGGCATGCAGCGCCGCCCGCAGCACGGCAGAGGCTTCCGGAGTGGCAACCGGATGAAAACGGTCGGAGCGCACGTTCACCTCGGACTCCAACAGGCCGCGAAACATGCCCACCAGCTCAGGGTGGCTATAGGCGGCGGTGGTACGGAGATCCACGGTAAAAGTGCAGCGGTCGGGGATCACGTTGTGGCGGCTTCCCCCGGCCACCATCGTCACCGCACGGGTGGTTTTTCCCGCTGTGGGATGTACACGCTCCAGATCCATGCCGTCAATCCGGAGGATGTCGCGCGCCGCCCGCGAGATGGCGTTGTCCGCAAGCTGAGGTCGGGCCGCATGTCCTGCCCGGCCGCCCGCCACACAGTCCAGGATCAACAAACCATTCTGAGCGACTGCCACCTCCAGCCCCGTCGGCTCTCCCACAATCGCATGGTCGGGCTTGGGCAGCAAAGGCAGGAAAATCTCCAGCCCGTTCCGGCCGGTCTCCTCCTCGCAGGTGGCCGCCAGCACTATCTTTCCACGACGCAGCGGCGCCGTCAAAAAAGCCAGGGTCATCGCCGCAACACAGCCCTTGGCGTCGTTGGCTCCCAGGCCATAGAGCCGCTCGCCCTCCCGCGTGGGTGTCCATGGCGGCCGTGTCCAGGAGGCGGTCGCGGGCACGGTATCCAGGTGCGAGGCCAACATCAGCGTCGGGCCTGGCTCCGCTCCTTCCCGGATCGCGGCAAGGTTCCGGTCCACCCGAAGGATCTGCAGGTCGGGCAGCCCGGCCTCACGCAGCCAGGCTTCCAATACATCGACGGCCGGCCCCTCTTGGGTGGAGGGAGAAGGAGCAGAAACCAGCCGAGAAAGCAGTTCCTCTACCATTGCCCCTCCTGCCGAACCATACCTGAGCCGGTTTTGCTACATGCTGGATGTATCACGGATACAGTCATGATACATCCAAGAAACACTGGTGATACATCAAAAAAGTATCACCAAAATCCGCTTTAATTAGCCATTATCCCGCTTCCGCACCAACATGGTCCCCACCCCTTCGTTGGTGAAGATCTCCATGAGCAAGGAATGGGGCCGCGTCCCGTCGATGATGTGGACCCGCTGCACCCCTCCCCGAAGGGCCTCGCCGATGGCCGCCAGCTTGGGCAACATGCCGCCGCTGACCACCCCCCGACCGATCAGCTCCTCCAGGGTGTCCAGGTCGCCGTAGGAGACCAGACGGCGCGGATCCGCAGGATCTTCCAGCAATCCTGCCACCGAGGTGCAGAGCACCAGCTTCTCGGCGTTCAGGGCCATCGCCACCCGAGCGGCCACGGTGTCGGCGTTCACATTCAGCAGAACGCCGCCTGGACCGCCGATCAAGGGCGCCAGTACCGGCACCATACCCTTCTCCATCACCGCATCCAAGAGTGTGCGGTTGACCGAGTGGATGTCCCCCACAAAGCCAAAGTCCACCTTGGTTTCTTCACCGGTGCTCGGGTCGCGCACCGCGCGGGTGGGGCGCTTGACCCCGGTGACCACCGCACCGTCGCCGCCATTCATCCCCACCGCCTGGATGCCCTGCGCGGAAAGGGCTCCCACCAGCTCGGTGTTGAGCAGCCCCATAAAGACCATCCGCGCCGCTTCCTGGGTGCGGGCATCGGTGACCCGACGACCGGCCACGACCTGGCGGGGAATGTCCATTTTCTGGCAGTAGGCATCGAGCTGAGGACCGCCGCCGTGTACCACCACAATGCGGATGCCCACATCATGAAGCAGCGCGATGTCCCGTGCGATCTCGGTGCGGATCCGCTCTTCCAAGAGCGCCCCGGAGAGCTTCACCACAAAGGTGCGGCCCCGGAAGAGGCGGATGTAGGGGTGGGCGTCCAGAAGGGGGTGAATACGATCCATGGGTTTTTCCTAGAGCAGCCAGGTGAGAAGAAGGGCAGCCTGTACGGGCTCCCGGTTAGCAGCCTGCGGGATCACCCTGGACTTTGGACCGTCCAGCACCGCATCGGTCACAATCACATTCCGACGCACCGGCAGGCAGTGCATGAATGCCGTCGCATTGCGCATCCGCTCCGTGCCCACCGTCCAATTGCCCAGCGTTGCGACGCGCGCCGTATGCTCCTCCAGCGACATCGCGCTGCCCCAGCCCTTGGCATAGACCGCCAGGGCACCATCTGCCGCCGCGTCGGGATCGCGGGTCACCGTCAGCTTGGCACCGGTGTACGGACAGAAGGATGTGGCACGTTCCATCTCCTCCTCGTCCAGATCGTAGCCCTCGGGACAGGCGAGGTGCAGATCCGCACCGCCCATGATCGCCGCCCGCACCACCGAAAGGGGCACCGCCTGGGGCAATTGCCGCGGGTGGGGCGCCCAGGTCAGGCAGACTTTCCGGCCTTTAAAGCTACCTCCCCCCAGATCAGCAAGGGTCAGACCATCGGCGAGACCCTGGCAGGGGTGCGAAAGCGCCGACTCCAGGTTCATCACCGGACCCATGGCATAGCGTCCGAAGGCACGGATGACCTTTTCGTCGCGATCCGCAGGATGATGCGGGAATGCGCGCACCGCCAGCACGTCGGCATAGGAGGAGAGCACCGGTGCGGCCTCGCGCACATGCTCCTGGGCGGCGCCGTTCATCACCACCCCATCCTCGAACTCCATGGTCCAGGTTCCACCTTGCCCAGCTTTAAGGTGGATAAACTGCGCGCCACAGCGTCCCGTCGCCGCTTCCATCGAGGTGTGGGTGCGCAGGGAGGGGTCGAAGAAGAGCCCGGCCACCGCCCGGCCCTTCAGCAGCCCGAGGCGTCCGATCTCCAGCTTGTAGGCGCGATAGAGGCGCGCCAGCTCCAGGAGTGCCTCCGTCCCCTCCACTCCGGGCTCCAACCCGTCAATAAAACGGGTTCCCCGCCAGTGTTCCCGCACTTTCCCCACCGCCGTGTGCAGGCGGGACTCCAGCGTGCTCATGATAGGTCCTCAAAGGGGCGGCGCTCTAACCGACCTGCCCCCGAAAAGCACCCCCCTCCCCCATTTCGGGTTATGCGCGGCGGGCCATGCGACTCGCCTTTCTCGGTACGCCCACTTTTGCCGTCCCCTGCCTCCAGGCGCTCTTGGACGCAGGCCACGATGTGGCCTTGGTGGTGGCCCAGCCCGACCGCCCGGCCGGACGCGGCAACCGCTTGCTCACGCCGCCCACCATCGAGCTGGCCCGGCAATTCGGCCTGCGCACCATGCAGCCGGAAAAGGTGCGCAGCGGGGAGTTCCCCGAGACGATGGAGATATTGAAGCTGGATCTTGCAGTGGTGGTGGCCTATGGGCGCATCCTGACTCAGCAGGTATTGGATGCCCCGAAACACGGATGTATCAACCTCCATGCATCGCTGTTGCCGCGCTGGCGTGGCGCCGCGCCGATCCAGTGGTCGATCCTGGCGGGAGACCTGGAAACCGGCGTTTCTATCCAGAAAATGGTGGCGGCGCTGGATGCAGGGGATGTGCTGGCCGAGACCCGCACCCCGATACATGATACAGATGATACATCAAGTCTCTCCGAGCGCCTCTCCACGATGGGCGCCAAACTCCTGACGGAGACCCTTGAAAAATTTGATACATTGACCCCTGTATCACAGGACCCGGCGGGGGTGACCCTGGCAAGGATCCTGAAAAAAGAGGATGGCCTGATAGACTGGGGGCGGAGCGCCGCCCAGATCGACTGCCAGATCCGCGGCCTTGCCGGTTGGCCAGGGACTTTCTGCCCTTTCCAGGGACAGATCCTGAAACTGCTCCGCGCCCGACCGGTGGAGGGCCATGGACCTCCCGGGACCCTCCTGGACGGCGAGCGTGTCGCCTGTGGCGACGATGCTTTGCGCCTGGAGTTGGTACAGCTACCCAACCGGGGGCCGATCTCCGCCCGCGACTTTATCAACGGAGCCCGGCTTCGACCGGGTGATCTTCTCACCTGAGGTACACATGCCCGCGCTTGTTGCTCCCTCCATCCTCTCTGCCGACTTTGCCCGCCTGGGCGCCGAGCTGGACACCATTGCCAGTGCTGACTGGGTGCATGTGGACGTGATGGACGGGCGTTTTGTCCCCAACATCACCATCGGTCCCCTGGTGGTGGAGGCTGCAAAACGCAGTACCAAGCTGCCCTTGGACGTCCACCTGATGATCGTGGAACCCGACCGCTACCTGGAGGATTTTCGACGGGCGGGCGCCGACTGGATCACCGTCCACGCCGAGGCCTGCACCCACCTGGATCGCAGCATCCAGGCCATCCATGCCACCGGCGCCAAGGCGGGCGTGGCCCTGAACCCACACAGCTCCGAGCAGCCGCTGGACTATGTGCTGGAGACGCTGGACCTGGTGCTGGTGATGAGTGTGAACCCCGGTTTTGGGGGACAGTCGCTGATCGAGCGGGTCTTTCCGAAGATCGAGCGCCTGGCAACGGCCATCCAGAAGCGCGGACTGAAGACGCTGATTGAGGTGGACGGTGGTGTAAAACCCGCGAATGCCCAACGTTTTCGTGATGCAGGTGCAAATGTATTGGTGGCGGGCTCCGCCGTCTTTTCCGCCACCGACCGTGCGGCTGCCATCGCCGCCATCCGGGGTTGAGCATGCCGATTCAGAAAGACCTGCCGCGAAATGTGCTGGGTGGACCGCTGCAGAGCTGCAGTACTAACCCGATGACCGGCTTTTTCCGCACCGGCTGCTGCGAGACCGGTCCCGACGACAACGGTCGCCACGTGGTCTGTGCCCAGATGACGGCGGAGTTTCTGGAGTTCTCCGCCGCCCAGGGCAATGATCTAAGCACCCCGGTGCGCGCCTATAGCTTTCCAGGCTTGAAGCCGGGAGATCGCTGGTGCCTGTGCGGGCAGCGCTGGCGGGATGCCTTCCGCGTGGGGATGGCGCCGCCGGTGGTGCTCCAGGCCACCCATGAGGCGGTGCTGAAGTTTGTGCGGCTGGAGGATCTGCTGGCCCATGCCCTGCCGGAGGGGGCAGAGGCCTGAAGGCTCAACGCGCAGTGCCGTCGTACCAGGCCACCACATGCTCGATGGCGTCATGCCCCACGTCATAACCCAGCTCGCGACCCACATAGTCGTCGGCGGCGATGTGGATGCCGCCGTAGATGCGGGACTGACCGGCCTGATCCGCGGCGTCCTGGTAGGTGCCCCACTGTAGGACGACGTCGGCGCTGGGGCCATCCTCAAAGACCAGGTAGGAGCCGGCCGTGGCCTTGTACTCGCCGAGCCCGCCGGGGAACCAGGGACTTCCCGTAAACTCGGTAAGCACCTCGGCGCCCGCACGACTGAAGGTGGAGTGACCGGAGATGAAGCCGGGGAAGGCCGGAGTCACGAAGGTGCGGCGCTGGTAGGGAATCCACTCCTTCGCCCGCACCCAGTCCACCGAGCCCACTTGGTTGGCCCGATCTCCCGGCTCCCCTCTCCAGGCATAGACCGCCACCTCGCCCACAAAATGGCGTAGGTGATAGTGGCGCTCGCCCGGCGCGCTGCTCGAAGCGGTGATCAGCTCCACCACGCCATCCTTCAGCGGCAGCCCATCGGGACTGTAGGAGGGCTTGCTGCTGTCACTGCTCTGGCCGTTCATGGCCATCCAGCGGATCAGGGTGATCGGCCGCGAAGCAGTATATTCCCGCTTGATACCCCAAGCGGTGATCGCCGCATCGTGCAGCGCCCCGTCTAGGGCCAGGTACATATGGACATCCCACGCCAAGCGATCCACCGGGTCGCCCTGCCCCAGGATCCGCAGATCCTCTGCACTCCGGGCGTCCGACGCCAGGTTGGCCAGCACGTTCCAGTGACCCGGCGGGGTCTCAGACTTGGGGCCATCGGCCCAGAACTCCGCCAAGATCCGGGCAAAATCTCCCTTCAACACCACGTTGGGCGCATAGGGCTGGCCGGTGACCGGGTTGATCGGGTGCCCGGTACCATCGTCCGTACCCAGCGGATTGTTGCCATAGGCACCCGGCGAGATGTCGATGGTCACGCCGTTGGTATGGTCCAACGCCGCGTCCCGCTCCAGCACGTCCAGCACCCAGTCCTTCATCTCCGGATCGGTGGCCAGCGGGTTGTAGGAGGGGATGTGATAGAGGCTGTCGCCCGCATCCTTGGTCATCGCAAAGGGCTCGACCAGACCCCACTGTGCGCCGATGTAGGTTTGAAGACCACTATCCAGGACGATGCCGTTCTGGGTCTCGGCTGCCGCGAGGTTGAGGAGCTGGAACATCGAGGGATCGTTGACGGTCACCCCGACCTGATCCACGACCAACGGGTCGTTCACGGACACCCAACCCGTCGTATCCGCGTAGTTGTTGGCCTCGTTGGCGCCATCGTCGGCGTAGTGGGCGATCACGGCATCGCCCAAGCGGTTGCCCAGGGCGACGGGATCGTCCCCTACCGTGTGGGTATCGGTTGGATCCAGGCCCAGCTTGGCCATAAAGGCATCGTAGCAGGCCACGGAGGTGGCGCCACCCTGTTGGCTCTCGTAGCGGTGGCGCAGTACCCGGTAGGCAGCGAAGGAAATTGCCGTTTCCCGGTCTGCTTCTACCTCATCGGCAGGGACGGTGATACGTTCCTCGCTCAGGAAACCGTCGGCCGTGGGGTCATAGGCGGCCCAGGCATCCCACATCGCCACGGAGAGGTGGAAGAAGTTGCGGGCATGGACACCGGGGCGCGGAATATCACGCCGGATAGAGCCGAGGATCTGCTCGTTCCAGCGGCGAGCAATCGAACCCTCAGGGAAGGGATCCTCGGCACCGGCCGGGCACGTAGGGTCTGCTGGATCGGGGTCGGGCTCCGCCACATAGGCATCGCCGGCGATCGCCCCATCATGCAGGATCACCCCGGCATTCAGCGAAGGGGTAAGCACGGATCCGCCCACCGCCCAGCGGCCCCCGGAGGGATCCTCCCACACGGCGTGCAGCGACTCTGGGATTGCACCGGAGCCGTTTACTTCCTGAATCCAGTCTTTTCCGGCAGGCAGGGTCCAGATATTGCCGGAAGCCCCGGTGGCAACAATGTCGCCATCCGACTCCATACACACCCCCTGGAGGATGCCCGCACCCGAGGGGGTCACGTTCTCCAGGCCGTTGGCATCGCCGGTGAGCACCACGTTGGTGCCCACCATGACCACCCTGCCCGCCGCCCCGTGAACCGTAAAGAGCAGCTCGCTGGTGCCGGTGGGGATCACTTTCCAGGTGCTTCCATCGTAATGCAGGACCGTTCCATTTGTGCCGGTGACCCACACATCGTTGGCAGCACTACCCCAGACCTTGAAGAGACCGGGGAGCTCCCCTTCCGGGGTCAGGGGCAGGTCGTCGGGCAGCTCGATCTTGGACCAGGTGGTACCGTCGCTGGAGTGCCAGAGGAAGCCCCAACGCCCGGCATAGCCGCCCACAGCGTAGATGTCGGTGGGGGAGGAGCCCCAGATGCCGTAGATGGTCTGGTTGGCCAGCACATCCGCGCCGGTCTGCCGGGTGAAGCCTGCGGTGTCCCCCTTCAGGATTGTGGCGCCCGCTCCAACCACATAGACCGGTCCGCCGGGGAAGGCGTGCACCCACCACAGGTCGTACTTCTGGCCGGATGGAATGGGGGTCCAGGTCGCGCCGTCGTAGTGGAGAATCTGACCGCCGGAGCCATCGTCAGCACCCACTACCCATACGTCGCTGGAAGATGTGCCCGAAATCGACATAAACGCCGATTTTTCGTCTGATCCGACCAGCCTCCAGTCCGGATCGGAGACGACGGGATCACCGGTTTCGGTGTCGCTCTCTTTGGGTTTTTCGGGATCGGGGCAGGCGGTCAGGAGCAGGAGAAGGGGCAACAGTCGCACGGTGTCCTCTGGATCAGCTGCAATGTGCCACGCCACCAGCTTTTTCGCATGCGGCAGAAATGTCACGGTGGTGCCTCACGGCCCACTCACATTCCGTAGCCCCGGGCCATGGCTGCGGCCA
>CAITDR010000108.1 GCA_903891165.1 uncultured Pseudomonadota bacterium
AGCTGGAGCAGACCGACATCAACGGGCTGGATCTACGGACGGATCGTCTGGTCTTTGAAGTGGACACCGATCGTGGGGATCCCCTTGAAATCACCGGGGTGGAAGTCTATTCTACGGCGGCGATGCTCTTGGCCCGCAACCCGGGGCCCGGCCAACTTTATGTGGGTGGCCTGGATCCCTTGGATGCCTATGATCTGGAATTCGCGCGGAATGCGCTACTTTTAAGCAGCATCAGCCCCGCGACGATGAGCCCGCCTGGCCCCAACCCCGCCTGGGTGCCGCCACCCACCCGGGAGGGAATCGACGGGGGCTTTCAGGTCGCCGATCGTTTGCCTCAGCGTTGGGAGCGCGAACTTATCGGCGGTCCCGGCTGGGTCCGGGTAGTCGTGGATGCCAGCATTCTTGGTCGTGCCCTCTGGGACCTCACCGATCTGCGGGTTGTGGACAGCCAGGACCGGCTGGTCCCTTACCTGCTGCGGCCCGGCCAGCAGGTGGGGGAGCCGGAGGATCTGGTCTTTACGCGTAAAGAGGTGGGCAATATCACCGAGCTTCGGGCTCCTCTTCCGCAGGGTACACCGATCCGAGGCATCGAGCTGACCACCGATCGGCTGGTTTTTGAGCGGAGCGTGGAGCTGCTCCGCGATCGGGGTTCGACCGTGGAGACCATCCGGGCGGTACGCTGGCAGGGCACCGAGCGCGGACGGCGGCTAGCGTTGAACCTGGATCAGGACATCGGATCCGAGCTGATGATCCGCATCTACAACGGCGAAAATCCGCCTATTCCGGTGGAAAAAATCAGTGTCTCTCGTCCCGAGCGCGAGTTGTTGGTTCGTATACCCGAAGGGGGCGCCCGGATCGTCTACGGGACGCGGAAAATGTCGCCGCCGGACTACGATCTGGCGCTTCTGAGTGAGCAGGTGTTGAAGATGCCGGTGGGGGAGGCGACGCTGGGGCCGGAGAAGGCCCGCGGAAAACCGGCCTTGACCGGGACAGATCGTGCGGCCTCGGGCGGGGCGATGTTTCTGCTGGCCCTGGGGCTGGTGGGGATGACCTGGCGGGTGCTGAAGGGGGCGAAGGAGGAGGAAGCCGTAGCCTCGCCGCCCCAAAACGGATAAAGGCGGCCGCTAGAGGTTCCCATGGGTCTGGTAGAGCAGGTATCGAGTGATCTGAAGGCGTCGATGTTGGCAAAGGACAGTGTGCGTACCGGGGGGCTGCGGCTGATCCGGGCCGCCTTCATCGAGCTGGACAAGGAGGGCAAGGGCCCGGTGACCGACGAACGCTGCCTCGACCGGCTCAAGACCATGAAAAAGCAGCGTATCGACTCCATTGACTCCTACGTCAAGGGTGGTCGCGAGGATCTGGCCGAGGCGGAGCGGGCCGAGCTGGCCATCATCGAGAGCTACCTGCCCAAGGTGGCGGACGAAGCGCAGACGCTGGTGTGGGTGCAGGAGGCCGTCGCGGCTTCGGGCGCAACCACCGCCAAGGAGATGGGGAAGGTAATGGGCCTGTTGATGAAGTCCCACAAGGACGACGTGGACGCGGGTCTGGCCCGGGCGCTGATCACCAAAGCCCTGGGCGGCTGATGTTTCGGCGCCTCCTGGTGGCCAATCGGGGTGAGGTTGCTGCGCGAGTGGTGCGCACCTGTCGGCGTATGGGCATTACGCCCGTGGTCCTGGCCTCGGATGCTGATGCATCCGCCCAGTGGCTTGCCGAGGTGGAGGTGGCGCGGCTGCCGGGTTCGGCCCCGCGCGACACCTACCTGGACATGGATGCGGTGATTGCGGCGGCCAAAAAACATGCCTGCGCGGCCCTGCACCCCGGCTGGGGTTTTCTGGCGGAGAACGCCCTTTTTGCCACCCGCTGTGCGTCGGAGGGCATCCGCTTTGTCGGTCCCTCTCCCGCAGCGATGCGCCGCCTCGGAAACAAAGTAGCCTCCCGACGGACCATGCGCTCCGGCGGGGTGCCGGTGTTGCCGGGTTCCGAGGGGATAGTCAGCCTGGAGGAAGCACGGATCATGGCGGCGGAAGCTGGCTATCCGGTGCTCTTGAAGGCGCGCTCCGGGGGAGGAGGACGCGGCATGCGGCGGGTCTACCACCCCGACGAGCTGGAGGCGGCCTACGCCCAGGCCAGCGCCGAGTCCGAGGCGGCTTTTGGCGATGGTGGGCTCTTTGTGGAAAAGTATGTAGAGGCGGGGCGCCATATCGAGTTCCAGGTGATGGCAGACAATTTCGGAAATGTGACGGTGTTGGGCGAGCGGGAGTGTTCGATCCAGCGTCGCCACCAGAAGTTGTTGGAGGAGAGCCCGTCGCCGGTGCTGGACGATGCCACCCGTGCAATGCTGACCGAAGCTATCCAGCGTGCATGCCGGAATGCGGGCTATGCCAACGCCGGTACGGTCGAGATGCTTCGCGCCCCGGACGGCGGGCTGTATTTCCTGGAGATGAACAACCGCCTCCAGGTGGAGCACCCGGTCACCGAGATGGTTACCGGCCTGGATCTTGTGGAATTGCAGCTGCGTGTGGCCTGCAACGAGGTGGTCAAGCCCGACTTCGTTCGGCGTGGCCATGCCATTGAGTGCCGCATCAACGCCGAGGATCCAGAAAAAGACTTCCGACCGGCACCCGGTACCGTGCATCGTCTGTCCTTCCCCACCGGCGAGGGCATCCGGGTGGAGACCCACCTTCGGGAAGGGGACACGATCCCCCCCAACTATGACTCCATGGTGGCCAAGCTGGTGGTTCATGCTGAGAACCGGCCCGCCGCCATCGCGCGGATGGAGGCCGCATTGGGGGCCACCCGGATCGAAGGGGTGCCCACCACCATCGCTCTGCACCGGAAGATCCTGGCGGATCCCCGCTTTCTCTCCGGCGACTACGACACCCGCTTCCTCGGTCTCTGAGGCACCCCATGGCACACCTGCCGCTGCGCCCCATCGGCAAGCCCCTGTTGGATGTGGGCCTGCCTTCCGAAAACCAGGCCGCCATCGCCACCCGCGAAACGGCCCTGCGCGCCAAAATCGACGAAGTGGAGGCGGGCTGGGGTGAAGAATATGTCACCCGCGTGCACGAAAAGGGCAAGCTGACCACCTTTGAGCGTATTCAATTGCTCATCGATCCGGGCACCGAATTTCTGCCTTTCAACAGCTTGGTCAATTGGGGTCGCAGCTTCAAAGGGAGCAAAAAGCTGGCACCGGGTGCTGGTGTGGTGAATGGCATCGCGACGGTGGAAGGCCGTCGGGTGGTGGTGATCGCCAACGACAACACCGTCGCCAGTGGATCCTGGTGGCCGCTCTCTCCCGAAAAAATTGAGCGTGCTCAACAATTGGCGCTGCGCCTCAAACTACCGGTGATCTACCTGGTGGATTGCTCCGGCCTCTTCCTTCCCGAGCAGGCCCTGGCCTTCCCCGGGCGCACCGGCGCCGGGCACATCTTCCGGATGAACAGCCTGCTGGCCGCCTCGGGCGTGCCGCAGATCGCCGGGGTTTTTGGGGACTGTATTGCGGGCGGCGGCTACATGCCGATCATCTCCGACCGCGTCTACATGACCGAGAGCGCCTACATGGTGATCGCGGGGGCAGCGCTGATTCGCGGCGCCAAATCCCTGAAGCTCACCAGCCTGGACATCGGCGGGCCCGAAGTCCACGTACACCAGTCCGCCTGCGCCGACGAGCGGGTGCCCGACGATCCCACCGCAATCACGATGATCCGCCGCGAGATCGCCCGTCTTCCCAGCTCGGCCGCCCCCTTCTACCGGGCCGGGGTAGAGGTTGCACCTCCGCGCTTTGATCCCAGCGAACTTGCCTCGGTCCTCCCCGTCGATCACCGGATGGCCTACGACATGCGCGAGGTGATCGCAAGACTGGTGGACGACTCCCTCTTCCACGAGGTCCTTGCCGATCGTGGCCGGGAGATGATCACCGGTGTGGCGCGCATCGGCGGGCTCTATTGTGGGATCATCGCCAACAACCTGCTGCCCACCGAACATCCCGACGAGCCCGGACGGATGCGCGCGGGCGGCATCCTCTACCAGCAAGGCATCGCCAAGATCAGCGCCTTCTCCCGTACCTGCAACGAAGATGGCCTGCCCGTCCTCTGGCTCCAGGACATCGCCGGCTTCGACATCGGTGTTGAAGCCGAAGCCCTGGGTCTTTTAGGCTATGGAAGCTCGCTGATCTACACCAACAGCACCAACCGCGTGCCGATGATCACCGTGCTGATGCGCAAAGCATCGGGGGCCGGCTACTACGCGATGGCCGGGCTGCCCTACGAGCCGGTGCTTCAACTGTCCACTACGTTGACCCGTCTTGCGGTGATGGAAGGAAGAACACTGGCAATCGCCGCCTTCAATACCAAGCTGGACGACGATTTTGAAATCGCCGCCACCGACCCGGTGGAGCGCGAGAAGATCCAGAAAGCCATGGAAGATACGGCGGCACGCATCGAGGCGGACATGGATCCGGTGAGCGCCGCCGCGCGGATGGACACCGACGAGGTGGTGCCGCTGCACCGGCTGCGAGACTACCTGGTGGCCGCCGTGGAGGCCGTGTGGCAAACCCCTCGGCCGGTGCGAAACCCGCGGATCTGGAGCCTGCACGACCTGGAATTGTTGGCGCGGGGCAGCCGGCAAAGCCAGAAACAGGTGCAGGTGGAGGTTGCAGCGGCCCTGACCGCCACCGACTCCGAGGGGCTCTCCGCCGTCTCGGTCGCCACCGACGGCACCTTCTGGCGCCGTGCCTCGCCACGCGATCCCTATTTTGTGTTGGAAGGCCAGCAGGTCGAGGCGCACACCACCATCGGGCTCATCGAGGTGATGAAGACTTTTACACCGGTCAAAGCTGGGGTTGCTGGAAAGCTGCAACGCTACGCGGTGGCCGATGGCGCCTCCGTCCAAGCCGGTGCCCCCGTCGCCTGGATAGCCTGAGCAAAAAAAGGAGGAAGCCAAAGCG
>CAITDR010000109.1 GCA_903891165.1 uncultured Pseudomonadota bacterium
GGTTGGCCGCGTTTGTAAAACGTGAAGATACACTTCTGCGGGTCTCCGGCCGCCCGAGGGGCTCAGGCGTTTTGGGGTAGGTCCTGACATAGTCCACTTGACAACGGGGGCCGCCTCATAGAAGGAAATTCGAACCGCTCATCCACGCATCGTAGCCCACCCCTACCACCCCCGTCAACGCCCGGGGCCCCTTCGCCGCTCCCGATCTCCTTCCAAATTCCACCCTTTTTCCCACCCCGGGCACACGTCTCCCCCCGGTCCCGCGTCGCTACGCCATCCGGTCTTCGCGCACACGTCCCCCTTACGGCGGCCCTGTCGCCTTGTGCTTCCCTTCAGAATCTTCGATGCAATGCCGAACTCTCGACGATGCATCGCAACGTCAGGCGTCCTCCACACATCGGGCACTGAAACCCGTCCACCCCAAACACCCGTTGCAGCAGGTCATGCCAGGAAGGTCGCTCGGTCTCCCAGTGAATCCGCGGCTGTGCACAGCCGCTTCGCCCGGCGGTCCGCGGCCTCGTCTGCCGGCTCTTCTCGGGGGCGCGGCACAACCGCCTTTCGCAATGCAGAATTTCCGGCAAGCACGCCCCGGTAGAGAATCTGATGGACCCTCGGAGGAGGAACGATCGCCACAAGGCGCTCCACAAATTCCATGGGTGAAAATACGATTCCTGTCGTTCCATCGCTCCATTTTCGCTTCAGCGTCATCGCCAGGCTTCCGTCCGCTTGACGCTCCAGCCTCGACTTCGCTAACGGTGGACGCAGCATATACCTGCACAATTGCTCTAACCCGATCCTGTTGGCCGCCTGAATCCCGACCCCTGCATGGAGATTGTAGCCCTCAAAGGAGGCACATCTTGGCGGAAGCTCCACTTCCCGGCCACCCAACACCTGAATTCTTCGTGCCCTCTTTCCAGCCCGCGCCCCCAGCGCTGCCTTTCCCGCCAGGGCCGCCGCCTGGATCACCGCCTGCGCGTCGTCTTCCCCCTGCGTCTCTGCCTCCTCGCCATATCCCTGTTTCGCCAGCCATTTTTCGCAGGACTCCGCAATCGAAACTACCAGACGTTCCACATCTTCGGTGTGCGGCACCACCGGTCGGAACTTCAGCTGGCCGTTCGCTTTTCTACAGTAAACACCATCCAAAAATAGCGAATGGAAGTGGAGATTCAGTCGGATATCCGAGCCAAAACGTTGTACCACCGTGACGGATCCGGTTCTCCCTTCCTTGGCTGCATTCGCCTCGCGGGCGTACCACCGTTCGATGATCCGCATTGCAATACGATGAACGCCCGTCAGAAGGACCGGCGTTCTCGCCAGCAACCAGCGTCGTCCCCACGGAACCGTCAGCACCCATTGTCTCGTTGGAACCTGTGGGATCACTCGATCTATCCAATGGGCAGCGTGTTCTGCCATTCTTCGGCCACCACATCGGGGACAAAAACCACGACCCTTACAAAAAACGTCCACGGAAAGAATTGTGTCGTGGGCGGCCGCTCGCAGGTCCAACAGCATGGCCGGCCGGCGCATGCAGAAACCGTGCCAGGAAATTCCGGGCGTTGGACTTCGACCCGAGCGACGGTCTGACGAACATCGTCCATCCCTTCCGTCAGGTCCTCGTCAGCGGGATAGCGTCAAGGACCTGACAGCAGCTTTTTTCCTCGGTCTTGACAAGCCTGGACCAGGTATTTCGGCTCCCACCCCGCCGGCCCCGCCTGCTCCACCTCCACCCGGTCCTCCCCAAGCAGCCGATCCCACTCCACCTCCGCCGCGTCCACCGGCTCCGTCCGCTGCCAAACACCGCCCCGGAAGGCCCAGATCGCCACGCGCACCCCTGGACCCATGCCCCCCTTCCGCCGCACCTGCTCCACGGTCAGCTCCGGCAGGTCGATCCTCCGATTCATCCCTGCCTTTCTCCGCTGTTCCGGGATCGTTTCGATTACGCAAAACGAAAACTCCCAGATGTTCTATACGTCTGCGTAGCAGTGGCGATACTCCCTCCTCCGAAGGTCCATCCAATTCTCTACCGGGGCGTGCTTGCCGGAAAACGGCATTGCCGGTGGTGCCGCGCCCCCGAGCAGAGCCGGCAGACCAGGCCACGGAGCGCCGGGCGAAGCGGCTGTGAGCAACCGCGGATTCAAGGCAGACCGAGCGGCCTTCCTGACCTGCTGCAACGGGGCCGCCGCAAAGGTGTGCCGTGAGGGGGGACCGGATGGTGTCGCGACGCGGGACCGGGGGGAGTGGTGCCCGGGGTGGGAAAAAGGGTAGAAATCGGCGTGAGATCGGGGGCGGCAGTGGGGAGCCGGGCGTGGACAGGGATGGGAGGGGTGGGCTACGATGAGGCGTTCGAATTCCTTATCCCCTCCCCCCGGAGCCACGCCGGACGCCGCTTTGACGCCGAACAACCGCTGGCGGACATCGACGCGGCCACCCCGGTCGATCTCTCGGTGCTCTAC
>CAITDR010000110.1 GCA_903891165.1 uncultured Pseudomonadota bacterium
ATGGTGACAATATCGGGAATAATATCCCCATGCTCAAAAGCATACCATCGGCCGGTTCGGCCATAACCCGCCATCACCTCGTCGCAGATCAGCAGGATGCCGTGCCGGTCACAGAGGGCGCGCAGACCCTTCAGCCAGCCCGCCGGCGGAATCAGGATGCCGTTGGTGCCGGTCACCGGCTCGATCAGGACAGCGGCCAGGGTCTCCGGACCCTCCATCGCGATGGTGTCCTCCAGATAGCGGAGGTGGTTGGCGCAGACTTCCGCGTCGGTCTTGCCGAAGTCAAAACCCCAGGGGTAGGGGCCGTGCGCGTGGACCACCCCCGGCGGCGCGGGCTCGTTGGCCCACCGCCGCGGGTCGCCGGTCAGGGCCACGGTCAGGTTGGTGCCCCCGTGATAGCTCCGGTAGAAGCTCATCACTTTGTGGCGTTTGGTGTAGAGGCGCGCCGCACGGACGGCATTCTCGTTGGCCTCAGCCCCGCCCAGGGTATAGAAAAAGCAGTCGATATCGCCCGGACTCAGCTCGGACATCAACTTGCCCAGCCGCGCCCGTGGTGCGGTGGCGGTGCCCGGATGTACAAAAATCAGCTCATCGAGCTGGGCCTTCATCGCTGCGATCACCTTGGGGTGCGCATGGCCGATATTGACGCTCATGAGCTGGGAATTCCAGTCCACATAGCGCTTGCCCTCGGGGGTCCAGAAGTAGATACCTTCGGCGCGCGACACCGGCGTGGGTGCCAGACCATCGGCTTTAGACCAGGAATAGAGCGTATGATCCAGGCAGAGCTGCACCATCTCTGGGCCGGTCATGGGGGAGGGGAGACCGCTGTTGTCGCTGCTGTGCATCGGGGAAGCCATCCGGGTTGACGTGGGCAAGCAGTGTAGGGGAAAAGGGGCCGTTCGTCAAAGGGCATGCCCGCCCCACCCGAAACCGTTAGCCTCCCCTCGGAGTCCCACCGCATGTTCCTCTTCCTCTTCGCCTGTACCCCACTCACCTGTGGTCCGGGCACCCATGTGGTCGCGACGCAATGTGTGGCAGATAGCGAAAAAGATCCCGTTGAAGAGAGTAAGATCCCGGACAGCCCGGAGGGCGACAGCGATAGCGATACCGGCGAGCCGGTGGCACCGCTGGAGGTCTACCTGCTGGCCGGACAGTCCAATATGGACGGTTACGGCTATGTAAGCGGGCTTCCGCCGTCGCTGCGGCTGCCGCAGGCCGGGGTGATCCTGTATCGGGGAGCGGTTCCGGGACCGTTGACCCCCGACAGCACCGGCGGAAGCGCCTATGTGGGACCGGAGGTGGCTTTTGGCGCCCGCCTTGCCGCAGAGGGGCGCGAGGTGGCCCTGGTAAAACATGCGGTTTCTGGTACCGATCTGGCCACCTTCTGGTATCCGGGGGAGACGACGGGAGCCACCGATGTGGGCCAGGGCTGGGCGGGGCTGGAGAGCGAACTTCATGCAGCCGCAACAGATTTGGACGCCCGTGGGCGACCCTGGAAGTGGGCGGGTTTTGTGTGGATGCAGGGGGAGTCCGACGCCGGCTCACCGGACTGGGCGGCATCCTATGACAATAATCTGACCCGCCTGATCCGTCGGGTACGGGAGGAAACGGGGGAGGCGGAGCTGCCCGTGGTGCTGGGCCTGATCGCCTGCGAGCAGCTTTGCACCTGGAGCGAGGAGGTGCGTGCGGCGCAGCAGGCGGTGGCCGACGCGGACCCGGCTGTTCAGGTGGTGGAAACGCTGGATCTTCCCAGAAATGTGCGGGATCCCTGGCACTATGATGGTCCCTCGGAGCGTGTGCTGGGCCAACGTTTTGCCGAGGCGCTCCTGGGACTGCCGATCTCTCCCGCCCCCTCCGCTGCTCTGCAGATCGACAGCTACCGCCTGGACTATGACGGCGACTTCACCGTCGGTTGGACCTTCCATGTGGACCTTCCGCTGCGTATCACCGACATGGGCAGCTTCACGGCGGATGGCTACCTCTACACTTCTGCCCCCTGGGCCATCTGGGATAGCAGCGGCCAGATGATTGCGCAAGGCGACGTTCCCGCCTGGTCCGAGCAGCCCACCAGCTACCGTAATTTCTTCGGCTACACCGCCATTGAAGAGCTGAGATTGGCTCCCGGTGACTACCGGATTGGGCTGCAGACCTGGAGCTGGGACTACGATCGTTATGCCAATGGCGTGCTTGGGAGCGAGGCGACGGGACTCAGCTACACCGGCGCGGCCTACCATGCGGGGGCCTGGCTTTCCTATCCGGAGGTGACCAACGCCGGGACATCGGCCAATATGGCTTTTTTGGGTCCCAACTTCCTCTTTCAGCCAGACTGAAGGGGGGAGCGTCCTTCGCCAGTCGGAGGCCCCATCAGCGCAGCTCCAGGTCCATCTGCCCGATCTGTGGGTTCCAGACCTCTCCACTATGGTCCAATACCCGTACCCGTACACAAATCGTATCGGATGGGAGCGAGGTGGCGGTCAGGCGCAGCTTACGCCAGTCTCCGCCCAGGTCGGTGACCACAAAGGGTAGGTCATTCCAACTGTTTCCGTCGGTGGAGGAGGCCATGGCGAAGGGCGGCTCCGCCTCCTGCGGCCAGGCGTACACGGTGGCGGTGGCCGAGACGATCTCTCCGCCCGGACACCAGCTCGCCTGGCCCTCTCCGGCGGCACTCCGGTTCAAGCGGGAGCCATCCCCGTCAAAATAGTTTACATTTGACGTGTCATTAGAGAGGTTCGAGTAAGAGCTGAGGTGGGTCCAATCATTCAGGGGATCCGTCCAATCTGAAGGCCCACCGGGATC
>CAITDR010000111.1 GCA_903891165.1 uncultured Pseudomonadota bacterium
CCCCCCCCCGCGTGATGGAAAACACACCTGGGATGGTCAGAGTTGGGTGCCGGTGAAGACCGAAAAAGACCGCTACTGGTGGGATGGGCGCCGCTGGCAGGCCGAAGCAAAAAAAGTCCCACCCAAAGCCCCGCCTTCGCAGTTGCCCCCGCGTGAGGGCGAGCTGTTAGAAGTGCTCCGGGACCTTACCACCTCCAGCGACGAAGCCCGGGTGCTGATGACGGAGATCCGTCGTCAGCTCGATCTGCTCAGAAACACCTGGAAGAACAGGCAGCCTTGATGCTCACCCTGATTTTCAACGTCCTGGCCCAAGAGGCTGCCCCTGAAGAAGCGGCAGCTCCAAAGCCTAGTTCCCCCACCCTTGCCGTCCTTTCTTTCCAGGACGCGATCCTGGATGAGGACCAGCGGCAGATCCTGGACTGTCCGGCGCTGGAGGCCCGGTACGGAGACTGCCTGGAGCGGGTAGAGTTCAGCGGAATGGACTGGCTTTGGGAGAAGCAGAAGTCCACGCCGGAGCAGGTGAGTATGCTCCGAAATATCTCTTCCTTATACCAGGGTTTATGGTCCGGCCTCTCCCATCGCTGGCGCCGACCTAATGATGTCGTAATGACGACGATGGGCGTGGACGGCTACCTATCGCCGCCCCCCGCGGCGGGCACCTGGGATGCGGCCAAGCCCTCGAAGGCCAACGATCGACCTTCGTCCGGCACCATTGCCGTCCCGGATCGCAGCCTGTGGCTGGATCAGGCCGAGTGGGGTCTGGAAGATCGACCCGGGCTGTTCCGGCCGGTGCGTATGGCAGGCCCCGTGGTTCCCAAAGACGCCCCCGCGGATGCTAAAAAACTCTGCGAGGACCCTGCAGATTGTCCCGATATCACCCTGTTGCAGGGACGTTTTGCCAACCGCCTTGGCTACGACGGGCGCCCCTATAACTACGACATGATGGACGCGGACCCCAACTTTGCCGGTCCTTTTTTCGAGCAGGTCTACCCCTACCGGGGGCCGGAGACGGCCGAGGGCTTCATCCTCCGCCCACTCGCCGCCTTTTCCGTCTCCGCCGAGCGGCTGGAGGATGTTCTTAAACGCCTGGGCGGCGAGACCCCTCTGACCCAGCTCCCTGCCAATTGGCGCGGAACGCTGCAGGTGCCGCTGAACAGCGGTAGCTGGGAGGAATTTGTCCGCGCCTCCGAAGATTCCTTTGACCGCTTCTATCACCAGGTTGGAAGCGATGTTTTGCGCTATGGTATGCGGGACTACACTGCGAACCAGATGCGTGTTTTCACCACCTTGTCCGCCATGAATGTACCCCCCGCGGACAACGGGGCCAGCTCTGGGCGCTCGCGCAATCTGGTGGCCGCCGCCAAGGGCCAGACCGACACCAGCGAAGCGCTGATGGCTCGTACGGAAGGAAGTGCATTTGTAGTCGAAGGCATCAAGGATCTTCGCTACGAAAGCCTACCAGTAGATCTGGTGGAACGCTGGCTGGACCTGCTGATTCCCGCCTACGGGGACCTGGCCTTCCAGCAGGAGTGGCAGGGCCGGGCCACGGATGCGGTTCGCGACTTGTTGAGGAAGGGCGCCGGAGATGTGCCGGTCCAGGATCCACACCAGCTGGAAGAGTGGCTACGGCAGAACCTGAGCAACAACGATCCGGGGCCCCACTACCCGGAGATCATGCGTACCGGCCTTGCGCTGTTGGTACAGAAAAAGATGACGCCTGCCCAGCAGGATCGCTACCAGACCTGGATCCTGTTGGACCAGCTGACCGAAGCGGTGGCCTCGGGCCTGGATCCGCTCACCCTGCGAAACCCGGAGGAGATCGTCAAGAATTCTACCGAGCAGTGGGCCAGTACCTTGTCCGGCCACGGATCCTTCGCCCGGCCGGTGGAGCAGGGCATCAACGCGGTGGATCCCATGTCCATCTGCACCACGCTGGATGCGCCCGCCGCCCTCAAAGAACCAAGCATCAGCGCCGTGAACCTTGATCTTGTAGTCGCCGCTACAGATGTGAAAATCCCCAGCGATCTGGCGCCCGAGTTGCGGGAAAACTGGCTTGCTGGGCAGATCCTCTGGGAGCTGCGCGAAAAATTACCCTTTGTGCTGGTGGACGACCCACAGAGCAGCCTGCCCCGGGTGACCCGGCTGGTCGGGCTGCCCAATGTGAAGGCCGAGGGCAGCACCGAGGAAAGCCCGCAGGCTTTGTACCGAATCCGCTGGCGGGTGTGGGCAGGTTGGCATGTGCTGTGGTACCCCCGCGAGGGTAGGCTGGGCGCCCGTACCGCACCCATCTGTGAGGATATGGTGCTTGCCCCCACGCCAATTGTCCCCACCTTGGTACGCGGCGCCATGTTGTCGGGGGAGCTGCGCCCCACCCGCCCTGTCTATCACCGCGATCTCAAGGGAAAAGAGCGGTGGAAGCCTGAAAAAGAGGAAAAATCTGCCGAAGAGGCGATGGGAGATCTCAGCGCCGGTGCCGCCGGGGCGCAGGGTGCGGCCGGGCAGGCCCAGGGAGCGGCCGCGGTGGTGTCCGGACCGATCACGCCGGACGCCATCGGGGGACTGGTCAAAGCGCCAGGAGCACAGGAGGCTTTTTCGCTGGTGGCCGAGCCCGTCAGCGACGGGGTGCGCTACCTTCGGCAGGTGGTCCACCGGGAGCTGTGGAGGAAGGCCGCCCAGAGCCAGGGCCTCCTGCTCTTCACCTTCGACAGTACCCGAGGGCGTAAGGATTTGCCTGGGTTAGGCGATGTAGCCCCCAGAACGCCCTATCGCCGCACACAAAGGCATGTGCACGGGGGCGGGCGTGTGGCCAGCGCGGGCTGGGCAACCTGGTGGCCCATCGAGCGACGGGAGGATCCCTATGGGGTGGCCCCGGCCTACAAGCCGGGCGTGTCGGTGTCCACGGAGGTGGAGATCCCACGTTGGAAGCGGGTAACCACGCAAGACTGGCGTATGGGCGGTGGCTTTTCGCTCACCCCCCTGCGTGCCACCTGGTCGGGCTGCAACAATAAAGAGTCCGACTACGATGTGGTGGCCCCCTGTCCCGATCCGATGGAGGCGGTGTACTCGCAGGCGCTGGGTTTTGAGATGCATGCGCTGTCCACCTTCTGGCTGTTGGATCAGCCCCGATTGGGCGTAGAAGGCGGAATCTCGGTACGGCTGGACATCGCGCCCAAGGGTCCCTCGGTGGCCTACCCAGAACAGCCGGTGCTTTTTTCTACGACCTTGCGGCCGCAGGCCGGGTTGATCGTCGGCTTTCGGGTAGCACCCCCGCCACCCGGACTGTGGACAGGTTGGAACGGCTCCCCCTGGGGTGCGGACCGCTCGGATGGGCGCAGCCGCCTGGGCCGAGTGGAATATGGCATTCGAACCGGGCTTTTGATTGGACCCGGCTTCAACGGCCTGGAGGGAACGGCGGTGCTGGACGGCTGGCTGGCCGCATCGGTGCGCGGAAAGGGTCCGCTCTCGGGGCTGACCCCCTACCATCCCTCGCTGTTATTGGGGCCCTACCTGGGCGGACAATACAGCTTCCTTCCTGTACAACCCGAGGAAGGTACCGTACATTTGAGCCTGGATCATAGCTGGTCTGTGGTGGTCGGGGTACGGACGGAGATCAGATTGTCGGCACCCGCCAAGCTCCCGGAGGCGAATTGAACCCCTACCAGAATGCTGCTGAAACCATCGCCGCCGTGGACCGGGAGCTGCGGGCCTGGGCCAATGGACTGTTGATCTCCGCGGGGCTGGGCGACATCCGGGTGGATGACCCGGACTCTCCGTCTCGCGTCAAAATCGAGGCGGACAAACTGGCACCTTTCCCCAAGCCTGCCTCGGAGCCCGGCGCAACCATCTCGCTGTTGGGTCGGGGAGAGGGGAACATCGGGGTGCCCGAGCCCTGGCCCGAGGTGGGTCGTTTGATGACCCACGGTCTGGAGCTGGTTTTTCCCAAAGTAGAGGGGAAAGGCACAAGACCGGAACATCTGACCACGGTGATGCCGCTGGAGAACATGCCCGGGCCGGTGCGCGACTGGTATGCCACTCAGGGCGAGGTGGAAGGCACGGAAAGCTGGCTTTTCACGCGGGACGGACGGAAAATGGCGCGGCTGCCCTCCTTGGAGTGGCGGCCCTCGATGCTGGCGGTGATGAAGTACACCACGTCAGTCGAAGGAGACATCTCTGTAAACACCATGCAGGCCTACGGGGTCCTCGCGGTGGGTGCCTATATGGAGAGAACCATAAAGGTAACACTTCCGCCGTTGCCGATGGCTGAGAACGTGCTGGGGCTTGCCGAAGCCCTGGCGACGGTACTTCCGACCGATCAGCAGGCCCGTTTGCTCTCGCTCTGCGCGCGGCTGAAAGCACCGCAGGATCAGCTCTTTGCACTGCTGCCGATCACGGAAGACTGGACGCTGGCCGTTCAGGTCAGCCTGGGGGCCGGGCCGCTGTTGGCACCGTCGGTGAAGCCGGTGGTGAATACCGGAATGCAGATGCCGGGGGGTGGGCGATGATGCTGGTCAAGTGCGTCGAGGGGAACCGACGCCCAGCCGTTGTCACACTCGCGGTAGATGAAGGCGATATCTTCGGCATCTACCTGCTGGAAGACGTGGTGGAGTCCGACAGCGGGCTGCGCGCAACCGTGTTGCGTCCGGTCGGGGTGGACCCGCCGCCCCAGTCGGTGCTGGTGATGGAGCTGGAGGTGGTGCCCTCGGCATCGCGAACGGGGCATCTATTCCAGGTGCGTGCCATCGGGCGAAAAGTCACGGTAGAGCTGGCGAGAACTGATCGACGGAGCCGCGCCACAAGAAACGGAGAGATCCGACCGGGCACAAAGGTGGAGGTAGCTGCCTCCGCCTACCGGCGCTTTGATTTTGTGCTGCAGTTGCAGGGGGGAGGAGGAAGCGACGCGATGGCCGCCACCGCGTCTGGCAACAAATCCGCCGCCCAGCTGGCCACCCAGAGAGCCACCCTGTGGCGGATCCCCGGTGCCAGCTCGCTGGCGAGGAACGCCGAAAAAGCCCTGAAGGACGGGCTGAAAGACTTTGGGAAGCGACTCGGGCTGTCGGCCACCACCACCCGCTTCCTGGTGACCGGGTTGTTCTTTCTGGCCGCCGCGGGTGCCGTCTGGTATCGGGAGTATGCAAGAGCGGAAGAAGCCGCCACTGAAGCCTCGAAAGCCAAAGAGATGGCCGCAAGAGCCGGGCAGGCGCGGGAGGCGTCGCTGCAGGGAGAGCAGGCCTGCCTCGCCGAGCGGCAGGTGCTGGTCAAAAAGCTTGGAAACGAGGATGAAGCCAAAAGATTGGCGGCAGAGTCGGCCCTGTCCGCAAGCTCGGCCGTGGGCGTCGCCATCGAGGTGGGTGGCGGCCTGTTCGGGGCAGAAAGCACGCGGAAGATCGACGAAAATAGTCGTCCAACGCTGATCGACGCGATCGTGGCCGCCATGGACAAAGTGCCCGAAGCGCAGGCCGCCGAGGGGTGTATGGGCCTGGAAGGTCTACTTTCTACCGATCTGCCCCGGTACCTGCTGCTGTGGAGTCCCGACCCCGAAGCGTTGTGTCCGGATGCAGGAAGCCGGCTGACGCGGAATGGTGTGGAGCTGGTGGGACGCTGGGGCCTGTCCGAGCGGATGTCCAAAGAGTTTGGTGTGGAGGATCCGGCGCTACAAGGTGGCGGAGAGCCCCGTGTGTACCCCCGGTGGTCGCTGCAGACCCTCGCGGTGGCCGATCGGCAGGTCCAACAGGCGATGTTGACCTTCGACGCGCGTGGGCGGCCCACGGTGAACCCCTCAGAATCACAGGTTTGGGCCCTGACTCTGGTCGGCGCCTACAACCAGCTCGGCTCCCCCGCCGAAGGTGCTCTGAATTCTGAAGCACCCAAATGTGTTGCGGAGCTGCTGGAAGCACAACTGAACGCCTCCGGATCCGCCACTCCTGGCGCGCCGTTGTTGCCTCCCATTTCGGAGATCGCCGCAGAGACCAAAGCCCTGAGCCTCAGCCCCACCCCCGGATGTCCCTGGAACCCCGCCACCATCACCGAAGCGGCCCAGAACACCCTGCGTGCCGTGGCGGCCCTCGCCGTGGTGTCACCTACTGCGCCAGCCGCCGGTGCGGCTGCCGCAGCGGGGGGGGAGAAGGTGCAGTGAGGGGGCCGGGCCTAAGCCCGCTCCCCCACCCACAGCTCCACCTCATAGGACATCGAAGAACGGGCATGCAAGCGGATGCTCCAGGGTACGCGGTCGTGCAGCGCCACCGTAGAAAAACCCGCCTGTATCAAAAGATTCCGCAACACCGGCTCACTGGCCCCGCGATCCGGGCCACGCTGGGAGTGCCCGCCCAGCCAGCCCTCAATCGCTGTGGCATGGGGCGCCCAGTCGAAGGGGGTACACAGAATTGCCCGCCCGCCGGGTCGAAGGAGCTGGGCTAGCACCTCGGGATGCCCCGCCGGGGAGGGTAGGCAATCGATCAGGTTCAAGCTGCTGACCACCGAAAAACTGCCATCGGCAAAAGGTGGGGTGGCCGCATCGGCCAACCAGAAATCCACACGCTCCGCCCCCGGCATCGTCACCCCAAAACGCACCGGATCGTAGACGATCCCCAGACGACGCCGATCATAGGCCACCTCTCCCCCGCGCAGGATCCGCCCCGCCGTGGAGAGCATCGAAAAGTTCAGATCCACACCCAGACAGAGATCCTCCGTCTGAGAGGCCGATAAAAAGGTGGTGCGCCCCAGCGAGCAGCCCAGATCCAGGCGTGGCCCTGAAACCGGCCCCGCCAGCTCCAACCCCACCCCCATCACTCTCTGAACAGATCCCACACAAAGAGAGCTTCCAGGCTCCAAATCTCCCCAGTGTTCGTCGGCATAGGAGGAGAGATAGAGCCGCGCCTGCTCATAGGGACCGGTAGGCCCCAGGCAGTCCCCGACCAGGGAGCGCAGCGGCGCCCCCAAGTCTTGACGCATCAAGAGTGCCAGCGCATTCTGCTGGATGTAGCCACGCACATCGGGAAGGAGGATGGGAATCCCGTCGATGACCGGGAATTCGCGAAAACAGGCAGCACATAAAATGCGCGCCTGGAGGATATGTCCTCCCTCCTCCAAAAGAACTTCCTCGATCCGCAGCGCCTCCTGCTGCCCATTGATCCGACAGGCCGGACAGATCGGCTTTAGTGCGTCAAAATGCCCAAGGCGCATCAGCCACCGATGTTGACGGTGGGGCAACCTGGCGGCAGGATTTTTCCGACCGGAGAGGGAATGGGCGCAACGCAGGAAGCATGCTGAGTGATATCATTCACCCGGGCCGCCGGTTTTTTGGTTATCATCACCGTGGCGGATCCCTTCATGATCACCCCTGGACCACCCGGCGCACATCCGGGCAGGGTGCAGGGGGTGGTTTGATCTCCCAGAATCGCCGCCGGTTTTTTTCCGATCATCACCGTAGCAGCCCCCGGACCGGTGATGGTCAGAGGCAGGGTGGGATGGGGGATCGGACCGGCAGGTCCGTGTGGCGTGTGGCAGTGGGGAGCGTCCTGCTTGGCCATATCCCCGACGCGAGCGGCTGCGGGCATGGGTACCTCAATTCAGGTGGATCATCGTGCCTTCAATACGGACTTCGCCATCGGCTTTGAAGTCCATGTCCCCCCGGCTGTGGACCTTCAGCGAGCCCGTCTCCAGGCTCAGCTGCTCCGGTACCGAGAGCTGCAGCGAGCCGGTCGCCACCAACATCGGCCCCTCGGGCGTCAGGCGCAACATCAGCTCCACGGTACCCGTCGGCGAGGTCACGCGGATGGTCTCGCTCGCAGCCTCCACCGTTACTGTACGGCCAGAAGGAAGAACAATAACACTGCCGTCGGCCATAGGATAGACTCCTGCAAGTGCCTAACCCGCCATGGTCCCCGGTGCATCGATCGCCGAAAAAAGGCTGCAGACGTCCAGGCTACCCCTCCTCTCGGCCTCCCATTTCCTCCCTCCCAGCGCTAGGGCAGCCCCGGTCCGACCCGCTCCCGCGCCCGTTCCAGCCGCAATTTGCGTGCCTTCGCCGCAACGCCCAACAAGGGCACATCGCGAAACCAACGTGTGGCCTCTTCCGGCGGGAACACCGACCAGTCCGCCCCCCGGAGGATCTCCTGAAGCTGGGCCTGCACCCCGGCCAGGGCAATGTGCAGCCCCGGATCGTCGGGAGGCAGCTCCGAAAGCTGCCGGAAAACCAGGAGGAGGCTCAACAGACGTTGCCGAAAATCCTCGGGCCAGCCCTGCCCCCTTCCCAGCAACATCGCAATGGTAGCCGTCGATACAAAAATGTCCTCTACCGTCCGGAAGGGCTTGACGTAGAGCGCATAGGCGTCACCCATAAAAACCGAGTATAAAGGCACCTGAACGTCCACAAACGCCACCCGATAGTGGCCGATCTCCGGCGCAAAGGGAAGCTCAGCGAGGGGCTCCAGGTGAAGCCCCGGTGCCCCAACCGGCACCCGCAGCAACACCAGGATGTTCCGATCCTCCTTCCAGCCCGCCGAAGCCAGAACGGCAAGGTACTCCCCGCTCTCTGCCAAAGTAGACCATAATTTTTCCCCATTCAGCAGCAGCCTCCCATCCCGATTCTCCAGGCGGGTGCGGATTGCGCGGGGATGGCCGCCCTCGGCCTCGGTGATACAGAGGCTGGCGATGTTCTCTCCGTTCGGAAGCAGAGCCGCAAGGGCGGAGCGATAGCCAGCCGCAAAAGCAAAACCCAGTCGATCAGCTCGGAGACCGCCCCGGATGGCCGCATCGATGGGGCGCTCCGGGTCTGGGGCCGCCTGCCGCCAGCTCTTGAGAAAGCCGGAAAGCTCTCCCGAAAAGGCCTCTGGAGGGCGTAAAAGACTACGAAGAAGTATAGGATCCATCAGTAGATCTCCCGAAACCAGGGCGTGGGCGCTGCAAAGAGCCGGTCGGCGAGGGCCAGGGATTCCGGATCGCCCCGCAGCTTCCCCAGCTCCGCAAGGAGAGAGGCCGAAAAATAGCCGCTGTAGAGCGGACCGAGCGCGGAGATGTCCAGGCTCAAGCGCCCCTCCCCTCCGCGCTCCACCCCTGCCCCTTGGCTGCCGACGGACAACACAAAATTCCCCTGGTTCTGAGAGAGCAGACCATCGGTGATCGCCAGGTGCAGCTCCTCCTCCACACCTGTAGGCCAACCTCGGCCCAAAAATGCACCAACAACATCCACAATCCGCAACATCCAGCGCTGCGCCACCGTCACCGACCAGACCGGCTCCGGAAAAAGAGCGAGCAGCGGATCCGCAGGCGCCCCCCACCAGCGAAGGTGATCACAAAGGGAGCGGTGTCCTGCCAAAAGCGACAAGAGCGAGCGTGCAGTAGGTAAGGAAGGAGCTGCATAGTCTACCACCTCCAGATCCCAGTGCGGCGTATCTTGTGGACTGTGGCCCAGGATCACATAGCCATCCTCGCCCAAAAGCCATGCGTAGCGACGCCCCACATAAGGTTTGCCGAGACGCGACCAGATCGCCGGACTGCGATCCAGGTTGCCATGCCGGGGCCGATAGCGCGAGCGAATCGCCGGATCCATGGGATCAACAGGAAGAATCTCTACTTCCTGCCGAAAGGACGCCAGTGCTGATAGCGGCGCCTGGTAGCACCAACGCTCCCCGGACTGCTCGTAGCCCACCGAGCGATAGACCCGCTGGGTAGCCGGAAAAAGACCGGCAACCGGTACTTTTTCGAGCGCAAGCTGTTGGAGGATACCCGCCATCAAGGCCCGGGCCACCCCTTTGCCCCGCATGTGGGGCGCAACGCCCACCCCACCGATGCCGCCCAGCGGCACCGAGCGCCCCTGCCAGTACTGCCCCAGGCGGTAGAGCCCACAGCCCCCTATCACCTGACCATCCTGTTCGATTACAAAAATATTCTCGTCCCCGAGTCGTCCACGAAAGGTGTCCCACCCGTTCTCTGGGACATTAAAGGACTGGGCAAGAACAGACTGGAGGGCAGGCCACTCGGGAAGTTGGAGGGGGCGGACGTTCATGGTTTCCCTCAAGTAGATGTATTCCCGAAAGAGGAGGTTGCAGAAGCTCTGTTAATGCCCCCAGCCTCAATCTCCCCAGTCAAAATCTTCCGCCGGGGGAGCAGGAGGAGCAGGCGCAGCCTCGACCGCCGCTCCAGGCTCCTCCGTGATCGCCGCTTCGCTTGGGGCAACCGCCGCTTCTGCCTCGTCGCCCCAGTCAAAGTCGTCGGATGCTGCGGCGGCCGGGGCAGGCGTTTCCGCCGGCTCGTCGCCCCAGTCAAAGTCATCCGCTTCGGCAGCCGCCGCAGCAGCTTGCGCAGGTGAAACCGGCTCATCGCCCCAATCAAAATCATCTTCGGCTGCAGCGGCTGCGGGCGCAGGTGCGGGCGCGGCAGGCTCGTCGCCCCAATCAAAATCATCTTCGGCAGCAGCGGCCGCGGGTGCAGCGGCGGGCGCGGCAGGCTCGTCGCCCCAGTCAAAATCATCGTCGGCAGCCGCGGCGGCGGGCGCAGGTGCGGGCGCGGCAGGCTCGTCGCCCCAGTCAAAATCATCCTCGGCAGCGGCGGCGGCGGGCGCAGGTGCGGGCGCGGCAGGCTCGTCGCCCCAGTCAAAATCATCCGCCTCTGCTGCCGCTTTTGCCGGGGCCGGGGCTGCCGCAGGCTCGTCTCCCCACTCAAAGTCGTCGGAGCTTGCGGCCGGAGGAGCCGTCGCCGGTTTTTCGTCTTCTTCCTCTTCCTCCTCGTCTTCTTCCTCTTCCTCCTCGTCTTCGTCCTCCTCCTCGTCCTCCTCTTCCTCCTCGTCTTCGTCCTCCTCGTCCTCGTCCTCGTCCTCGTCGCCAGCAGCCGCGTCATTCACCGCCTTCACCAGGCGGGTCAGCTCCGTGCCGGCCTTCGACTGCAAGAGCACCGACGCCAGCTGTAAGGCATCAATACTGTCGAGCTTGACCATAATGTGGAAGTCGCCGCCCTTCCGGTCCAGCTTCATAAACTTGATGTCTTTGGGCTTGGCCCAGAGCTGCCCCAGACACAGGAGCTTCTCTTCTCCCTCCCCGTCGATGGCCTCGTTGATGGCCGCCATCGCCTTGTCTGCGGCCTTCTTGGCGGCCGCCATGTTCGGAAAAACCGCGATCAGCGTGGGAAAAGCATCCGTCACCCGACCATACAGCTCCGCCTTGTCCCCCACCAGCTTGATGGTCAGACACTTGGTCTCAGCAGGGCGGGTCCACATCTCCTCGCCCACCTGCACCAGCGAGTTCTCTTCTTCCTCGTTCAGGATCTTTGCGAAGGACTTTATGGCCTTCAGCGCGTCCGCCTGCTTCTCGTAGGTCTGTACGTTCAGCAGCCGATCTTCGGACTCCAGCTTGGCCACCACCGCCCAGCTCTGCTTCCGGCTGACCGGCACGACCTCCGCCTTCAGCCACAGCCCGTGCACCGCTTCGGCCTTGACCGCGACCTCGCCCAGCACCAGCAGCTTGACCTCGGCCTCCTCCAGCGTCTCTACACAGGCTTCAAAGGTCTTGTCCGCCGTGTCCGAGTCCAGGCCGGTACGCACCTGCACCAGCACATCCTCACCATCCAGGCGGATCAATACCGAGCGCCCGATGGGATCCGGACGCACGCAGAGGTACTTCACGTCGTCGCCCTTGACGACCAGTCCCTGATCCAGAACCGCGAACATCCGCGCCTCCGCCGCCACTCTAACCACAAAACAACGGGGATGGAGCCCTAAGGACTCTCTCCCCGAAATTCACCTGCTCCGGGCCGCCTAGCCCATCAGGTGGATACCGAGTACCACGCCACCACCCAACGCCACAGCGATGACGTCCTCCACCACTGAAAGAATGGGGTTTCCCGCCCCAAATGTGGTGCTGGTGCTACCCACACGCAGCCCGGCTTTGGCCACATGGGTCATTCCCGCGACCGCCCCGCCCCCCACCAGCGCCGCCGCCCAGCCCAACATCGGCGAGCTACCGTCCACCAGGGCCGCCGAGGCCAGTGCGCCCGCTGCGGGCTTCAGGAGCAGGTGCACGCTGTCCATGGCGTGATCAACCAACGGCACCTTGTCCGCCAGGATTTCGAGGATGATGGCGATGGCCAGTGCGCCGATCGCCAGCGGAGTGCCCAGCCAGGACAGCTGGTCGGAGAGCTGCACCCAGCCCAGCCCACCTGCACAGGCCAGAATAAAGGGGGCGACAAAGGCCCGCAATCCTGCACTCGCCGAAAGTACCACCCCCAAACCGACCATCAGACCCACGGTAGACCAGTCCATAGACGCCCTCCTGTGACGGGACAACCAGCAAACGTGTGAAGCCCCCCCTATATTCACACCGCAATGCGAATTGACACGCGGAATTTTCTGGATCATCCTGTTATCGTACTGCTGCCCGGAGGTTTTGGATGCGTGTCCTGGTCGCCTACCCGCCGATGGAAAGTGCCAAGGGTAGCCCCATGCTCACCCAGAACCGCCAATTCCAGTGGTTCAACGAGCCTAGCTACCTCTACCCCTGTGTCCCAGCCTCGGCGGCGACCCTTTTGCAGTCCAAAGGCCACCAGGTGCAGTGGGTGGACTGCATTGCCGAACAAAAATCCTGGACCCAATTTGAGCGGATTTTGACGGATTTTCGTCCTGAAGTGGTCGCGATGGAGACCAAGTCGCCGGTGGTACGCCGGAGCTGGGCCATCGTAAAGCGTATCCAGGAGCTGGTGCCGGGCGCAAAATGTGTCCTTTTTGGGGATCATATCGCCGGAAACCCCAAAGAGACGATGGAGTCCTCTACCACCGACTTCTGCATTGCGGGCGGAGACTATGATTTTTCTCTCGCCAGTATTGTGGACTATCTCTCCGGTAAAGGAAAGTTAGGTTCGGGCATTTGGCATCGCAATGACGACGGCACCCACCAGAATACCGGCCCCTACAAGCAGGAGGGCAACCTGGAGGAGCTGCCCTTCTGGGACCGCGACCTGACCAACGCGCACCTCTACTTTGAAAAATGGAAGTATCGACTTCCCTTTATGTGGACGATGGCGGGCCGCGACTGTCCCTACGGCCGCTGCACCTTCTGCTCCTGGACGGTCACCTACCCCAAGTTCCGTACGGTGAGCCCCGAGCGCCTCGCCACCGAGATGGAGATGCTCATCCAGAAGCATGGGGCAAAGAACATTTTTGACGACACGGGGGCACTGCCCACCGGAAACTGGCTGCTGCGCCTCTGCGACGAGATGATCGGCAGGAAGATCAACGAAAAGGTGGTTTTTGACTGCAATTTCCGCTTCGACTACTTCACGGAGAAGAACGTCCACCTGATGAAAAAGGCGGGCTTCCGCAAGTTGATCCTGGGGATTGAGTCGGCCTCTGAGCGCACCATCGACATCCTGGACAAGAGCCTGACCCGCGAGCAGATTGTGGAAGGCTGCAAGATGGCGTCGAAAGCCGGCCTCCAACCTCACTTGACCATGATGGTGGGCTATCCCTGGGAGACGCGGGAGGACGCCTACGAGACCCTGCGCCTCGCGCGGGAGCTGATGCTGAAGGGCTATGCGCACCACCTCCAGGCCACGGTGGTGATGCCCTACCCGGGGACACCGCTCTTTGACCTGTGCGTGAAGAACGGATGGATCCGCTTTGATCCAAAGGATTATGACCGCTTTGACATGACCGAGCCTGCCTGCGTCCTGACGGATATGAACCAGGAAGAAGTGGTGCAGATGGCGGGTCAGTTCTATAAAATCTACCTGCATCCCAAGTTTCTCATGCACCAGCTCCGCAACCTGAACTCCCTGGACGATCTGGACTACATGCGCCGGGGGGTCACCGCCATCTGGGGTCACATCAAAGACTTCGCCTCGATCCGAACGGATCACTGACGTCCGTCTGAAAGCGTAACTGTTTGGCGCAGCGGCAGGTACCCGGAGGGGGAGGGCCGGGTTAAGGGCAACCATCCACCGGGATTGGCCAACATGCGCGAAGAAAGTAAGGGTCGCTATGAGATGCTCTGGGACTGCCCGGGCTGCGGCACCGAGAAGCTCCTGGGCGTCACCCATCGCCACTGCCCCAATTGTGGCGCTCCTCAGGACCCTTCCAAGCGCTACTACCCCCCGGAGTCCGAAAAAGTCGCGGTGGAGAACCACCCCTACCAGGGTGTAGACAAGACCTGTGCCGCTTGTGATACCGCCAACGCCGCAAAAGCCGGCTTCTGTGTCAATTGTGGCAGCCCTTTGGATGACGCCAAAGCCGTACGCACCCGCAGCGAGCAGGTGGGGAAAGAGGCCATCCAAGCAGGCGAAAAAGTCGCCGATGCCAAGAAGGACGCGGAGGCCGCCCGCAAAGCCGAGCAGGAGCGCCAATTGGCGGCCCATGGCGCCGCATCGGGAGCGACCCCTGCAGAGGGTGGCGGAAAAGGGAAGATTGCCCTCATTGTTGTGGCAGTGGTGATGCTGGCCCTGTGCGGCCTCTGCGGGCTCTTTTTCTTCTGGCAGAAGGAGTCCGGTTTTGAGGTGACCGGTCACCGCTGGGAGCGCAGCATCGCGATCGAAAGTCTGGCTCCCGTCCAGGAAAAAGCCTGGCGCTCGGACATGCCTGCGGATGCGACGGATGTGAGCTGCCAGCCCGAGCAGAAGGAGACCACCAAGGTTGCCGACGGCGAGGACTGCGTGGACAAACGGGTGGACAAAGGCGACGGGTCCTTCGAAGAAAAGAAGGTCTGCACCACCCGCTACCGCGAGGACCCCGTCTATGCGGATAAGTGCAGCTATACCGTCACAAAATGGTCCACCAGCGACACCTTAAAGGCGACGGGCAACAGCCTGTCTCCCGCCCCCTCCTGGCCCACGGTCAGCCTGAGCAACCCGGGCACCTGCCTCGGTTGTCAGCGCGAGGGTGCCAAAAAAGAGAGCTACACCCTGTTGTTGAAGGATGCTTCCGGGGCCGCCAAAGACTGTGAGCTGCCGATGGACCGCTGGTCCACCATGGCGCCGGGCAGCCACTGGACGGGTGCCGTCGGCGTGGTGTCCGGAGCCGTAGACTGTGGTAGCTTGCGGCCCGCACCGTGACGAAGCCGCCCCGGGTGTGTAGCTTCTCAGCGGAGGGCTGATGCTGCTGCTGTTGGGCTGCGCGACGATGTCCTGGAGGGTGGAGCGGCCCCCCCCGGTGCCGCTGCCCGCCGTGGTAGAGCTGCGCCTGGAGAGCTCGACCTGTCTGGGCTTGAAGCAGGCGATGACCCCGCTTTTGGTGCGGCGAACCGGCGTACGCGTTGCCGAGGACGCCGAGGTGGCCATCCTGCTTTCGGACTGTGAGGAGCAGGTGGTCCCTCACTTTGAGTCCGAGCTGCGGGGCTTTCGGGAGCTTCACCCGGACAACTTGACCAGCGAGATGCGCCGCTATTCCTTTGACGGCAAGGCCTCCGCCCACATCCGGGTGGGAGCCTGGAGCAGTTTTCAGGAGGTGGAACGCAGCAGCTCCACCTCCTGGCGGGAGGCCGACGATCTGATCGGTGCCGACATGGTGGGCGCTTCCATGTTGCTGCAGGAGGACCTTGCAACGGCGCTCCTGGAGGAGCTGGTGCCCGAACCCGAGGAGATCCTCCGTCGCTGGTATCCGCATCCAAAGCCCGGATCGGCGCAGGATCTGCACAACCGGGCCGTAGAGGCCGAACGGGCGGGCGAGCTCCTGCAGGCCCTGGCGCTGGCCGAAGAGGCGGCGGCGCTGGATCCCCGCGCCAGCCACCGCAGCTACTTTCAGCTCCTGGCCAACCGGGTGATGGAACAAGGCCTTCTTCCTCCTCTGATCTCCCCCTCCCCTTGACCCGTCCATAGAACATCGGGCCGATTCTGTCCTGGATCGGCCACCCTCCTCCAAAAAGGTCCGCTCCAAAAAAATGCGCGTCGTCTCCCTGTGTGGCTCCCTCCGCTCTGCCTCCTCCACCCGACTGGCTCTGAATATTGCCTTGAACGCTGCAAAATCGGCGGGTGCCGACGTGTCCGAGCTGCCGTTGGCCGGGCTGCCTTGGTGCGACGGCCGCGCCGGAAGCTACGGCCCGGAGGTAGACAGCTTCCGTCAGGCGCTCCGCAGTGCGGACGCAATCCTGATTGGAAGCCCCGAATACCATGGTTCTTTCACGGGAATTCTGAAGAACGCACTCGACCTGTTGGAGGAAAACGAGCTGCGCGGCAAGCTGGTAGGCCTGGTCGCGGTGGCCCGCGGAGAGGCGGGTGCGGTCAACACCCTGAACCACCTCCGCCATGTGGCGCGCTGGGTGGACGCCTGGGTGCTGCCGGCCCAGGTCAGTATTCCCAACGCGGGAAGCGCCTTTTCCGCCGATGGTTCGGTGCAGCGTCCGGGCCTAGGCGAGGAGCTGGAGCGCCTGGGGACCGAGCTGGTACGCTACGGAAAACTGCTCGGCGGCAGCTGATCAGCGCCCGAAGACACCCGAAGCCACGAGGTTGTGGAGCGCATGTGCCAGCACCGCTACCCACAAGCTGCGGTCGCGACTGATCAGCCCAAAAAGCCCGCCAAATACGAGCATTTTGACACCCTCGATTCCCAGAAAGTCGGGGGTCTTCCCCATCTGGATCCAGCCGGGCAGGTGCAGCAGTGCAAAGCCGAAGGCGGCGATCAGGTTGGCCAGGGGAAAGGACCATCCTCCCTCCCTTAAACGCCGCAAGGCATAGCCCCGAAACAGCAGCTCTTCCAGCACCGGGGTGAACAGCACCGAGGACATCAGGCTCACCGGACCCGGCCTCTGCCCGGGTACCAGAGGAACATTCACCAGGAACCAGGCGGCAGAGAGTAAAAAACCCACCCCCAGCCCGCGCAGATGGTCCAACCCCATCCAGCCCCAGAAACTCGGCTGCCGCCAGCGCACCAGGGCGACCACCGGCACCACCCAGAGCACCCCTTTGATCAGGAGCCACCACAGAAATTCCTGGAGGTGGTTCAGCGGAGGAAGCACCTGCCGTAGCTGCCACGCCAACACCCAGCTGCCCAGAAGCCCCACCATCCACAGCCCCACCTCGCGCAGGGCGGCCCGTTGGGGACTCAGCCCGGGCTCTTGGGGGGAGCCATCAGCCCCTGCTGCACGTCGCGGATGAGCTGGAACTCCACCCGACGGTTGCGGCTGCGGTTGTCGTTGGAGTCATTGGCCACTTCCGGCTTGGTCTCGCCATAGCCCTTGGCCACAAGGCGATCAGCCGCTATACCCTTGGAGATCAGGTAGTTGACCACCGACTGTGCGCGATCCTGAGAGAGCTGTTGGTTCTTGGCGTCGTCGCCGACGTCGTCGGTGTGGCCCTGCACCTCCATCCGCACTTCGGGAAACTGTTGGAGGACCGCAACGGCAGCATCCAACACCGGGTAGGATTTTTTGTCAATCTCAGCCGAGTTGGTCTTAAAGAGAATCCCCTCGATACGACCGGAGAAGCGCTTGACTTCGACCGGAACTTCGTCGGGGATACCGTCTTTGTCCTTGTAGCCGTTGAAGGTCTCCGGTTCGTTGGGGGCCTTGTCCGCCGCATCGGCGATGCCGTCCTGGTCATTGTCGGCGTCGATGCAGCCGTCCCCGTCTTCAAACTTGTCCATATCCTCCAGCTCGGTGGCGCATTTATCGGCGGCGTCCGCCACACCGTCCTTGTCGTTGTCGGGGTCGGCACAGCCATCGGTGTCTTCAAAACCGTCGATGTCTTCCTTGTCACCCTGGCAGCGATCGGCCGCGTCGAGGATGGTGTCCCCGTCGTTGTCGGCATCTACACAGCCATCTTCGTCCTGGAAGCCGTCCTTGTCCTCGGGAACTTCGCGGCAGGAATCCACTTTATCATTCACGCCGTCGCCATCGCTATCGCGCACGCGGGGGTTGTGGAATTGCAGGCCCAGGGCGAAGTCTGTACTCGCGGCGGTGGCAGGTTCAATGCCGGAAACCCGCAATCGCAAGTCGGCACGCAGATCCAGCACCGAAACCAGCTCCACATCCAGCCCGCCGCCGATGCTGCCCAACCAGCCCACCTCGCCATTCTGCAGCAGCAGACCGGGGCCGGCGGCCACAAAGGGCGTCACCCGGGCGGAGGGGTTGTCAAAGAAGTACAGAAGTTCCAGGCGGGGATCCAGCGCGGTGGTGGACAGTCCGTCTTCCACCACGTTGGTACCGGGTGCAACGCCCACCGCAGCCTCCACACCCCACGCAGGGGACCAGCGGAAACGCAGCCTTCCCCCAGCTTCAAAGCCGGGAGACACCGCCTGACCATCGGGGAGCATCAGGTAGCCACCGTAGCCACCCAACCCGATTTCAAGGGCGGAGGCGGGGGACGAGAGCAAAAGGGCAAGGAGCATGGGTAGAGCTGCCTTCGGGGTAGAGGGTCACGATGCGACCCTACCACGCCTGCCGATTCGTGGGGCGCCCGTCGGAAGACACATCCATGTCAGGAAAGAAAAAATCTACCCGGACACCCACCTGTATGGCATGATGAAGCTCACTTTCTGACACCCCCATCAACAGGAGCGGGCGGCGATGCTCCCAGGCCCTTAGCAGTGCCTTTCTACAGGCCACTTCGTCTTTGGCGTGGTGCGGACCATCGGGCAGCACATAGCGCCCGTGCCATCGAAAAGCCCAGAGATCCAGGCAGGGGCTGCCGTTGGGCAGCTCCCCCACCGGCGAGACCGGCAGGGACAGCCGCCCGCTGCTCAACATCCCCGCCAGTCCATCGGCCGTCCACTGACGACGTTGTAGACCCTGGAGACGCCGCCGGGGTCCGCCTTGAAGCAGCCATTCCCCCTCCTCCTCCACCCCTCCCACCCTCGGCGGCCGCCCCCCGTAGCCGGGTGCCCGGTGGATCAGCAGGTAGGCGGCGGCATGGGCGTCGAGCATGGCACGGGTTACGACGCGCTGATCGGGGCCATACCAGGTCGCCTCCTCGATCATCCCGTCAAAAACAAGCCAATTTCCTACTTTTTCCCCCAGGTCCCGCAGGACCCGATCCACATAACATCCCCACATCGCCCCCACGTCGGGATCCAGCCAGCCGCCGCGGGCGATCTGCCAATCTGGCATGGTCTTTGCATGCAAGCAGATCACCGGCTCGATCCCCCGTTTTCGGGCCAGGCTCAGCGCGGCGGCCGCATCCGCCAGCTCCCGGGCCGAAAAAACGCCGCGCTGGGGCTCGATCCGGGTCCAGCTCAAAAAGAGCAGGAGCGCACACCCCTCCGGGCAGGCCTCCACCGCCGGCCCCCATGCACCCCTGCCGATCCGCCCCCAAAGCATGGCCACCCCGTTACATGGGGGCCTTATCCGAGGCGACGATGGGCAGAAAGATCGGCATCCTTACCGGCGGGGGAGATGCTCCCGGCTTGAATGCGGTGATCCGGGCGGTGGTCAAATACGGCGTTGGCCAGAAAGGCTGGTCACTCCTAGGGATCGAGGACAGCTTTAATGGTCTTCTTTGTGATCCCTACCGGGTGGTGCCGCTCTCGATGCAGCAAGCAAAGGGCCTTTTGCCCCGCGGGGGAACGGTATTGGGGACTACCAATCGTGCCGATCCTTTTAACTGGCCCAAGACCGGCGAAAACCGTTCCGGGGAGCTGGCGGCCGCCGTCCAAAAGCTCGGCTTGGAGGGGCTGATCACCCTGGGCGGCGACGGTACGCAGGCCATGGCTTGGCGGCTGATGCAGGAGCGGGGAATTCCCGTGGTCGGGGTTCCCAAAACCATCGACAATGACCTGGGAGCCACCGACCTCTGCTTCGGCTTCCAGTCGGCCGTGGACTGTGTGACCGATGCCCTGGATCGCCTCCATACAACCGCAGAATCCCATGATCGGGTCCTGCTGTTGGAGGTGATGGGGCGCGACGCCGGCTGGATTGCACTTCACGGGGGCATCGCCGGGGGTGCGGACGTGGTGGTGATTCCCGAAATCCCCTGGACACCCGAGGGGATCTGCCGGAAGATCCAGGAAAGAGCGGCCGTGGGGCGCCCTTTTTCGCTGATCGTTGTGGCGGAGGGAGCCCGCCCGGTGGGAGAGAAGATTATCCCGGGCAAAGCTGCTGAACGGGTGGCGGAGGCCATCCGCGCCCGCCTGCCCGAGCTGGACCTGCGCACCACGGTACTCGGCCACCTGCAGCGGGGTGGCAGTCCCGTCGCCTTTGATCGGGTGCTTGCCACCCGCTTCGGGGTGCGGGCGGTGGACCTGGTGGAGGCGGGGCGCTGGGGAGAGCTCGTGCGCCTGCGCAACGGAAAAGTGGAGGGAGTTCCTCTGCCGGAGGCGATTGCGGTCTACAAGACCGTGGATCCCAACGGCGAGCTGGTGCAGACGGCCCGATCGGTGGGGATCAACTTCGGGGACACAACCCGCTAGAACTTCACGCGCTCTTCCGGTCGAAGGATATGGTCGCAGGTCACCTTCAGGCGGAAGGGGCCTGCATCACTGCCCTTACCATCCACGCCGATCAGGTAGGATCTCGCCTGAAAATTCTGGATGACCAGCTTGTCCCAGCCGCGCTTGTTGGAGCCTTCGCAGCCGAAGATGGTGTGGCTGGCGCCGGGGCAGTCCCCTTCATAGACCCAGGAAAGTGCAACCAGATCCAGGTCTTTACAGTCGGTCTGCAGCTGGATGGTGACCTGGGTGTACTCAGGCATGTCCATGCTGAAGACCCGCTCCGGCGCCGAGTGTCCGGTGCCCGCGGGAAAACAGAACTTCTGCGCGTAGAAGTCATCATCCCAATGACTTTCACCACCGACGGTCGTGCTCTCGATCAGGTCGCCACACTTCAGCACACCGGAGCGGCAGCCCACCGGCGCCGGTACCTTGACGTTGGCTTCGCAGGCCAGATCCGGCGTTGCCGCCTGCTCCGCCACCTCCTTTGCATCGTCGATCAACTTCTGGGCTTTGAGGCCAGGGTTCATCGAACAGGAAAGGAGCAGCGCCAG
>CAITDR010000112.1 GCA_903891165.1 uncultured Pseudomonadota bacterium
AACCATCCGAACCTGGTCAACGTGCAGGATGCCGGTTGTGATGGGGTGGTCTGGCGCGTGATGGAGCGCCTTGGGGGCTGGACCATGGCCAATGTGCAGCGTCGGGCGCGGGCACGGGCGATGGAGGTTCCGGCCGGTGGGGTGGTGCATGTGCTCCGGTCGGCTGCCGAGGGGCTCGCCGCCCTTCATCGGCACGGCCGGGTACATGGACGTATTACCGCAAACCGGATTCTGGCGCTTCCATCTGGTAATATCAAGGTGAGCGGCTGGATGAGTCCCGAGCTTGCGGAGACCCCCGCGCACCTCACCAACAACTCGGTAGCGCTTGCAGATCTGGCCCCCGAGCAGCTGATGGGCTTGCCGGTGGACGCGCGCACCGACGTGTACCGTCTGGCACTGATGGGGGCCGCCCTGCTCTGCGGGGGCAACCCGTTGCTGCGCCTGACCTCCGAGCAGGTCCGTGGGGCGGTGCTCTCCGAGGCGCCCCTGCTCCCCGAGTCCACACCTGCCCCCCTGCGCGACCTGTTGCGTCAGGCCTTGGACAAGCGGCCCGAGAACCGCCCGCAGACCATGCAGGCCTTCCTGACCGCCTTGGAGTGCCTTCCCACCGCCCCGCTGTCGCAGGCGGAGTGGCGGATCTGGCTTTCTTCCCTGTTCCAGGGCATCAGCATCCTGGCTGCCGCAGGTCGTCAGTCCGAGGCCATCTCCGAGGCCGCCGCGTTGCGCGCCTATGTGGACAGCGCCCAGAACGAGCCCGATCGCCGCGCTGCCCGGCCCCGCCTCCCCCCCGTTGCGGCTTTGGCAGTGGCGGCGCCCAGCATGGAGCCCTCTCCCTTTATGAAGGCCTACGCCAGTGTCGCAGATGTGGTTGCGCCACCCGAGCGTACCGAAGAGACTGCAGAGGCACCTATCTCTTTGGATTCCTTCCGAAAAAAGGAGCCCAAGGCCGAGGAGCTTCCCCGGAAGGAAGTCCGTCGTTCGGATGCACGCCGCAGTCTGTTTATGGACGTGGCTCCACCTTCCTTACGCCGTACGGATCCGCCTGTCCGGGCAACTGCGCCGCCGGTGCCCGGCCCCTCGCTGGATGCCGAAGTGACCTGGATCCAGCCGCCCTCCCAAACGCCTGCCCGTCGCAACGCGGAGCCGGTACGCAGCTCCGAGCCAAAGGCGGTGCAGCTGCGTCGGGAGTCTGTTCCCGCGCAGGTTGCACCCCGGCAGCGCAGCCGGATGATCGAGGTGATCTCGGGCGCGATCGGAGTGGTCCTGCTCTGTGCTGCGGTCGTCTGGTATTTGAATGCCCAGATGGTGGCAGCCCGTCCCACGGGCGATATGGTGGACCCCTCCGCTTTTGATGCCACCCCGGCGACGGCCACACCCAGCACGGTCGCGCCGACGGCGGTGGCCCCCTCTGAAGCGGCCTCCACCCTCGCGGATCTGAAGGTGGGGGTAGAGGCGGACAAGTTGGTTCTTCGCGGCGCCGTCATCGGTGCCGGGCAGCAGGCGGTCGGCTTCCTCACGGAAGACGGAGAGAGCTGCGAGTACAAGCTACGTATGAAGAACACCAGCTCGGCTCTGGATTTTTCCAAGATTGTGGTGGCCAGCGCTCTGGCACAGCAGGTCACGGTCGCCCAGGCGGGCGGCAGTACGACGGTCACGGTGAGCTGCAGCGCCGGCCAGGTCCTCCCTCAACTGACAGCAAATGAGACCGGTTTTGAGCTCGTTCTCCGCCAGCTTTGAGCCGATTGAAGCATAGTCGGTGTGGAGCGGGACGGAGCACTTGCACAGGGGCTCCGTTTGCGCTACAATCGTCCGGATCCAGGAGCACCGATGCCACTTTCCTACCAGCAGCCCTCCCCCACCAAGGCCAAATCCAAGCAGGCAGAGGGGGGCGGCACCGGGGCCGGTGGGAGTACCAAACAGAGTCGCTTTGGCAACGGCTTCTTGATGCAGCAGGCCATCGAGAAGGCGGCGAAGGACTCGGGTGGATCGGTGGATTGGGGGCGTTCGCTGGGGAAAGAAGACCCGGGCAAGAATGTCTACCCCGAAGGTCCGGGTGATACTCAGGCTCAAGGTGCGGGGGCAAACGGGGCACGCAAAGAGCAGAAGGACGCTCTGCCTGCGCTACGTGAAAAACACGCCGGCAAATCCTATGAAGATGTAAAAGACGGCAAAGCTTTTGTTCAGGGTGCTGGCGACGACAAGGAAGTGGATCCCAATGATGTGGCCCAGGGCCAGCTCGGGGACTGCTACCTGATGGCGGGTATGGCGGCTGTGGCGCGGGCCAACCCGGATCAGCTCAAAAAGATCATCAAGGATAATGGGGATGGCACCTACAATGTCACCCTCTACATCCGTAAAAATCCCTACTCCGCACCCACGCCGGTCACCAAGACCGTAGACGGTCGCCTCCCCTCCTCCGGCGGTGGCAGCACGCTCTATGCAGGTACGGGTGACAAGGCGGGAGGTGCCACGGAGATGTGGCCGGCGCTGCTTGAAAAAACGGTTGCCCAGCACAAGGGCAGCTACGAGCAGATCTCCGGTGGGAACATCGGCAAGGGCGGCTTCAATTTTGCTGGCGCCACCGAGATGTTCACCGGGAAGGCCGAGGGCTATAAGAATGTGGACAACCTCCAGGAAGACGACATCCTCTTGGAGCTGGGGGCGGCGCTGGAGGCCAAACATACCTGTACGGTGGACTCACGCGACATGAGCAGCAACGAAGCGCTCACCAAAGAGTCCACCCCCTACAATGTCTACGGAAACCACGCCTACGCGGTGCAGGCCGTGGATATGGATAAACGTACGGTAGACCTCCAGAATCCCTGGGGCTCCCACCATGTCAAGGCCCTGCCTGTCGCACTCTTTAAGAAGTTCTACCGTGGGATCCGGGTCGGAGGCTAGGCCGTGGAACAGATCGAGAGTATCGAGGAGACCACCGTTGGCCTCCTGGGCGGTCAGCGTGTTCCGATGGGGAATGTCACCCGGGGTAGCTACGACCTGCCGGGTGGGGAGAGCGCACAGGGATGGATTTGTGCGCTGGCCCTCCCCAATGGCGGTGCCGTTTTTGTGGGAGCTGGCAGCGAGGTGGAGATCGCGGGACAGTCTTGGACGGTGCTTCGGGTGGAGAAGGAGCCGGGCAAGCTGGGGCAGGTCTTTTTAAAGACCAACGCCTAAAGTAGCTTCAGGCTGCTTTTTTCGCTAAGGCCTAGGCCACTTTCGCGACGGTTGGCCCCTTCTATCTGCAGGGCCACCCCCCGATGGAGCCGGGTCCAGCTGTCCCGCCAGGGCATCTGGTTCCGCTGTTCTGCGGGAAAAGAGAGGGAGTACCTGCCATCGTTACCGCAGACGATCACCCGCTCTCGCCCGGCCTTGTTGACCATCTTCTCGGAGACTACCCGTAGCTGGGTGCTTGGAGAAAGGGTTGTAGAACCTGGTGGGCGGAGCAGCAGCCATCCGAAGGCAAGACTGCTCTTGTCGATACGGGCTGCCTGTGCCAGCTGACGCACCAGCGGCGGCGCCAGCCAGGGTCGCTCGGCATGGCAGGCGGCGCTGGCGGCCAGAGCCGGACAAGGCCCCTGAAAAAAACAGGGTGCCTCCACGGAAAATCCCCGAGTCAACAGAAGATCCCGCAGCCGCAGCAGCTCGGTATTGACCAGGTGTGAAGCCGGCTCGACCACCAGGATACGCCCGTCGGGATTCAGCTTTGTACAAAGCTTTTCAAGCAGACCCGCCCGGCGCTCCACCCGATCTGGTCGCTCCTTCCACAGCTCGTTGAGCACGTGGCCCAGGCTGATGAGGTCCACCTTTGGACTGGCGGGCAGCGCCTCCCCCTCCCCCTTCCACACCAGCCCATGGTAGCGTGAACCCGGGTTCAGTCGCTCCGCCAGTCGGATGGCTTCGGCGCGGTGATCGGCAGCCCAGACCTCCTGAAAACCGCTGTCCAGCAGTGCTCGCGCCACCGGTCCCGGTCCGCTGCCCAGGTCTAGGGCACGGTGGCCGCGGAGGCCTGTCCATCCCAGGATCGTCGTTACCTGCGTGTAGCTGATTGGCCAGAAGTAGAGCAGATAGGCAGATAGTTTTTCGGCCTCCCCCATGTAGCCTTCGCCGAGGAGCCCCTGGCTGTTAAAGCCGGTGGACAGGGCACGCAGGACCGGCCCTACCCGCCCAAGTTCAGCCGCCGAGAGCTGATCAGGAGGGAGAGGGCCGCGACCGCGAGGCTGAGTGCTGCGCCAGAGACTTAGCAGCTCACCGACAGGAATAGAGCTTTTTTCAATATTATTTGAATGCACTCTTGACCTGTCAATCCCTTCTCAGGAGGGGGGAGGAGCTTCGGCGGGTGCCGTTGCTGGATGCGTGCTCCCCGGCGGCGGCGGGAGTACACCGGGGAGCCAGTTCTCCAAGGTCCCGGCGTACCACAGAACCCCCAGGCCCACCACGATGCAGAAGAGCACCATCCACAGCCCTCCGCCGCCTTCCTCAGCATAGGGATCGGTCACACTCTGCCGGCTTCCCGGCGGAAGTTTTCCGATCTGGGTGAGGGTGCGGCCGAAGGGAATGTTGATCCGCGCCCGTGCATTGACCGCCCAGCCGTTGGCGTCCAGTACCGGACCGAGGTTCCGCAGGCGCAGCTTCATGGCCGCCAGCAACATGGACGGTCCCGAGATCAGCAACATCAAGCCTGCAAAAACAAAGGGGAGCTGCCAGACCGGCAGCGCAATCACCGCCGAGAAGAGGCCCAGCACGACGCTGCCCAAAGCACCTACCGCCAGGCCGATCGCCGCGAAGATACCCGCAAATTTTGCGACATCAAATGCGGGTGCGGCCTTTTTCTCGGCGCCGACGGACTCCAGGCCACTGCCAACAGCGCCGGTGGCCGACGCGGTAGACGCGGCTTCCCGGCTGGAGGCAAATTTACTGATCTGTTCTTCGACGAAGCGGACCACCTTTTTGTAAGGGGACCAGAACGCCTGGCGAATGGAGATGGGCTGGTCCACGATCCGGGTGACGGTGGCATCCCAGTCACGTCCCTTCCGATCGTAGAAAATACCGTTTCTTCCTACACTCAGATTGTCGGAGTCCCCATCGGTCACCGCGACGGCCACCGCCATGGTCTCGCCGGTGGCTTTGTGGTGCAGATCACAGTAAAGCAAATACATCTGCGAACCGCCCGCCATCGCTGCGTGACGGCCCGCATTCAGCACCGGAATACAGAGATTGAAGCTACGTTGATCCAGGTAGAGAGTCCCGCATTGGAAGCTGCTCTGCTGGCTGCGGTAGAACTCCTCAAAAGACACAAAGTTCCGTAGCAGCGGCACCAGGTCCCGGTGCAGGCGCACCAGCTTTTCCACAGTGGCGATGGCAGCGGCTTCGGGAGCCAGCGCGGCATCCTTGGCCACCAGCTCCAGCAGTTGGCTCTTGACCGGTCCAGAGATCAACGCTTCGAGACGAGGGGTACCCAGGCTTCCAACCTTGGTGACGGGCTCGGCGGCCTTCCATGCCTGATATGGGGCCAGGCAGGCCTGCACCATGTCCACGTCCTGGCGGGACAGCTCGGTGCGGGCGCCAATCAGCGGCTCGATCACCTGGCTGCGTAGCTGCTCCAGGGCGGTCGCCCAGGCAGGGTTGACCCCCTCCCCCAGTGGTAGACGGCCTCCTGCCACCACTTTTGCCAAGGGTAGCGCGGAAAGTTCCTCCATCGTGGTGCTCAGAAGGCGCCCTCCGAGTGCCGCAAAGCTGGCCTCAGCCAGATCCAGGGCGCCAATCGCGCGGCTGTCGTAGGCGGCGAGGCGGGCGCGGGTGAGCCAGTCCTCGATCTTCGGTAGGACAGAAGACCACAAAGTGAGTGCCGCACCGGTCTGGTCTCCCAGTGGAAGCACGGCGGCGTCCGCGGCCTTCTCCCAAGCGCAAAAGGCGGCGGCGTCCGCAAAAAACTGCTCGATCGAGGCGACATCCAGGCCAATTTTTCCGCCACGGTCGAGGACACCGGGCACACAGGAGAGGATCTCCTCGGCGGCTGCCCTCAGCAGCGGATCTTCGGCGGTGTCCGCGGGGATCACGCCATCCCCGTTGAAGCGGGACTGGTTAAAGGCGACCAGGGCATCCTTGACATCCTCTGGCGAGATGCTCTTCTCGTGGGCTTTGCCCAGAGAAAAGAGAATCTGCCGGATGGAGGCCATGATCTTGTGCCCCTCCGACTTGCTGTCGTCGATGTCCGCAAGCGGCAGTGCGTCGGCCCCCTGGAGGAGGCTCTCGGGGGACTTCAGGCAGCCCAGGGTCCACTTCAGAGCAGCCAGAAGCTCTGGCGCACGGATACGGCTGTCCCCATCCCCGTCGACCAGCTTCAACGTGGCTTCTTCCATCTCCAGCCCGACGGTGGGACAGGCCAGCGCCGCCCACAATTTCTGATCCAGCGTGGGCAGGGCAGCCAGCGCTGCCCCCGAGTCCAACTGCACCTGATCGACACCCCCCGCCCGGAAAAAAGCCCATGCATGCGACATCAAACGCTCCTGGAGCGGGAGCTTATCCCGAACGGGCGCTACTCGCCACCCCCCGTGTAGAGGCCCTCGATGGCCGCATCCCAGTTTTTGTTCACGGCCTTCCGTTTGATCTTCTGCGTGGGGGTCAGTTCACCCGCAGCCTCCGTCAGCAGACGCGGCAGTACGGCGAACTTTCGCACATGCTCCACCCTTGCAAATTCCGCATTGCAGCGCTCGACTACCTGCTGCAACTCCGCCTGCACTTTAGGGTGGCTGTGCAGCTCGCCAGAGATCCCGTTTTCTGCGGCAAATTTACTGAGGGCATCGGGTTCCAGGCAGAGAAGGGCAATCAGGTAGGGACGCCGGTCGCCGATCACCACCGCCTCCGCGACCAGGGGGCTCCGCTTCAGCGCCGCCTCAATGTTCTTGGGGGCGATGTTTTTTCCACCGGCAGTGATGATGATCTCCTTCTTTCTACCTGTGATATGCAGGAAACCCTCGCTGTCGAACTTGCCGAGGTCACCCGAGAGCAGCCATCCATCCTGCAGGGTCTCCGCCGTCGCCTGGGCATCTTTGTAATAGCCCATAAAGACATTGGGACCCTTTACATGAATCTCTTCGTCGGGAGCGAGGCGGATCTCCACGCCGGGGATGGCCGGTCCTACCGAACCTGACTTGCGACGGTTGGGGAGGTTGAAGGAGGTGGGTCCGCTGTCCTCGGACTGGCCATAGACCTCACAGATAGGGAGGTCCAAGGAGGAGAAGAAGTCAAGGACATCCTTGCCGATCGGCGCCGCGCCGCTGACCATGACCCGCGCCCGGCCCAGACCCAGCGCCGCCTTGATCTTGGAGAAGACCAGCTTCGAAGCCAGGGAGTATTGGAGGTTGAGGAAGAAGCCCGGCTGCTGGTTGGAGGCCCGGAGCCGATCCACTTCCGAGGCCACCCCGCGCGCCCAGCCGACCAGTGCGGCTTTGGCACCGGTGGCTTCCCGCAGTCTCGCAGAGAGCCCGGCGTGGATTTTCTCCCACACCCGTGGCACCCCGAAGATAACGGTAGGCTGGGCTTCCACCAGGTTGTCCTTCAGCTTTTCCATAGACTCGGCGTACCAGATGCTGCCACGGGCGGTGATCGGCGCGTGGATGGTGAACATCTGCTCGGCGATATGGGAAAGAGGGAGGTAGGAGACACTGCAATCATTCTCGGTCAACGAGACGATCTGCCGGGCTACGTCCGCAGTCCAAGTAAGGTTGCGATGCGACAGCATCACCGCCTTGGGAGGGCCGGTGGTGCCGGAGGTGTAGATCATCGTGGCCAGATCTTCTGGCTTTAATCCCTTCAATCGGTCGTCCACCATCGTATCAGGCGTCTGTTCTCCTTTGGCCAGGAATTGCTGCCAGCTCATCACCATCGGATCGTTGATGGGGCCGGAGGGGCGCATCATCACCACATGCCGCAGGTGTGGCAATTCGTCCCGTTTTTCCAGGACCTTTTTCCACTGCCCCTCGTTCTCCAAGAGCACGATCCGCGCCTCGGAGTGGTTCACAATATAGGCCACCTCCGGCGGCGAGCAGGTGGTGTAGATGCCCGCAGGGGCGCCGCCCGCCGTCATCGCGGCTACATCCATGATCACCCATTCTGGCCGGTTGAAGCCGAGTATACAGGTGGTGTGGCCGGGCTCGAAGCCCAGGGTGCAAAGGGCGCGGGTTGCTTGACGTACCTGGGCTGCAAAGTCTGCCCAGGAGGTGGTTTCCCAGGTGCCTTCTACTTTTTCGTGGTAGGCGGGCGCAGAGCCGCGGGCGCGCCCGGCCTCCTGCAAGCGGGCGGGAATGGTATCGGGAACTGACATCGGGCCTCCAGACCACTATTTGACCACAGCTTCCGGATGGAAATGTGGTCTTGCCTACGGAAAATGCGACGACCTACATGCGGTCCAGAACGGTCAGACCGAGGCGCTCCAGCCCGAAGCGCAGTGCCCGCCGAGAAAGCTCCACCAGTGCCAATCGCGCTTCCCGGTCCTCGCCTCCGGTGAGTACCGGAAAATCGTGGTAGAAATGGTTAAACCGGTTGGCAAGGTCGAAGAGATGGTCGCAAAGCAGGTTTGGCCGGACACTCCGCAGTGCAGCCTGCACGGCCTCCGGCGTACGCATCACCGCCAGCAATAATTCGCGCTCCAGTGTGTGCTTTGTGCGCAGTTTGGTGAGGTCCGCAGCACTTCCGGCGCGCGCAAGCAGCGACGCACAGCGGGCGTGGCTGTAGAGCAGGTAGGGCGCGGTGTTTCCCTCCAGCGACAACATCCGGTCCCAGTCAAAGGTGATGTTGGTCTGGGGGTGCTGGGCGAGATCCGCGTAGCGCACAGCACTCACGCCGACGGCCTCCGCGATTTTTGCGCGTTCTTCCTCAGGAAGATCCGGGGACTTCTGGTCCACCACGGCACGGGCGCGGCGTACCGCCTCGTCGAGCAGGTCCACCAGTCGGATGACATTGCCCTTCCGTGTGGACATTGCGCCCTCCGGAAGTACCAACATGCCGAACCAAGCGTGGATCAACTCGGGACGCAGATCCCAGCGCCGCGCCACCGCGAAGACCTGCTGGAAGTGGAGCTGCTGCCGCATATCGGTCACGTAGAGGATCTTCGCCGGGTTCCAGCGATCCTGCCGGTAGCGGATGCAGGCCAGATCGGTGGTCGCATAGTTAGCGGCGCCGTCCTTTTTCCGCACCATCATCGGGTGATCTTTCAGCTCGGGCTCGGTGAAGCGGATGATGAGCGCTCCCTGGCTCTCTTCCGCCAGCCCCGCGTCGATCAGACCCTGCACCATCTGTTCCATCTGCCCCGCATAGGCGCTCTCCCCCAACACCACATCAAAGGTGACGCCCATCCGCGTGTAGACCTGCTCGAACTCGGCCATCGACACCTTCAGGAATTCCTTCCACAACCGGGTGTTCTCGGCATCCCCCTGCTGCAGCTTCAACGTCTCCGCCCGCGCCCGGTCCATGAGCGCGGTTGCTTCCGCACGTTTTTCGTCGCTGCTGTCGGGCTTCAGCTCTACTTCGTTACCGAAATGTACATAAATCCGCTCCAGTTCGCCGATGGGGTCTTCGTCGTACGCAGCCCGATCCAACCACAGATGATAGGCCACGATCAACTTCCCAAACTGAGTTCCCCAGTCGCCGATGTGGTTGTCGCCCACCACCGTCCAGCCTGCCGCCCGGTGCAGCCCACAGAGGGCATGCCCGATGTGGGTGGAGCGCATATGCCCGATGTGCATCCGCTTGGCGACGTTGGGCGAGGAAAAGTCGATGACGACGGTCTTTCCGGCGCCCGTGGGCGATGTGCCGAATGCCGGATCGTTGGCCTGCCGCTGGGCCTGCTCATAAAGCCAGGAATCGGCCAGCTTCAGGTTGATGAAGCCGGGACCGGCCACCGATTTTTCGACGATGGCGGGGTGATCCAAGAGCGGCAGGAGGCGCTCGGCCAGGGCACGGGGGTTGGCCTTCAGCGGTTTGGCCATACGGAATGCGAAATTCCACTGGTAGTCCCCGTGCAAAGGGTTTGCGCAGGGAATCAGCGGATCCACCTCCACATCGGGAACGATACTGTGGGCAGCGGCACGAAGGAGGTCGAGGAAAAGGTCAGGAATCATGGTGGCGGCCGCTTAACGCGTTCCGGCTTCCCCGCCTTCTTCCGAAAGGCGCCAGCCCAGCACCTTGCCGCTGGCGTCGGGCGGGCCAAGCTCTGCTTCTATCAGGTTCCGCACTGCCGTCATACGCTCCGCGGCCACCCCGTCGCTGTGAATCGCCAGGTAGGCATAGCCATCCCGCCGAAGGGTAGCCAGGTTGCTGTGCAGGCTGCTCGCGTCGGGATCGATCTGACCGCGCAACGTTCGGTCCAGGGCAGATTGCCGGAGGCGCTGGGGCCCGCCCTCCCCCGGCTTCCAGCTGGTGGGGTGCCCGTGAAAAACCGCCATCATCGGCGACCAGGTGGTGGCTTCCGGGGAGAGGTCGGTGGGCAGGTCCACCACCGCTCCGGTCTCAGGCAGGGCGGCGTAGCCGGGGTCCAGCTCCAGTGTTCGGCTATCCAGCGGCATTTTGAAGGGGCCCAGCGCCAGTCCCTCTCCCACCACCCCCACCGAGGCCAACCCCACCACCAGCCATCGGAAAATTCCCGGCGGAAGCAGGCTTGGTCCAAGGGAGGCGAGCACACAGAGTGCGAAGGCCAGCCCGGTCACAAATCGATAGCTCATGCCCATCAGCTGTAGCGAAGGATGTTGGCTGGCATAGCTCCACGGTAGGTAGATTTTCTGGCCCAGAAGCTGGAGTTCTCCGGGTCCCAGGGCCAGGATCAGCGAGCCCGTGCCCACCGCGAGTCCCCACAGAACCAGCGGCCGGGGTCCCCGGATCAGACCGGCGATCGCTCCAAGCACTGCCAGTCCTACCAAGCCGCGTCCCATATAGGTTGCGTGAGTGTTTTCCCGCTGGATACGTGTAGGCAAACGCGGCGACTTCCCGACACGCCCCAGGGTCCAGCGCAGGGTGCCCGCCCACTCCCCCCGGATCTCCGGCCCCCCCTGCCCTCGTCCGTAGGCATCCAGCAAGGTTGGTTGTAGGAGAGAAGGGATATCCACGGCAATCTGCTCGCGGGAGGGGCCCGGACCCATCCGGGTGAGTCCCCCCGGCGGGGTCGCATAGTAGTGGACGCCGGGCGCCACGCCCAGTGCCGCCGCAAGACCTATCAGAGGCCACAGGCGGGGTCGCAGCAGGGGCAGGCCGATACCGATGATCAGCGCCAGCGGAAAACAGTGGTAGGGAGAGGAAAAAGCGGTGAGTGACGCGCCCATCGCCACCATCCCGATTCCCGCCCAGCGTCCCCAGACCAGCCCCAACAGCGCCAACGCAAAGCCCGGTCCGATCACATTTTCATATTGCCCATTTGCGATCCAGGACAGAAAAAGTGGGTGAGATGCCCAGGCCAGGCCGCCCACCAGCGCGCCGGAGAGGCCCAGCCTCCGAAGGGCCAGATAGAGAAACCAGCCGCCCAAGCCAAGATTCAGGGCCAGGGACAGGAAGAGCGCGTCCACCGGGCCGGTGAGCCCCGCCATCCCCAGTGCTGGCAGCAGGGTGCCGAAGCCCACCACCTGTACCCCCACCCCTTCGGGGTAGTTCATGGCGTACATCGCCCCTAATGGCGCTCCCCCCAAAGCCCGCCCGAGCTGCTGCATCACCAACAAATGTGGCCCTGTAAAAGCATCGAGCGGAATCCGGTTCCCGCTGCCCAGGGGGTAGATCGCGAGCCACCCCACTCCCAAGCACAGAAACAGCGGCAGCAGCGTCGGTGCCAACCGTCCGAGCCGGAGCCGCAGCTCCCGCCCGCTCCACATTTTCGACCGATGGTCGATTTTTTGACCATC
>CAITDR010000113.1 GCA_903891165.1 uncultured Pseudomonadota bacterium
AGGGGCTCTGAAACGACCCACCCCAACACTTCCATAACCCCCCACGCGGTTTCGTCGTTTCACAGCCACGACTCGGCCCACGGAGGGCTGGCCGGGGTTGGTAGGGGACGGAGTCCCTTACCTCGGGAGAGTGCAGAGAGGGCGGAAAGCCCTCTTTGCAACGCTGTCACGGAGGTACTCCGCCCAAAACAACCGCAGCCTTGGCTGCAGGCAACGCCACGCGCGAAGCAAACCGCCCGTCGGGCCAACGACACCGGCGAACGACGAAACGCCTCCCAACCGATGATACATGATACATTCCAAAATGTATCAACCCCCAATGACCCTCAACCTCCGATGATCCGCCGCCGCCCAACGCCACCAGCACACCGTCCCCACCGCACTGCCCAGATGCCACCAGGAATGCAGCTGCAGCGCCTGCAACGGATGATCACAGCCCAACAAAACATGCTCCGGCAACCAGACAAAGAAAAAGCTGCCTAAATAGAAGCACAAGGTGCCCGAAGCATAAAACCGCATCTCCGCCGTCGAAGACTGCCCCCAGGTCAGCCAGATGGTCCGCACCACCACCCAGGCAATCATCACTCCATAGACGGCAATAAACAACGCAAAAGCCCAGGGCACCGTCGCATAGGCTGCCATAAAGGCCAGCCCAAACAGGATCATCCCCAGTGCCCACGGGCGGGCCTGCACATCACTCCACCGCCGCGCCGTCACCGTCCACACACAGCCGATCCCAAGCCAGATCATCGGCAATTCATCGGCCGCCTGCGCCACCCTCAGCAGGGTCCCATGGAAAGCGGCCGAGCCCAGCCCCACCACCGCCAGCCCTCCCATCCCCAACATAAAGCGCCAACCCTCCGCGCGCACCCGCCACAGGCCGATCAGCGCAATCCCCACCATTACGATGGAACTCACCGTATTCAAGAGCTCGGCTACATAGGCGCTGCCCACGTAGTTGGCCTCACACCAGTCCACCAGCGCCGGAGCCCCCCACGCCGTCCAGTAGCCCTCCCCTGCCATGCCCTCCTCCGCCGCGCCACTATGGTGCCCCACCCCCCCGAAGTCAAGCCATCGCCCTGATACATTCAAATCATGTATCACGAAAATATAGATGCTACATGGAAAATCCTGCCACACCAACCTTTCAACCTCTTTCTGAACATCTGGCTTGCATCCGTCTCCAGAACCGATAAGCTCGCCTTTCTCCCGGAGTCCCGATGGCTGTGCTCAATCTGAATGATATTCGCGCTGGCGCTCCTCCCCTCTACCTCCACCCCGATGGCCGCCTCAGCAGCCAGCCCGACCGGGTTTTTGACGGCCTGGACGCCAAAGACGCACTGCTCACCGCTGCCCGCTGGGTTTCCGGCCGCCGTACGGTCAGCTTTGAACGTCTTTTTCCGCCCAGCCCCTTCATCAAAGATCAGGTGATCCGCAACGATGCGCTGTCCGAGGTCCAGGGCAGAGGTATGCTGGCCTGGCTGAAAGGGGTGGCTACCGTCGTCGCCGTTGGCGGAGCCTCCGCCCCAAAAGATGCAGCTAACGCGGCAGAAATCCGCTCCGCCATCCTCACCGTGCTCTCCCACCTCACCGCCACCACACTCCGTCGTCGGGACTGGAAAGTGGTAGGCGAGGCAGCGGCCGACCAGTTGTTGGCCATGGTAGAGGCGGAAACCGGTCCCCAGGCCAATGCCGCACTGCGTGCCCATGGCATCTACCTCCTGCAATTGCGCGGCGCCGGCCTCTCCTCCCCCCAGCGCCAACGTGCCGCGGGCCTCCTCCGCCAGCTGGTGCGCAGCGCTCCTCCCTACGAAAACCTCAAAGGCCCCTGGCATTTTGCCATGTGCTCCGCCTGGGATTTTCATGAGGGTGAGTGCGATATTCTCCTGCAACGTGGCTTTAAAGAGGTGCCTACCACCGTGGCCGCTCCTCGCGGCAGCTACCGTTCTTTTGAAGCTCCGTACAAAAATCCGAACGGGGAGGCGATCCGCATCCTCGCCCGCTCCGCCACCCCCGGCGACGAGAACCTGGAGATGGCCAACCCGGCGCTGGTGGGCCTGCTCATCAACCGCCACGCCCAGCTCGGCAGCTTCGATATGCGTGCTTCGGCCGGTAGTATCCAGCAGCAAGGCTACAAGCTGATGATGAACAGCCAGTGCGCCGGTCTGACCACCCGCTTCGCCATTGGTCGGCTCTTCCCAGAGGCGGATATCTACTCCTCCTGGGACTCCACCTTCTTCCGCACCGGCCCCCAGGGCAGAATTGTGGCCTCTGAAGGTCTGGATTGTTTCCTGGCTCTGTTGGCCGGTATGGCCCAGAAGGAGAGCCACGCCCAGATCGCCGAGCGCATGAAAAAAGTGCAGTGGCGCCACGAACAGAGCAGTAACCCCGCCTTCTATCAATTTGTGGGCCCCGCACATCCTCAGGTCCTGGGCCGCTACCAGGACGTCAACCAGGATGGCCGCGCCGACATGTACGACGGCTTCCTGGACTTGGACCTCAAGGGCATCGCCGAAAGTATGTACCAGGCCGGAACCCCGCACGATCCGGGCGTTCCCGCATCGGCCATCGGCGGCGAAGCAGCCACCGGCCTGGGCTGGGCGGTGGGCAGTCTGAACCGGGTGACCGCCTACTCCGAGCTCTGGGACGACCTGCCGGGCACCGCCGAGGGCATGTACACCTTCTCCGCGGGCGGCTTTTTTGATCAGCGTAGCGCTCCCGTGGACGTACCCGGCGTCAAAGAAGATGCAGCTCGATTGCCGGTGATCTGCCACTACAAGCAAGGACAGACCCTGAGTGCAGAGGTCAGCTTCCACTCCTGGTTGGCCGACGCGCCGCGGGAGCTGAAGCGCCTTTTGGTGACGGCAGAAGCCATGAACCGGGCCTATGACCTGGGGATTTTGAAGGCTCCCTCTCCGCTGGCTCGTCGTGCGGCCATCCTTCTCACCCTGGCGGGCCTCCTGGAATTCCCCGCGGACCAGAACCAGCTCGATGCCCTTTGGTCCATCTCCCTGAAAATGCTCAATTTTCCGGAGGTGTCCCGTTCCACGGTGCGGAGCTGCCTGACGGAAGAAGATCACGCCCGCAACAACTACTACGGCTCCCGGCGCGGGATCCGCCAGCTGGTGGGCGATGGCGCCACCGAGCGGGGCAGCCTGGGCGGTGGTGACCCGGCCGCCTGGACTCTCCTGAGCTCGCCGGATCCGGCAATCGGTAGGGCGAAGCTGATGATGATCTGAGGAGGGGAGGAGCCGGCCTCAAAAAGGGGCTGGCACAACGCCCCCGGATCGGCGATTATAGGCGCAGCGGATGGAGAGCCGATGCGTCTGGTATCCTGGTTGAGTCTGATGGCGTTGGGTTGTGGTGGCCCCCCTGTGGAAGACGGGAAGCCCTTGCCCATCGACGTGGACGGGGACGGTGTGATCGCCGGGGAGGACTGCAACGACTCCAACGCCGCCATCAAGCCGGGGGCTCCCGAGCTCTGCGATGGCCAGGACAACAATTGCGACGGGGATGTGGATGGTGCAGATGCCACCGATCTACATACCTGGTACCCGGATAGTGACGGAGACTACTACGGTACCGATGCCGACGCCGTCCAGGGCTGTGTGGCCCCCTCCGGCTATGTGGCGATCGGCGGGGACTGCAACGACGACAACCCCCGCTACCGGCCCGGAGCCCCCGAGGCGGACTGTACCGATCCAAACGACTACAATTGCGACGGATCCGTCGCCTATGCAGATGCGGATACGGATGGCTTTCCCGCCTGTGAAGACTGCAATGATGCCTCCGCCGCGATCCATGATGGAGCCGCGGAGCGCTGTGACGGCATCGATCAGGACTGCGACGGTGTCATCGACGACGAAGCCGTGGACGCGGCCACCTGGTACCTGGACGCCGATGGCGACAGCTACGGGCTGGCCACCGCAGCGCTTGAGGCCTGCGACCAGCCCGCCGGCTACGTCGTATCTGGGGACGACTGCAACGACACCGACGCGGCCTTCCACCCCGGCGCCACCGAAACCTGCGCCGATCCACAGGACTACAACTGCGACGGATCCTCCGGCGGTGCCGACGCTGACGGGGATGGTTTTAAGGCATGTGAAGAATGTAATGACAGCAACGCAGCAATAAATCCGGACGCTGAAGAGCGCTGTGACAGTGCCGACGTGGACGAAAACTGCAACGGTCTCGCCGACGACGCCGACAGTGGCGTCACCGACAAAGCCACCTGGTACGAAGACCACGACGGCGACCTCTACGGCGACCCCTCCTCCTCCCGCCAGGCCTGCTCCCAGCCCAGCGGCTATGTAGCCGACAATACAGACTGTAACGACCTGGACACCGCCTACAACCCCGCCGCCCCTGAGATCGATTGCACCGATCCCAACGACTACAATTGCGACGGTTCTTCGGCCCGCGACGATGCCGACAACGATGGTTTTGCCGCCTGTGAAGACTGCAACGACGCCGATGCAGACGTAAATACAGATGCCATCGAGTACTGCAACGGTGCCGATGACAACTGCGACGGGACCATCGACGAAGCCAGCGCCGACGACGCCCCCACCTGGTATCTGGACGCTGATGCCGACGGCTATGGTGCCGCCAACCTGGATACGGTCGCCTGCGACCAGCCCACCGGCTACGTCAGCGACGCGACCGACTGCAACGACGGCGCCACCGCCATCTATCCGAACGCCTTGGAGAGCTGCGACGGGCTCGACAACAACTGCGACGGCCAGGTGGACGAGCCCACTGCAGCGGGGGTGGCCTTCTGGTACACTGACAGCGACGGGGACGGCTACGGCGATCCCAGCGCCAGCACCCAGGCCTGCGACCAGCCGGTAGGTTATGTAGCCGACGATACCGATTGTGACGACGACCGTGAGGACAGCAACCCCGGCGCCACCGAATATTGCAACTATGAAGATGATGACTGCGATGGCACAGTGGACGAGGATGCCGCCGTGGACGCCCTGGACTGGTACCAGGACCGCGACAACGACCGCTACGGGAATGCCTCCGTTCGCTTGCACCAGTGCTACCAGCCCACCGGCTACCTCGCCGACTACACCGACTGCGACGATACCGATGCTGGGCGCGCCCCCAACCTTACCGAAGTCTGTGACAGTGCCAACAAGGACGAGGACTGCGACGCCACGTCCGACGACAACGACAGCAGCGCGCTGGCCAGCACCAAATTCACCTGGTACCAGGACAGCGACCGCGACACCTACGGTAACCTTTCGGTAACCCTGTCCCGCTGCGACCTGCCTGCAGGCTATGTCAGCAACAGTACTGACTGTGACGATACCGACAGTGGTGACTATCCGGGGGCCGCCGAGACCGTGAACAACGGCGACGACGAGGACTGTGACAACGTAGACTCCTGCTATACCGACGCCGACAACGACAACTACGGCACCTCCGTGGTCGTTGATGGCAGCTCGCTCAGCTGCACCACCGGCACCGGTGCACCCGTCGCCACCGACTGCGACGACAGCGACAGTGGCGACTACCCCAGTGCGGCGGAGACCGTGAACAACGGTGACGACGAAGACTGCGACGGCGTAGACTCCTGCTATACCGATGCCGACAACGACAACTACGGCACCTCCGTCGTCGTCGATGGCAGCACCCTCAACTGCACCACCGGCACCGGTGCACCCGTCGCCACCGACTGCGACGACAGCGACAG
>CAITDR010000114.1 GCA_903891165.1 uncultured Pseudomonadota bacterium
CCAGCACCGGATCCAGCGGAGACAACATGGAGTGCGCCGGCAGCTCGGAGAGGTGCGCCAGGATCTCCATCAACGCGTCCGCCAATGGGCGATAGCGGCCGCCATCCTCGATCGAAAGCTGCTCTACCGTGCGCAGGCAGGCATCCACGGCCTCCCGGGCCTCCGGCCGTAGCCGCCCCAGTGGTCCCTCCCCGTCCTCCCCAAAAAACCGCGTCACCGGCTCCCCACGGGTGCCCGACATCAGGCGCGCGGCGCGCAGGGCCACCGAGAGGCGGGTCAGCGGTGCGACCGGTGCCCCGAACAGCAGGTCCAGCACCGCCACATCCGGCGTTCCCCCCAGCAATTCGATGCCCCGCACCACCTGCTGCCCCAGCCAGCGTGCACGGGTACGCGGGTCACGCCGCAGCGCAACCAGTGCCTGCGTAGCCGGGTGCAGACCATGGCCACTGCGGTCCACCAGAAACCACTCCGAGCCACCTCCGTTCGAAAGAGAGATTGCAAGAGGCTCTTCGCGAGGGCCCGGCACAATCACCGTGGCCCCGTGGCCCAACTCTCGCCCCACGCCACAGGAAGCCAGCGGCACCGAATACAATAGTGCCGGACCCTGAACCACACCGATATCCTCGGGATCTCCAAGAATTTCCACCTGGATCCGTTGCCCAAAACTGCGCGCCTTGGACAACAACAAAATTCCGGCGGCGAGGGTGGCGGGACTGGAGCCCTTCAGGACGACCTGCATCAAACCTCCACGGCGGCGTCGGTGTGCCGCCCCAGATACCGTACCACATGCAAAGGCCCATAGACCCCCAGGCCGCTGGCCAACAGGATGGTCAATGGCACCGGAGCGGGCGTCACCAGCGCCACAATTCCCAGGAGCAGAAAGCCCGCGATCAGCATCCCAGCGCCCAGGTCGCGCACCCGGTTGGGGGGCTGCCAGCCCGCCAGCAGCTCGGCCACCCCCGCTTCCCCAAAGGTGCCTTGGCGCCACCGCAGGAACTCGCCGTAGCGCCCCAGAAGTGCAACCCCACAGTAGAGGGTGGTCGAGAGTGCCAACATCAGGCAAAGGATGAGCAGATTCCGCAGCTCCGGGGGAACCCAGGCCAGAATTCCCCCCCAGGTGATGGCGGCCAACACCGGCAGCCAGCCGATATGTCCGCGGACCACCATCCGGCTCCAGCGGGTCAGCTCGCTGGGCAGGGCCGCGCCAGGAATGGGCCCGGAGGCGCGGCGGGCACCGTCCACATGATAGTCCAGACTTTCGGGAAAAAAGCGGATTGCCAGTAGATTCTGGGCGCGTACACCGTCGGGAAGCCAGTGCAGCAGCTCAGAGCGTCGGGGATCGGCTCCGGCATCGCGACCGGCCACCGCACGGCCGATCACCCGGATCTGCCAGGGGGGCTCTTTCTGCTCCACCCAGAGTTCGGCCCGCCCGTCTTGCATCAGAGCCGCTTCGATGGCTCCATTTTTGGTGACAAGCACAAAAAGTTGCCGGTGGAGAGGGGCCACCGGCGCGCTCACCACCACGGGTTCACTACCTTTCCAGGCCGTAAAACGCACCTGTCCCACCAGCGAGAGGCGGTCCATCACCTCCTCGGGCAGGGTGGGCAGATCCATCAGGCGCGGGCCACGGTGAACCAGGCCACATGGCCTTCAACGGCGGCATCCTGCTCCACGCCTTCGGCCTCCAAAGACCAGGTTGCCCCAGTAGCTTCTGCGATCTGGGCGGCGTAGCGGTCCAACATCGGGCCGGTGGAGCTGTCGCGTTGCACAAACAGTCGGATGGGGTCTGCATAGCGCAGGCCCAGCTGCTTCCGCACCGCCTGCACCCGCGAGATCAGCTCGCGGCTCAGGCCCTCCATCCGCAGATCCTCGTCCAGCGTCGCATGGAGCGCCACCACCGCTACCGAGGATCCTGCAGCCTGGAAGCCGGCTTTGGGCTCCACCGCTACCAGTACTTCCTCCGAGGTCAGCGTATAGCTGCCGCCGGGCAGCTCCAGCTGGAGGCCGCCCCCCAAAACCGCGTTGCGCACGGTGGCACCGTCCATCCCCAGAAGGGCCTGCTGGCAGGCCTTCATGTCCTTGCCCAGCTTTTTCCCCAGCACTTTGAAGTCGGGTTTGACCTTGAAGTGGACAAAATCCTCGGGCTGGGCTGAAAAATGAAGCTGACGGACGTTCAGTTCTTCTTTAAGCAGTGGCAGCAGGTCGGTGAGCCCGGCGGCCAGCTCGGGCTGGGCCAGGATCAGCTCGGCGGCGGCCAGGGGCTGGCGGACACGCACCCCTACCAGCGCACGGGCGGACAGTCCCAGGCTACAAAGCTCGCGGATCAGCGCCATCTTCTGTGCCAGCTCGGGACGCAAGAGCGCCGGGTTGACCGCGGGCCAGTCCGAGAGGTGTACCGACTCCGGCCCCCCCCGTCGTAAGGACTGGTACATCGCCTCGGCCTGAAAAGGGACAAAGGGGGCGATGATCTGGGAGAGCTGCAGCAGCACATGGTACAGGGTGTTGGCGGCGGCGGGATCGTCGCCGAAGCGGTCGCGGCTGCGACGCAGGTACCAGTTGGAGAGGCCGTCCACAAACTCGTTGATGGCGCGGGCACTCTCGTAGATCTGGTAGTTATCCAATCCTTCCGTGACTTTACGGGTCAACTCCTGGAGTTCATGGAGGATCCACTGGTCAAGCAGCTGATCCGACTGGATTTCTGAGGGCTCAAAACCTTCGCCATTCAGAACGAAGAACTGGTGCACATTGCGCAGGCGCATCAGAAATTCGCGTTGCCCCTCCAGGATCGCCTTGAGCGAGATGCGGGTGTTGGTCCACGGGGCATTGGAGGCGTAGAAGAGCCAGCGGAAGGCATCGGCGCCCGGTGGGGGGAAAGGCGGCTTGATCAGCGCCATTTCGCCCACATCAAAGGCGGCGATGTCGTCGGGATTCATATGGACGGTGTCCTTGCCCTTGACGGGGCGGACCACCACTTCCAAGGGGAGAACACCCTTTTCTGCCTCGATCCGCATCCTCTCGGCGGGATCCAGGCCGAGCGACTTCACCTGAGGGCCCTTCATGCCCAATTGTCCGGCTTTCAGGCTGGGATCGGCAACCACCCGCACCTTCATAAAGCCGCGCAGCACCAGATCGGGCGAGGTGTAGTTGCCCTTGGACTTGGACTCTTTCTTTCCGTCGGCATCGCAGACGTGTCCCAGCACGATACATTTGCGGTAGGGCCTGGGATATTCCTCGGTGGTGAGCCCGTAGCGGTGCCGGGTTTCGGCATCGAAGACCAGGGTGGACACCATCAAAAGGGAGTAGAACCAGCCCCGGGTCTGGTCGATGGCCTCTGAGATGAAGTCGGCAGGAAAAGCCTTCTGCAAGGCGGGGATGCTGCCTTCCTGGTGGGGGAAGCCCCACTGGGCGAAGGGCATACAGCCGGAGTCAAACCAGCAGTCGATCACTTCAGTGACCCGTCGCATGGTGGCGCCGCAGCGGGTGCAGGGCAAGGTGACACGGTCGATCCAGGGTTTGTGGACCTGGAGGTGCTCGTTGACCGCCTTCCCCTCCCCGTCTACCATATCGTCAAAGGCTTTGGGATTCTGTGAGAGGATCTCGGCGCGGCTGGCCACAGCGGTACGATGCCCGCAGCCACCCTCGTCCCGACACTCCCAGATGGGCAGCGGCGTGCCCCAGTAGCGTTCGCGGGACAGCGCCCAGTCCACGTTGTTGCGCAGAAAATCGCCAAAGCGGCCGTTCTGAATGGTCTCCGGATACCAGCCCACCTCGGCATTGTTCGCCAGCGCAGCGGCTTTCAGCGCGGTGGTGCGGATGAACCAGGCCGGGCGTGCGTACTGGATCAACGGATCCGCATCCGCACGGGGGCAGAAGGGATAGTCGTGGCGGTAGCTCTCCATTTTGAAGAGAAGGCCGCGCTCTTTCAGATCCCGGGTGATGTCCTTGTCGGCGTCCTTGCAGAACTTCCCCTCAAAAGCACCGGTACCCGGCTTGAACTTCCCGGCGGGGTCGATGAGCTGCAGAAAGCCCAGGCCTTCGCTCTTCATGATCAAGAAGTCGTCCTCGCCAAAGGCAGGGGCGATGTGCACAATCCCTGTTCCTGTAGCCAGGGTTACATGGTGACCGGCCACCACCTCCCAGCTCCGTCCTCCCTCCACAGGATGGGCTTCAAAATCGTATAAAGGCTCATAGTGCAGGCCCACCAGCTCAGAACCTTTGACGACGCGCTCCACCTCTCCCCCCAGGGGCTCCAACAGCGCCTGCGCCAGGATCACCCGCTCGCCATCCCGCAAAACGATGGCGTAGTCGTGATCGGCCGCCACCGCCAGCGCCACATTGCTGGGCAGCGTCCAGGGAGTGGTGGTCCAGGCCAGGAAGCTGATCGGCGCGTCGATGCCGAGTTTTTCGGGATTTTTCAGCCGGAAACGAACGGTCGCGGCCGGGTCATCCACACTCCGGTAGCCCTCGCCCACCTCTCCCGAGGACAGGGCGGTCCCGCCCTGCGGCCACCACCACACCACCTTATGTCCCTGGTACAACAGGCCTTTTTCAAAAAGCTGCGCCAGTGCCCACCAGACACTCTCCACATAGGAGCGATGGTAGGTCACATAGGCCTTTTCCAGGTCCACCCAGAAGCCGATGCGCGTCGTCAGCTCCTCCCACTCGGATGTATAGCGGAATACCGAATCGATGCAGCGTGCGGTGAAGGGCTCCACCCCGTAGCGCTCGATCTCTTCGCGCCCGTGGATACCCAGCTCCTTTTCGACCTCCACCTCGACCGGCAGGCCATGGGTGTCCCAACCTGCTTTCCGGTCCACCTGGAAGCCACGCATGGTCTTATAGCGAGGAAGAAGGTCCTTGATCACGCGCGTAAGCACGTGGCCGTTGTGGGGCATGCCGTTGGCGGTCGGCGGCCCTTCGTAGAAGACGAAGGATGGGCGTCCCTCCCCTTTTTCCAGGCTTTTTGCGAAGATCTGCTGCTCCTTCCAGAAGGCAAGCACATCGGCCTCCAGCTCGGGAGGGGCTTTCAGTTCGGGCCACTGAGACATGGTGCAGACTCCACAGGGACGCCCGTTTAACCGGAAATCCCTCCGAAGGGTACCGCGGCGACGGCTTTGAAAGAAGCGGCCGACGGGGGCGACATGCGGCAAAATCGGGTTAAACACGCGACGCCCTGTGGAGTGTGCTTGTATCCGCACCAGAAGCTGGACTGGTCTGCCGCGCGACTCGAAGCCCGCCTTGCCGAGGCCCCCGATGATCGGGAGGCCCGGTTGGAGTTGGGGAGGATCTACCTGTCTCGTGGCCTCTATCATGGCGGTGGCGAGGCATCCTGCTCGGCGGCACTCGCGGTGGCCCGTCGCATCATGCAGGATGACGCCGAGTCTGCCGACGCTCTGATCATCGCCGGTACGGCGCTTGTGGGCATGGATCGCCCGGAATCCGCGCAGAAGTACCTGGACGAAGCCATGAAGCAGGACGCCACCCGCGCCGATCTGCACATGGCGCTCGGTGCGATGTACCGGGGCCAGGGGGACCGTACCACCGCGTTGAAGCACCTGGAATTGGCGGTACGGGGTGCGCCGGGCTCTTGGGAAGCACACTTGTTGTTGGGACGAACGCTGTCGGAAGTGGCACGTCGTACCGGTGAAAATCGCCTGGTAGAGAAGGCGCAGTACCACATGGTGCAGGCGCTGAAGCTCACGCCGCCGACGGACCTGCTTCATCCCTTGATGCGTGACCTCGGCCTCCTGTGTCTGCAGACCGGCCGCTGGGCCGAGGCAGAAAAGCTCTTTGTACGCCTGAGAGAGAACCCGAAGTATGCCACTTTGGCGCGCAAATACCTTGGCCAGGTGGCCTTTGGATTTGGCAAGTACAAGAACGCGATCCAGCACTACCGCCACTACCTGGACGAACATGGCGACGATGCGGGCACCCTGGCCCAGGTGGGCTTGGCCTATTTGAACCTGGGAGAGCTGGACAAGGCGCGGGAAGCCTGCGAACGAGCGCTGCTTTTGGACCCGCACCTGATGGTGGCGCGGCACACCATCGGCTGCACCTTCCTGGAAGAAAAGTTGCCCGCCGAGGCGATCCGGGTCTTCAAGGACACCCTGCATGATCACCCGGAAGACATGCCCGCCTATCTGGAGCTGGTGCGTACCCGTCGTCAGCTTGGGGATGTTGCCTGGCTGCAAAAAGCCCTGATTGCAGAGGTTTCCAACCACGATCGCCTGCCCTTTGGTGCAGGGGAAAGTGCACCGCGCGCCTTCACCCGGAAGCGGATCCACATCCTGGTGGACGAGCTGCGGGCCATCGGGCCCTCGTCGGTGACGGCGGTGATGTCGGCGATTGACCTGTGTGATGACGAAGCGCTGCGCTTTTCGCTCTGGGAGGCGGCCTGTACGATGGCTTCCGGGCATGTCGCCGATCAGGTGGCTTCGCGACTTCGTGAGGCAGGACGTAGCTTTTCGCTGGCGCTGGCGCGCAATGCCCTGGCGGCAGCAGCGTCGATCCCCGAGCCGGCCTTGACGGCGGGGTTGAATGTGACCCTGGAAGATGTGCAGCGGGCAGCCGTAGAACGCCGGGGGAACGCCACGGATCTCAACGCCCACCGTCGCGCGATCGAGGCCGAGCGCGAACATGCACGCGCCTACCAGGCGGTGCTGTTGTTGGCGATCGCCTCGCGACGCAGCCGGGGGGCACGGGCGCTCCTGGAGGCCTGGAGCGGGCAGGCCGATCCGGAGTTAGGGGTGGCGGTAAACGCCGCAAAGATGATGTTCGGCGAGGCCGATGCGGGCCGTGCGCTGATGAAGCGGGCGCAGGAAAAAGGCACCACGCCGATCCTGGAGCGCCTGCTGACATCGGTGACCCCTCCGGCGCTGCGGGTGGAGCCGCGGCCGGTGTCGGAAGGCAAGGATGTTCACTGTTCGGCCTGTGGGCGCACCAACGGCGGGGAGTGTACCCATTTGATGGCAGGCACCCGCGCGGTGCTCTGCAACGTCTGTGTGAGTGCGATCCTGCCTCAGCGTCGGACGATTCCCGCCCCGGATCACGCATCCTGTGATCTCTGCGGGCGGACCCATTTTGAGGCGCGTGGGCTCTACCGCTACATGGGAGCAGCCAAGCGGCAGGTGGATGTCTGCGGCGAGTGTTTAGAGCTTTCTTCCGGTCTTTTGGAACGGGAAGAGGTGGAGAAGTTCTTGGCGACCTGGTAGCCCCGGCTGGAGGCCTACTCCGGCGGAGATCGTTCGGCCGGGGTTGTATCGGGGGCTACATTCGGGAGAAGCACCGGCGGATCGCTCAGGGCGAAGGGGCGGGCGATGATCATGGCCGGATCGGCCACGGGCCACGGCATCGCCCAAAGCAGGCTCTGGAGGCAGTGACCGGCAGTTGCTGGGACGACGTGGTGCCCGAGCAGCGCCAGCTGGGTGACGCCGGTAGGTCCCACCGTCACTTCTATCGTCGTGGTTCCGGTAAATTCGGGCTCTTCTGACTTCCATTTTTGAAGGCAGTCGTGGACGCCGGTGCGGGCGGATTGGAGGTTGCTGTCGATCCGCGATGCGGCATCCTCTCCGGTGATGGCGGGCGCCAGTCCCGTCGCCGGAGGAAGCAGCTTCACCCTGGCGATGCTTTGACCCTTCTGCTGCACCACTTCTGCCGCGCCCTTCATCCGCTCCACCCGCTCCGGCAGGCTCTCCAGCTTTTTCGCCACATTGATCCAGGCGGGAAAGCCGGCAAGAAGGATGACTGCGATGACCAGGAGACGACCGCGCCAGGGACCAGACATGCCGTCCCCTAACGTGGTGGCGTCTGGCCTGCTCCCCCTCCCCCACCCTGCTGGTCCTTGTGTGACACCATGGTACAAGAGATCCGGCGTAGATAGACGGAAATGTCAAAAGACGGGCTGTTGGCTGCATCGTGACAGCTAATGCATTGGCCTTCGGAGGGAGGCGGATGGGCCTTGCCATCTTCGGGGTGGGCACCCATCGCGCCGTGGCAGGCTTCACATTGCACCGCTTTGTACCGGCTGGTATTGGCAAAGGTGGCCTCTCCAAAGCCGCCGGGCTCGCCGTAGCCGGTGCTGTGGCAGGGCAGGCACTCGGGGTTGCCCTCGGCCTCCCGCACCAGGAGCGCGTCCCAGGCCTTGGCATGGGGATCAAAGGTCCAGGCGGCAAAACGGTCCTGGTGGCACTGCATGCAGCCGGCGGCGGTCTGGTAGGGCCGTTCCGGGGCTTCCTTTTTCGCCGCGCGGGCGGCGGCTACCTGAGCCTGCTCTTTGAAGTCGTCGATGGCGCTGCGGAGCGTCGTCTCGCCATCCAGCTCGCTGCCCAGGGCCACGGTGTAGGGGACGGCCACGGCCCGGCCGGGAATCTGGCTGTGCAGCAGCGCTTGCTGCTCCCGTAGTCTGCGCTCGAAATCTGCTTTGTTGGCTCCCTGTGCATCCAGGCTCAGACGACGGGTGGTCGCGTAGCGTGCCCAGTCCCCCTCCTCCTCGATGTCCCAGGGGCCGGGTGTCGCGCCGCTCACCACCCGAAGCACCGAGACATAGCGTCCGCGATCCGGCACTTCCAGGATGGGCGCCCCGGAGCCAAGCACCGGTGCATCCGTACTGTCTCCCCGCACCGAGAGCACCGCCCCCAGCCCCGGCACCCCCTCGGCCACCAAACGGCGTTGGGGTGGCAGCACATTGGAGAGCAGCACCCAAGCGTCCACTTCTTTGCCTTCCATCTCCGCTTTCAACGTCGCGATCGCGTCGCGCACCGGCTGGTTCCCCGCCTCGGACAGGCCCAGCACCCCTAAGCGGACCCCTCCCCGCTCCAGAATTCGGGAGGCCGGCAGAAGCGGTGTTCCAGAAGTGTCCGTCCAGTTCGCCGAAAGTGCGCCGCTCCCCTCCAGAAATTCTACTCCCCCCGGCTGTAAATCCACCGGGGACGGTGCCCAGGCATCCAGACCCAAGGCATGCATACTTTGCAACAGAAAACGTGCTCGCTCTGGGCGCCGTAGCTGATCCCGGCTGTTCTGCCCTTTTACCAGCATGGAACCTGCATCCAGAACAAAAACGGGAAGGTCGTCACGACGGAGCTGTTCCAGGAGGCGCTCCCGACGTGCCAGACCCCCGTAGGGAACGGTGGGGCAGCCGCAGGGCTCCACCTCGCCGCGCAGCTCGCCGGTCCAGGCGATGGTGAACTCCTTGACCGGGCGGGTCTCGCGCAGCGGTGCCGACTTCTCCCCAAGCTTGGGGGGAAGCTCGGGAAGAGGCCGCACTGAGGGGGTGCCGGTACATGCGACGGTGCCGATCAGGACGAAGATTGTAAGGAATCTGTACAAACGCGCCAGTTTGTTGCGGAGCGGGTATAGCTTCGCCATCATAGTCCCAACCGGCCCGGGAGTACGCTGTGCTGCTTGTTCTTCTTCACCTGACCCTGCCTCTCAGTCATGCGCTGCTCCCCCCCTCCTATGGGGATCCCGCCGCTCCTGCACGGGTGCAGCTGCGGAATGAAGGGATTCAGACCCAGCTGCGCCACAGTGCATCGTGGCAGAGCTTCCTGGATGGCGAAGGTCATGGTTGGACAGCCTCTTTTGATGAACGCACCGGCACACCCTACCAGGCCCGTGGGCCTTCGATTGACCTCGGCCCGTTGCCCGATCAGGCGGCGGTGGAGGCGGCGATGCGCAGCTTTGTCCAGCGCTATCCCGACATGGTCGGCGTCAGCGACAAACTTCTGACGCTGCGCTATGCCTCCTATGACGCGTCCCTGGACGCCTGGTATGTACTTTTTGACCGGATCATCCAGGGGGCACCGGTCTGGGGCGGCGGTTTCCGCGCCACCATCCGCGGCGGGCGCCTGCTGCACTTCAGCGCCAACACCTACCCCGGCTTTGATGACTGGCAGACCCTGGACTTGCACGCTGAGCTGGCCATGGATCTGGGCGCCCAGCAAGGTCCCATCGGCCTGAACGACTACCGGCTGATCGATGCCCGTCCCGTCTACCTGCCGGTCGAGGAAAATGGAGAGCTGCGGCTGGTTCTGTGCTGGATGACCCGTGCGGAGTCCAAGGCGCCCCTGGGCCGTTTTGTGCACTTTGTGGACGGCCGCAGTGGCAAGCTGCTGGCATGGTTCAACGAATACCGTTTCTTCTCTGGGACGATCTATGGAACCCATGACACCCGCTATCCGAACGGGGACTACAGCACCTCTCCCCTGCCGCTGCTGGACCTGAGCAGTGATGGTGGCAATAGTACGCAGGCGGCCGAGGATGGTAGCTTTACCGCCAATGATGGGCAGACCTGGAACATGGAGCTGTCCGGTGACTGGCTCACGGTGAACAACGACGCCGGTCGGGATGGCAGCTTGAGCTTCAGCTCCGGCTCCCCCACCTGGACCACCGAAGACGCCACCCAGGCGGAGATCGACTCCTACTTTTTTCTACACCAGGTGCGGACCTGGCTGCAGGACTTCAACCCCAGCTCCAGCCTGATCACCCGTCCCTTTACTTCCAATGTCAACTTGAGCGACGTGTGCAACGCCTATTTTGATGGCCAGTCGGTCAATTTTTTCCAGGATGGCGGCGGCTGTAACAATACCGGCCGCATCGCGGACGTCAACTACCACGAGTGGGGCCATGGGCTGCACTACGCCTCGGTGTCCGGGAATGCCTACCCCGATGGCAGTATCTCCGAGGGTATTGGCGATGTAACTTCTTTTCTTCAGACACTGGACCCGATCATCGCCCCCTACTTCACCCCCGATGGCGGCGGCATCCGGCGTGTAGATCGCGACAAGGTCTATCCGGATGATTTTGTCGCAAATGACCAGTACGTGCACGAAAATGGCCTGATTTTCGGCGGGGCCATGTGGGATCTTCTCGGTATTATGCAGGATCGCTATGGCGACGCACAATATGTCGAGAAAGGCGATGGATGGCATGCTACTTCCCAACTTTTTGTAGATGCCATCAAGGCAAACAATACCTACGATACGGTCTTCGATGACTTCCTCGCCGCGGACGATGACAACAACGATCTGAGCGATGGAACGCCCCATGTCTGCCAGATCATCGAGGCCTTCGGGCTGCACGGGCTGGGTCCTGCGGGCAGTGGCGCAGGGACACTTTCGCTGGATCATGTCGCCCTGAAAAACCAGCCGGCTCTCACACCAATCCGCTTTGAAGGCCAGATCTCCAATCTTGCACCACAGTGCAGTGACGACGTCCTTGACCGGATTGTGATGCACTGGAGCACCGACGGCAGCACTTGGTCCGACGTGGAGCTGAGCGCCAGCCTGGTTGACTTCGAGGGGGAGATCCCTGGCCTTCCCGATGGGACGGTGGTGCAGTACTGGATCGAGGGGGTTTCCGACAGTGGTAGCGTGAAGCTTCCCGGCAACGGAGAATGGGCACCCTACACCTTTTATGTGGGCGAGCTCAAAGAGATTTGGTGTGAGAGCTTTGAAGCCGGGGACGGCGGCTTCACCCATGCGCTCCTGGACGGCACCAACCAGGAAGGTGCGGACGACTGGATCTACGGGACTTCCTCCTCCCTTTCGGGTGATCCGAGCATCGGCTTTACCGGTCGGAAGTTCTGGGGCAACGATCTGGGCGGCGGCCAGTACAATGGCTCCTACCAGCCCAATATCCGCAACCGCCTGAGCAGTATTCCGGTGGATACCGGGGGTGCACCGCGGCTGATTGTGCAGTACCGGCGCTGGCTGAATGTGGAGGATGGGCTCTACGATCAGGCACGCATCTACGCCAACGAGGACGAGGTGTGGGCCAACCACGGCAGCACGCGGGATGTAGGCGACGAAAACACCACCGATACCGACTGGGTGCTCCACACCCTGGTGCTGGATGGTATCGCATCTCCCCTCACGCTTGGTTGGGAGATCCAGAGCGATGCCGGCTTTGAAACCGGTGGCTGGAACATCGACGATATCTGTGTCTACGAGCCCGCCGAGCCCCAGCCTACCATCCTGGTGGAGGACTTCGACGCCTCCGACGATCAGGACGGCGAGGTGGTGCTGACCTGGACCCAGCCGGAGGCCTTTGCCAAGGCGGTGGTGGTGCGGGGGGATGGCGCCTTCCCACAAAATGCTCAGGATGGAACTGTGGTGTTTGAGGGAGACGTTGCAGCGGGAAGCCTGATCACCCAGACCGATGCCTTTGTGGGCACCGGCCACTATGCGGTCTTTGTGGGCAACGGATCCACCACGCTGGAAGGTGCGGAAGAAGGCCGGAATGCGGACATCGGCACCGGTCTGGGGGATGGTGTGGGTCCCGGCGGGAAGGACTCTGGCATCATCCTGGAATCCACCTGTGGTTGTGCGGCTTCCCCGGGCAGCAGTGGCCTCGGAGTGCTGGTTCTGGCCGGGCTTGCCCTGCGCCGCCGTCGGAAAGCATAGTTGTGGTTTCTGCTCTCCTCGCTGGCCCTCGCTGAGCGGCCGATCCCCGCCTATCGCGACGAGCTGATGGCGGGGGCGGCCGCCGCGGTGGCCGAGGTGGGGCAGCAGAAAGGTGCGGAGGCAGCGGAAGATCTGGCAAAACGTTGGTATCGCAGTGTGGACGAGGATGCCCGCATCGCCTACGAGGTGGGTCTGGCCTGGCGCCTCTCCGGGAACGAGGAACGGGCATTAACAGCCTTGAACCAAGCCCTTCGTCTGGATCCGGAGATGGTGGCTGCCCGGTACGATCGCGGCGAGATTCTGCTGGCCCGCGGCCACTTGGACGAGGCGGAGGCCGATTTTCGGGAGGTGGCACGGCTGGCGCCGACCCAGTGGGCCGGCCATTTTCGTCTGGCCCAGCTCGCCGGGCTGCGGGGAGAGCCCGAAGCCTTCGAAGCGCACCTCCTTGAAGCGCTGCGTCAAGGCTTTCAGCTTCGTCTGATTGCACAAGATCCACATTGGTCCAGGTTTCTTGGTGATTCAAAGATCGGCCCTGTGCTCCGGAGCCTGATTCTGGTGTATCAAGACGAAGGTCTGCTTCAGGAGCTGGAGCGGCCCTCGGGGCACGAATGATTCTGTCGCTTTTTCCTCTGCTGTTGGCCGAACCCGAGCGGGATGCCTCGGGCACCCTGCAGAACGAGCCCGAGCCCACGCCCGTCGTCGAGGAGCCCGGCCCCGACGGTCCAGCGATGCTGCATCGGGACCCTTCCGGCTTCGGCGTGGGGCTGGTTCTGGGTATTCCAACGGGCCTTACCGTGGCGTGGCGCCCCTCGGCGAAGTCGCCGATCTGGTTTGACGCGGCCATTGCCTGGAGTTTTGATAAGGGCGCTTTTTTGGTGCAGGGGGATGTGCTGTGGACCATCACCGCCTTGCGCACGCCGGACTGGGAGGACATCTCCTTCCCTGTCTACATCGGCGTAGGCCCTCGCTTTTCGGTCGGGGACGGCAGCAAGGACACCGGGCTCTCGCGGGGGGACGATGCCTACCTGGGGGTGCGGGTGCCCATCGGCATGCAGCTTCACCATAAAAACGTGCCGATCGAAGGTTTTTTAGAGGTAGGACCTGGGATGCGCATCATCCCTGAGACCTCTTTTCTCTTCGATATCGGCATCGGCGGGCGCTTCTACTTCGGCCCTTGACTTGTCAAGAGCTTAGAGTTTTAGCAATGCGCGAAGCTGGGGATCTTCACGAAGAGTGTGGACCAGAGCATCGCCTAATTCTGCGTGCCCGGCCGCGTTGGGGTGGATCTGATCCGCAAAGCGGGTACAGGCGCCCGTGGCGGGGTCCGTCCCCTCCCGGAAGCCCCGTGGATCACAGGGATGGGCCTCAAACCAGGCTTCTCCATCCACCAGCGGGATCGCCTGTGCCTGTGCGAGCTGACGCATGGCGTCGCGATAGGCCTGATAGCGGGGGGGGAGATCCTGGCCCTGATCGTCCAAGGGGTGGGGCAAAAGAAGAAGCACCGGCACCGCGTTCAGCGCCCTCGCCCGCTGCACCAGCAGCTCCAGATTTTTTGGATAGTCCTCGATCGAAACCCGCGCTTTTTTCCCATCTGGCGAGGGTGGATCGGCCACAGCGGCGTCGGTGATCCAGCCCACTTTCTGCTGGCGTGTCTCCAGGAGGTTGTGCAGGCGGTCGCGAGTCCAGGCAAATAAAGCGGAATATTTCGCGGGGGCTTGGAGCAATTTCGTGAAGGGCTTCCAGGTACCATAGGTGGCCTCCAGGCGTGCCTGGCGCTGCGCGTCGGACTCGCCCCCCTGCGCAGCATCGCTCCACATGGTGCCGATCAGCAGAAAGTCCGGCTGCACCGTAGGCGCAATACGCTCCAGCCACATCCGGGCCTGCAGCGACGAATAGCCGGGGATCCCACCCACCACGGCATCCAATTGCGGCAGCTGCTTGGAGGCCACCGAGCTGAAGACCTGATCATACGCAACCAGATCCCCGAAAACTGAAGAGTCTCCAAGACTTAGAAGACGAAGCCTCCCATTCTTTGGAGTAATTTCTGGCCCCCGCATGCCCAGGCTGTTGACCTGATAGCGCGGATCCTTCAGCTTGTCGGCGGGCAGGCGCCACAACAGCTCCGCATCAAAATCGAGCTGGATCTCCGGGCGATCCTGCACCGGTGCATAGACCCGGAAAAACAGCTCTACACAGCCTACCAGGGAGAGGCAGAGCAGGGCCGACCAGAGTGCCTTTCGTGCGCGCTTCACCCGACGCTCCTAACCAGATTTTTTGGCCGAGGCCGGACTGTTTGCCCACGTCGCTACCCACTTGAGCTATACTACGGGCGCCTGGAGGCTCCCTTATGCTGCTGCTCACGCTCTTTGCCTGCAACGAATACGGTCTGGTGGAGAAGACGGTGGAGCCGGAGCCGCTGGTGCTCACGGTGCTCAGTCCCAGCTATGGCGAGTTTCTCGGCGATGGACCCGTGGAAGTCACCGGTACGGTCACGCCCCCCTACGCGGCGGTGACCGTCAACGGCGTCGGTGCGGTTGTCTCCAAGGATGGCAACTTCTCGGCCTCCCTCCCCTTCGATGACCGCGCCCTGGTGGTGGACGTGCAGGCGCATGTTCGCGACGAGGAGCAGCGGGTGCTGGTGCCGGTCTTCGACAGTGTGGACCCCAAGCCCTACGACCCCGGTACGGTGCAGGCGCTGTTGAGCCCGACCGGGCTGGACGCACTGGAGCCTATGGTGGCCGGACTTGTGGATAGCCTGGGTATCGCCTCGATGTTGCAGGGGGTGATCCCCACCATCGACACCGACTATCTGGACGTGGTGCAGACCGGCGCGAGTCTGGATCCCAGTACGGTGGATCTCTACCCCGCCGATGGCGAAGTGGGTGCGCTGATCACGGCGAACAACCTGACCTTGAGCTTCGACGTCACAGTGCTGAACGCCTACTCTTTCCCGATGGAAGCCGTGGTGGGCACGATTACGGCGGGGGTGGGCATCCAGCCGACGCTCTCCGAAGATGCGATGCTCTCGGCAGCGATCACCTCGATCTCGCTGGATATTTCGGACATCAACATCGTCATCCTGGGTATCGAGCTTCCCGGCTGGGTGATGGACTATGTGGTGGAGCCGGTGCTAGA
>CAITDR010000115.1 GCA_903891165.1 uncultured Pseudomonadota bacterium
CAAGGCCATCCAGGTGCTCCAGATCCTCGGGTTTGACGCGGTTGGTGTAGACCACGTCGATTTCGGTCCCCCGGCGCACCGAAAACATCGCCATCATCTTGGTGACGGCCCCGTGCGGACAGGATGCCACAAAGGCGCGTGCTTCCTCGGGATTGTTGGTGTAGAGGCTGCGCGGAACCTCCAGTCCGGCGAGCCGGGCGAGGCGCGCCTGCCGCGCTTTTACCTCGTTCCGACGCAGGACATGGGGGGAATCGACCACAAACACATCCCGCCCTTCCACCAGACCGATCAGATGCAGGCGCGACTCCTCCACACAGGCGTAGTGAAGGTCAGCTCCAAGCTCCTCTTTGTCCAGGCGAAGGGCCGGGCGCATCCGACGGTACCAGATGGCGGTCAGGTCGCTCAGATCATGGCGCCCCTCGGCATCGTCCAGGTAGATACGTTCTCCCTGATCATCCTGGTGGTAGGATAGCTTGACGATAGAGGGAAAGTCATCGGTGTTGAGACGAATCACCTGCGCACCCCGGCGGCGGATGGCCGCGGCGATGCCTTCGGTCCCCGGGTGGTCGGCGTTCCAGGTGACGATCAGAACTTTTTTCATGGGCCTCAATTCCCCGCCCCTTGTGCCCCGGTGGCGGGCAGGCGTCACCTTACGCGGATCTGACGGGCCAGCAGGCTGGTAAGCATTTATCGCGGCGCTGGCATGCTTGGGGCGGTGGGGTTATCCCCCCGCGCTGTACGCCTTGGAGTTCCATGCGATCCCTGCTTCTCTTCCTCGCTCTTGTCGGCTGTAACGGCGGTTCTACCTCCTCTACCACCCCTCCGCCAGCGGGTGGCGGTGCGCCTGTCCCTGCGGCCGCAGCCCCCAAGGGCGGCGAAGTACCTTCGGTGGTGGCGACCTGGGAGGGTGGCTCCATCGCCTATGCCGAGTTCTCCAAGGAGATGGCGCCCAAAATGGCCCGCCTGGAGGCTGACTACCTGACCCAGCGCTACGATGCGGAAACCGGCGCACTGGAAGAGAAGATCAACACCGCCATCATCGAAGCCGAGGTAAAAGCCCGCGGAATGGCCGATAAGGATGCGCTGTTGAAGGCCGAAGTGGAAGCCAAGGCCGGCGACCCCACCGAAGCGGAGATCCAGGACGCCTACAACCAGCTCTCCCGTCGCCTCGGCGGCAAGCCTCTGGAAGAGGTGCGCGACCGGGTGGTTCAGATGGTGAAGCAGAAGAAGGGTGGCGAGCGCTACCAGACCTACATCGACGAGCTGCGGACCAAGTACAAGGTCAATGTGGCCCTGCCCTATCCCGATCTGCCCCGGATCCCCGTCTCCGCAGACGACGACCCCTCGATGGGCTCGGCCACCGCCAAGGTGACCATCATCCAGTTCGCCGAGTACCAGTGCCCCTACTGCGGTCGCGCCCAGGAAGTGATGGAGCGGGTCCTCAAAGAATACGAGGGGAACGTCCGCTTTGTCTTCCGCGATTACCCGCTGGGCTTCCACGACCGGGCGATCCCCGCAGCCGTGGCCGCCAACTGTGCAGGCAAGCAGGCGGATGAAAAATACTGGAAGTTCCACGGGGTTCTGATGGCCAACCAGCGCGCCCTTCAGGACGCGGATCTGGAAGCTGCAGCCACAACCTCCGGGGTGGATATGGCAGCCTGGAATGAGTGCCGCAAGGATCCGGCGATGGAAGCGGAGATCCGCAAGGATATGGCCGATGGCGAAGAGGCCGGTGTCAGTGGGACCCCCGCCTTCTTCATCAACGGGGTCTTCTTGTCGGGTGCGCAGCCCTTCGAGAAGTTCAAGGCGATCATCGACCGGGAGCTGGGGAAGGGCTGATTTTTGTATCTGCTGATTCTGCTGCTGGGTTGTCAGAAGGCCGCTTCGGGGCCACCGGCCTTTACGGTGCCGGTGGTGCTGGGGCCGGTGCAGCGTGGCCCGGCGGTGGTGCGGCAGCATCTTTTGGGAGAGTTGACGTCGCTGGCTGAATCTTCGGTGGCGGCGGAGACTTCGGGGACGGTGGAGGGGGTGCCCGCGCGGGTGGGCAGCCCGGTGGCCGCCGGGGATCTGCTGGTGCAGCTGGATCCGGCGGCGGCGCGGATTGCCCTGGATGTCGCGGAGGCGCGACTGGCAGCGGCGGTCGCCGAGCTGAAGGGGCGGGAGGCTGCGCGGGACCGGCTGGAGGCCGATCGGGCGCGCTTGGGGAAGGTGCAGGGTAGCCAGCCCGAGGCGATCTCGGCGCAGGTGCTGCAGGAGGCCGAGCTGCGGCTCCAGGAGGCGCAGGCCGCCCTGGACGCGGGGCAGGCCAACCAGGAGCTGCGGCGGGCGGAGGTGGCGGCGGCGCGGCTGGAGCTGGCGCGCTGTAGCCTGCGGAGTCCGGTGGCGGGTGTGGTTGCGCGTCAGGACGCGCGTATCGGGCAGCGGGTGGCGCCGGGGACGGTGCTGGTCGAGGTGGTGGCCACCGGCGAGCTGGAGGCACTTCTGGATCTGGGAGAAGGCCAGGCAGGTCAGATTTCTCTGGGTGCGCCCTTGACTCTTCAGGTTCCGGGTCGAGCCGAGCTCGGTTCTTATGAGGGGCAAGTGGGCGGGGTGGTGCCTGCAGCGGAGAGCCGGTCGCGCAACCAGAAATTGCGGGTAGACCTTGCTCTTCCTCCCAGCGGATGGCTGCCAGGGATGGCGGTAGAGGGAGAGGTGCAGGTGGCGGCCCTGAGCGACGCCGTGCAGGTTCCGCGCGACGCGGTTTTTGGCGGCGCAGTCTTTTCGATAGCCGACGGGAAGGCCAAGAAAATACCGGTACAACTCCGCTATGATGCCGGAGCGATGCTGGTGGTGGAGGCCGATTTTACCGGCGTGGATCAGGTGGTGGTGCGCGGGAACGAAGCGCTCCAGGACGGCAGCCCGGTTACCGAGGTTGGCGGCGCAAAGCCCTGATTGTTGGCCCCAAAAAAGAAGGTGGCCGACCCAACGCCCGTCAAGGTCGGCCACACGGCCCGGTGGCACTCTTCATTCGGGAGCCTACAACAGTGCCCCGCGTAAGGGAAGAGGTGGAGGAGGGGGAGCTGTCATAGAATGTCATGGGCGCTCCATCACGACACCCCGCCCTCTCCGCGTTAATCGCCGCTGCTGGGAGCCCCGATGATCCTCGCCGCCCTGCGGAATCCCTATGCGGTCGCTGCTGCCGCCATCCTGCTGGTGCTGGTGGGGATGGTAGCCGCTTTTGAGCTGCCGCTGCAGTTGCGTCCGACCGTGGAGCCTCCTGAGATCCAGGTTGCAACCACCTATGCGGGCGCCGCGCCTACCGAAGTGGAAGATCAGATCACCCGCCGAATCGAGCAGCAGCTCACCTCGGTGACCGGTCTTCGCGAGATGGTCAGCACGTCTTCTAATGGAAGATCCAACATCACCCTCCGTTTTCTGGATGGTATCGACCGGAATGCGGCGATGGTGGATGTGCTCAACAAGCTGGGCGGGGTGCAGGGGCTGCCGCCGGATGTGGATCCGCCAGAAGCAACCGCCACTTCTTCGGACCAGCAGGCGCCGGTGATGTGGTGGGGGGTACGGGCGCCGCCCGATCTGCCCGCCACCCCGGTGGCACTCTTACGGCAGGTGGTGGACGACACCGTCTCGCCCCGCCTTCGTCGTGTGGATGGCGTCGCCAACCTGATCATTTCCGGAGGGGCCGAGCGCGAAGCCCACCTCGTCACCGATTTTGAGGCGCTGGCCGCCCACCAGGTCCCCGTCAGCAGCTATCTGGATGCCATCCAACGCGACAACCTGAACCTTCGCGGAGGATCTCTCTGGCTTGGAAAGCGGGAATATACCGTTCGTACCCAGTCCCGGGCTGCCACCACGGAGGATCTGGAAAATCTCTTGCTTCGTCAAGACCCAAGCGGCACCGTTCGGGTGGGGGATGTAGCTGATCTGGAGCTTCGTCCTTCTCTTCAGGCCTCGATCATGCGGCAGAACGGCATCCCCGCTGTGGCCCTGGGGGTGCAGCGTCAGACCGGCTCCAATGTGCCCAGCACGGTGGAGGGCGTCCGCACCGCCATCGCCGAGCTGCGCCAGGCCTTTCGGAACTCCGGCGTTCCGGTAGACTTTTATGAGCTCTACTCGGAGACCACCTACATCGACGAGGCGCTGTCCCAGGCTTCGGGAAACATCCTCCAAGGTGCCTTTTTCTCGGCCATCGCCCTTTTTGTGGTGGTGCGCTCCTTCCGTGCGGTGGGTCTGGTCCTGGGCTCGCAGCCCTTGGCGGTTTTGGTGGTTTTCCCGGCCCTGTGGGGGATGGACCGCTCGCTCAACCTGATCACCCTGGCCGGTCTGGCCTTTGCCGTCGGCATCACCCTGGACAACGCGGTGGTGGTGGTGGAGAACATCCATCGCCACCGGAAAATGGGCAAAGATGCTGCTACTGCCGCGCGCGACGGCACCACGGAGCTGTGGGGGGCCATGTTGGCGGCCACGGTGACGAACATCTGTGTCTTTGCGCCGGTCCTGATGTTGGAAGGGGAGGCGGGACAGCTTTTTCGCGACTTGGCGATTGCCATCTCCGTGGCGGCGGTGGGATCTTTGGCGGTGTCCATGCTCGTTCTTCCCGGCGCCTGTGAGCGCTGGCTGGGCGCCGTGGCCGAAGATTCGGGGGAGCAAGGGGCTTTCAGCCGCTTCTACGGTCGCCTTGTGGACGGTCTGACCGGTCCCAATGCCTTGCCCCGCATCCTGATGGTGCTGGCGGCCCTGGGCGGCAGTGGCCTGGGGCTGGCCCTGGTGCCCGACACCAGCTATCTGCCCGAAGGAAACCGCAACCTCATCCTCACTTTTGCCCGTCCTCTTCCGGGAACCTCTCCTGCCGCGGCCTCCGAGCTTTTGAGCCCGATCGAGCAGCAGGTTTTGAAGGATCCGCGTGTAGAGCGCACTTTTGTGGTCTTCTCCTCCCGCTTCCAGGCCATGGGCATCGTGTTGAAGCAGGAATATGCCAGTCCGGCCCTCTTTTCCGGCTTTCTGGGCGAGCTACGTGGAAAAGTCAGCGGTGTTCCAGGCTTCCGCTTCCTCTTCCCCCGCCGGGCGAGCATTTTTCAGGATCCAGGGAAACAACTGGAGATTTCTCTTGCGGGCCATGATCTGGTCGTGCTCTCCAAACTTGCGGGCGAGGCGATGGGCATGCTGAAGGCCCTGCCCGGCGTCGTCTCGGTGCGCTCCGACTACGAGACGGGGACGCCCGAGCTACAGGTGCTGCCCGACCGCCGCCGCCTCACCGAGCTGGGCCTTCGTCCTCGGGAATTGGGCGCTGCCGTGGAGGCGGCCGTGGGCGGTCGTCGGGTGGGTACCTTTCTGGATGAGGGCCAGGAACTTGATCTTTTGGTGATTGGTAAGGAAGACTACCAACGCGATCCGGCGACCTTGCGTGCCTTGCCAATTGCGCCGGGTCTACGCCTGGATGCGGTGGCCCGCCTGGAGGAGGGGGTGGGGCCGGTAACGATCCCGCATCGCGACCAGGAGCGTGCGATCACCCTGCAGGTGTCCCTGGGCGAGGATCAGGCGCTGGGCGCGGCGCTGGAGAAGGTAAAAAATGAGGTATTTCCAGTCATTCAAGCAAAAATGAAGCCCGGCTACCTGATCTCCACCGGCGGTACCGCAGATCGTTTGACGGAGACCCTGGCGGGGCTTCAGTCTTCCTTTTTGTGGGCGATCGGCCTGATCTACCTGCTCCTGGTGGCGCTGTATCGCTCCTGGGGGCTGCCGGTGGTCATCCTGATGGCCGTGCCGCTGGCGGTCTGCGGCGCACTCTTGGCCCTGGCCGGTGTGAACCTGTTTACGCGGGTGGATTTTGATACCATCGCCATCCTGGGGCTGATTCTTCTGGCGGGTGTCGTGGTAAATACCTCGATCCTTATTGTGTCGCAGGCGAAAGAATTTGTGGATCAGGGCATGGGTCCACGGATGGCGCTGCGGGAGAGCGCAACGACACGCCTGCGGCCCATCCTGATGTCGGCGGTCACCGCAGTGGTCGGCATGCTTCCGCTCGCGGCCGGGCAGGGCTCGGGAACGGAGCTGTATCGCGGGCTGGGTGTGGTGATGGTGGGAGGCATCTTGCTCTCCACCCTGGTCACGCCGTTGGTAGTGCCCGCGATGATGGCATTTTCGGCAAGCTGGCGTCGGGATGCGTAGCCGCTCCCTGGCCGGTGCGTAGCCGGAGACGCAGCCCTACTGGGGGGCGGAGTGGTCCTTGAGGTCCTCGGTCACAAAGTCCAGCAGCGTGGTGGACAGCTCGATGATCTGCTGATGCGTAAATCCCTCGGTACGAAGCTGCCGATAGAAGCTACGAGCGACAGCGCGATTGCGATTGCGGAGGAGGTGCTGGTCGGTCGAGGGAGACTGCATGGGGAACTCCAGGGGGAAACCCGAGGGGTGGGGGAGCGAGACGTGAAAGCGACATGCAAGAAAGGTGCCAAGTCCAAAATGGAGCTTTGCCCGTCTATCAGGATTCCGACCGTGTAGAACATTTCGCGCTTTGGGCGCTCCAGGTGCGAAGAGCTCTACGCGGTTGCCGACCTACTTCGTCGCAACCGCCGCGATGATCACCGCCAGGAAGGCCAGCAGCCAAAAACCCAGCCCCCCTACCACACCAAGGATCAGGTTCGGCCCCACCGCCACCCACCACTTCCGTAGTCCAGCATACATAACCAGCGTAGAAAGGGCCACGCCGAGGAGCGGCCAGAGGGGCAGGCTGAGGATCATCCAGACGCCTGCCTTGTCGATCAACCTTGGCTGATCCTCGGTAAAGCTGGTGACAAACGTGGCTCCGCCCGCACAGCAGAGGCAGCCAAAAAGGCAGAGGAGGGTGACGCTCCCCGGCAGCAGCCACCCGCTCCATCCTCCCTGGGCGACAGCTCCGCTTTCTTCCTGATGAAAGCCGTAGGGATCCCTTGCCATCTCCCCCTCTCCCCGATCAGGTTATTCCGTTGACCGATGAAGGACGAGGATCGCTTCCTACGTGTGGTGTTGTTGGCTGCCCTGGTGGCGGTCTTCGTGCTTTTTTCTCCCTTTCTCACGACCTTGCTGGTTGCGGCGGTCACGGCGGTACTGGCCTGGCCGGTGCATCAGCGGGTGCTTGTGCGGCTCCGCGGGCGCCGGGGACCGGCCACGCTGCTCACCGTGATGGGGCTGACCTTGGGTGTGGTGGGACCGGCCAGTATGCTGTTGGTGCTGGTCAGCGGCGAGCTGCGGGCCCTGTTGGCCTCGGCGGCGATGGCGGTGCAGGGTGGGGCGCTGGACCGCTTGGTGGAGCGGCTCCTGGCGAGCCGTCTGAGCCAGCAATTGATCGCCTGGAGTGGGGATCCCGACGTGGTGGTGCACACGCTGCGGGAGAGTGCGCAGGGGCTGGTGCTGGGCACCTTGGGGGCGGTCACCCAAAACCTGCCCGACCTGATCGGCGAGGCGGCGCGTCTGGCGCTGGGGCTGATCATTTTTTATATGTCTGCGGCCAGCTTGCTGTATTGGGGGCCGGATTTTCTGGCCTGGGGATTGCGGATAAGTCCCTTGAAGCAGGCGCATACCCGTCGGCTCTACGATGTGTTTGCGACTTTCGCCAGCAACGTCGTTCTGGCGGGCCTGATCTCGGGCGTGATCCAGGGGGCCACTGCGGGGCTGGGCTACCTGATCACGGGTGTAGAACGACCCCTTCTCTTTGCAGTGCTCTCCGGGGTGCTGGCCTATGTGCCCTTTGTGGGCACCGCCCTGGTCTGGGTGCCTCTCTGCCTGCTTTTTGTGGCCCAGGGAGAGTATTCCTCGGCGTTGGGGCTCCTGATCTGGTCGTTGGTGCTCACCGCTTCGGTGGACAACGTGATCAAGCCCTTTCTCGTGCGCGGCCGCTCAGATATTCCGCCGGTTCTGATTTTTCTTGGCGTTTTTGGCGGATTATTCTGGCTGGGGGTCATCGGCATTCTGGTCGGACCGGTGCTGGTCGCCATTCTTTTGGCGCTTTTTCAGCTCTATGAGGAGAGCCTGGGGGGGGAGGGGGCGGGCTGAGGGCCGCTGTGCGCCCCCTGTGCATTGCCACTGTGTAAGCCCGCGTGCACGAGGGCTGCACAGCGCGGAATTCCGCCTCTCCCCGGATTTTCGGGCGCATGAAATTGTAGAGAGGTTGTCAAAATGGACCGAATTCGGGTTGGCACGGCTTTTGCATAAGCTCTGGGGGCAACCCCGAGTCAATCAAATGTTCGCAATCTTCTTCCTGCTTTCTTCCGCTTTTGCTGCTCCCGCTGCCCCTGGCAATCCTGCCATCGCTGCTCATCCGGGATGGCCCGTGACACCGACCGCACCGGTCGCGAGCCCGGCCAGCTACAACCCGGCGCAGGTGGACCTTCCCGGCATACTCCAGGCCCGCCGCGCGATGGCCGAATTGCTGGAAAAAGTGGCGATCTCCGAGGAGATCACGCTGGCCGGCCAGCGCTATGGGCTCCTCGGCTATGTGGGGCCCACCGGGATGTTCCTGAACCTGGTCTCCCACAATAACGTCATGGGTGGCGTGATCGTAAATTCACGAGGTAACATCGACGTTTACGGTATCGTAGACGCCGCTATCCTTCGGCTCGCCGACAAGTTCGAGGAGAGCGACACCTGCGTGTCCGGCCCCACCTTTGAGCCCTGTATGGCCTCGGAAGGCACCTTGGTCATCGACGAAGGTGTCACCGGTGCCCCCATCGCCCTGGATCTTTCCATTCAGCGCTGATCCCGAGGGGAGAGCTGCCCTCCCCCCTTTCTTTTTTCTTAGGAGCTACGCCCATGTCTGCCCTTCTTGCCCTGCTTTCTCTGGCCCCCTCCGCCTCCGTCCTCGCCCCTACCGACCTGTCTGAGCCGCTCGCTGCCCGACGTGCGCTGTCTGAGTTCTTGGTGGAAGTCCCCGTACGGCAGCAGCTCGGCTTAAACGGGCGTCTCTACATTCTGGATGGCCTGATCGGTCCCGAGGGTCTCTCCATCGATCTGCTCGACAAACACCTGCGTGTGGTGGGCAGTATGGACATGGATCCGTCGGGACGTATGGATGTGAGCGGTATTCTGCTGTCCAGTACGCTGCGGATGGCCGACGAGGGGGAGCAGACGGACCTTTGTGTGCCGGTCCAGGACCGTATCTCCACCTGTCTCGGTCACGACGGTACGCTGGTGATCTACCGTGGGGTCAGTGGCGACGCGGTGGCCCTGGATCTCAGCATCCCTGGCACTCCCGCCTCGCCGAGCGGTCGCTTTTAGGCAGGTTGTCGGAGGAGGAAGCGGCGCTGTAGCCTGCACTACACTTTGGCGGGAGCCTCTCGCCACTGGCGACTGCGGGCCACTTCCCGCCGGTACTGCTCCGCCGAGGCTTCGCGCTCTTCCTCGGACCATCCGAACAGATCCGCCATCCGACGCGCCACCACGCCCAGGGCACCGAGTCCCTGGTCCACGTCCCGGAAGTAGAGCTGCGTCCGGCGCTCCATAAAGTCGGTGACGGTGATCGCCAGCTCCTCGCGGACTGCCCAGTCCACCTGCGCCAAAATCTCCGGCCGCCCCGCCACCAGCGGCTGCAAGAGCGCCTGATCCTTCACCGCCATCGCCACCAGATCGATGGCACGGCTGCCGTAGCGATCTCCCAGGTACTTGCAGGTACTTTCGGGAAGGAGCCCGCGTGCCGCCTCCACGATCTTCTGGATCACCGAGGCCCCTTCGTCCTCCTCCCCCCAGCCGACTGCACCGGGAAGGGGCAAAAGTGCGGTATTGACGCTCTTTAAGGGCGGGTGGCTGTGGCCCAGCCGTTCCATCACCTTGATCATCTCCTCCACCACCTCTGCCCCCATCCGCCGGTGGGTTGTCAGCTTTCCACCAGCAATACTCACCAGTCCATCCGGGTCGGCGGTGATCACATGCTCCCGCGACACCTGCGAGGGGGGCACCCCCTCCGCGCGGATCAAGGGCCGTAGTCCGGCCCAGGTGGCGGTGATCTCTTCTGGTTGTACCTTGATAGTCGGGAAGTAGGCATCCACCGCAGATAGCAGGTAGTCCACATCTTCGCGGGTGGCACAGACCTCCGCCGGGTCCCCCTCGTAGTCGGTATCGGTAGTGCCGATGTACACTTGGTCGCCCCAGGGGATACAAAATAGGACACGCTGATCCTTGGGATGAAAGCACACAACCGTGTGCTGCAGGGGGATGCGGGCCGCCGGAATTACGATGTGGACCCCCTTGGTCAGCCGCAATTGGTGGCTGGTCTGCTCGCCATGGCTGCGGATCCGGTCGGACCAGGGGCCGGTGGCGTTCAGCACCGCGCCGGCCCGCACCTTCACCCGTCGGTCGCTCCGCAGGTCCGTAACTTCCGCGCCGGAGATCTTGCCGTTTGTACCGTGCAGAAGGTCGCTGACCTTGGCGTGGGTCAGCACCACGGCCCCGTTCTTCCGGGCGTCCAGCATGGTCTCCAGGGTGAGGCGGGCATCGTCGGTGGCGCAGTCCCAGTAGAGCGGTCCACCGTGGAGTCCCTGGCTTCGGAGCAGGGGAAAAGCCTCCAGCACCTCGGGGATGGACAGGGTCTTGTGCATCTTGGGGGAGCGGAAGAGTGCGAGACCCTCGTACACAATCAAGCCCAGGCGCAGCGTCGTCAGGCGAACGGGATCGTTGGCGTAGATGGGGAAGAGGAAGCCCAGCGGCCGCACCAGATGGGGTGCGACCTGCATCATGATACGTCGCTCGCTGACGGACTCAAAAACCAGAGGGAGATCGCCCTGTTCCAGGTAGCGGAGCCCGCCGTGGATCAGCTTGGAAGAGCGCGAAGAGGTACCCGAGGCGATGTCGTCGGCCTCGATCACGGCCACCCGGAGCCCCCGCAGCGAGGCATCCCGCGCTGCGCCCGCCCCGATCACACCACCTCCGATGATCAACAGGTCAAAGCTGCCCTCTTCCAGTGCCTTCCACGCCTGTTCCCGCTGGGACTCCGCCTGCATTCGCCGCTCCCGAACCGCTCCTCCATAACCGCCGGGCGGCGCTTGGGCGCTTCAGAACAGGTCGGGATGTAAGCTCCACGCCTTGTACATCCAGCCGCCCACCAGCCCGATCATCAGGCCCGCCGCAATCCGTCGCTCCCGGGGGGCCACCCAGGCCAGGGCGCTGCGCCACAGTCCACGGCCGCTGATCATGTCTACGAGGCCGACCACGGCGCCCAGAAAGGTAAGGCTGAACAGCACAACCCCGAAAGGCTGGGTGAAGAGGGCATCCACGGGCCTCAGGTGCGCCATCAATGCAAAAGTGGTGGTCATCCCGCACATCGGGCAGGGCCAACCGGTAAAATGCATGACCGTACACTCTTTCAGGCCCAGCTGGAGGTGTGTGCCGTAGCCCGCCGCGCTGGGGGTCAGCCAGGTGGCGATGCCCACTACGGTCATGCTGGGCAGTCCGATCCCCGCGCCGACCAGCCGATGCAGGGACGCAGATTCCTCGCGGCCAAAGCTGGCAACAAGGCGATTGACGGTGCTGGTGAGCTGGCCCATAGTGCTACCCCGGCGGCAATTTATTCACCCCGCAAAGCGGGGCAATCAGGCCTTTGTGGGTGCCCAGGAGACACGCCGCAAAAAGCTTCCGCGCAGGTATTCTTTTTCGATGACCGCCGCCATGTCCTCCACCGAGCGGAAGGTGTCCCAGTCCACCCGGATCACCGGCACCGAGCGCGAGATGTCGCGCATGAAGTTTTCATATTCTTCGTAGAGAGCGGTGAGATATTCCAGGGAGATCCCGCCCTCTACCTCCCGCTGCCGCAGCTTGATCCGCTCAAACGAACGCTCTGGACTTACGTCCAGGTATACGATCACCGAGGGGCGACACATGAAGTTGGACATGTGCTTGAACAGCGACAAATAGGTATCGTAGTCGCGTTTTTCCATAATCCCAAGGGAGACCAGGGTTTTTGCGAAGACGGCATCCTCGTAGATGGTGCGGTCCTGCACCCCGCCGCCACCACGCCAGATGATCTCCTGGTGCTGCTGAAAGCGGCGATTGAGCAGGTAGATCTGCGTGGCGAAGGCATAGCGCGGGGTGTCCCGGTAGAAATCCGCGAGGTATGCATTGTCCTGGACGGGCTCATAATAGACCGGAAGCTGGAGGTGCTGCCCCAGTGCGGTGGCCAGGGTGCTCTTCCCCGCGCCGATCATGCCGGCAATGCCGATAAAAAGTTCTTGGAGACGGTCCATGGGGCATCCCTCCGAATTATTCAGTGACTCTGACTACACATTTCGCCGGTATTCGCCACCGACCTCGTAGAGGGCGGCGGTGATCTGGCCCAGACTCGCCACCCGCACCGCGGCCATCAGCTCGGCGAAGAGGTTGCCACCGTCGCGGGCGACGTTTTGGAGGCGGGCCAGGGCGGCGGGTGCTTCGGCGGCGTGAGCGGCTTGGAAGCGGCGAACCGCCGCGATCTGGGCGTGTTTTTCGTCGGGGGTGGCGCGGCGCAGCTCCACCGGGGGAGGCTCCCAGTCGGCGCCGAGGGTGGTGGGGTCCTGGAAGGTGTTGATCCCCACCAGCGGCAGGCTGCCGTCGTGCTTCGTCTGCTCGTAGTATAGGGATTCTTCCTGGATCTTGCCGCGCTGGTACATGGTCTCCATCGCACCCAGTACACCGCCCCGGCTGTCGATACGCTCGAACTCCGCCAGCACCGCCTCCTCCACCAGCTCGGTCAGCTCATCTACAATAAATGACCCCTGGAGCGGATTTTCGTTGCGCGCCCAGCCCAGCTCCTTGTTGATGATCATCTGGATGGCCATGGCCCGGCGCACCGACTCTTCGGTGGGGGTGGTCACCGCTTCGTCGTAGGCATTGGTGTGCAGGCTGTTGCAGTTATCGAAGAGCGCCAGCAGGGCCTGCAGGGTGGTGCGGATGTCATTGAACTGGATCTCCCGGGCATGAAGCGAACGCCCAGAGGTCTGGATGTGGTACTTCAACATCTGGCTGCGCTCGTTGGCGCCGTACAGTTTCTTCATGGCCACCGCCCAGATGCGGCGGGCTACCCGGCCGATCACCGTGTACTCGGGATCCATGCCGTTGGAGAAGAAAAAGGAGAGGTTGGGGGCGAAGCTGTCGATGGGCAGGCCCCGCGCGAGGTAGTACTCCACAAAGGTGAAGCCGTTGGAGAGGGTGAAGGCCAGCTGAGAGATGGGGTTGGCCCCCGCCTCGGCGATGTGGTAGCCGGAGATGGAGACGGAGTAGTAGTTGCGGACATCGTTCCGTACAAAATACTCCTGGATGTCGCCCATCATTTTCAGGGCGAATTCGGTGGAGAAGATACAGGTGTTTTGTGCCTGATCTTCCTTGAGAATGTCGGCCTGCACCGTCCCGCGTACATTCTGCAGCACCCATGCACGCAGCTTCGCCTCCTCCTCCCCCGTCGCTTTCCGGCCTTTTTCAGCCTCAAAAGCCTCCAGCCGCTGATCGATGGCGGTGTTGAAAAACATGGCAAGCAGGATCGGGGCCGGGCCATTGATGGTCATCGACACCGAGGTGCTGGGATCGCAGAGATCAAAGCCTCCGTAGAGGATCTTCATGTCGTCCAGGCTGGGCACACTGACGCCGGATTCGCCGACTTTTCCAAAGATGTCGGGACGTTCGTGGGGGTCCTCGCCGTAGAGGGTCACCGAGTCAAAGGCGGTAGAGAGGCGCTTGGCCGGCTCCCCCTTACACAAATAGTGGAAGCGGCTGTTGGTACGCGCCGGGCCACCTTCGCCGGCAAACATCCGCTTGGGGTCCTCGCTGGCACGCTTCAGGGGGAAGACGCCGGCGGTGTAGGGGAAGGCGCCGGGCACATTCTCCAACAGGCCAAAGCGTAGGATCTCCCCGGCATCTTCATAGCGGGGCACGGCCACACGCGGAATCTGGAGATGCGAGAGGCTCTCCACAAAAAGCGGCTGCCGAATCTCCTTTCCGCGCACCGAATACACATAGTCGGGCTGACGGTAGCGCGATTGCAGGCCGGGCCAGGCCTCCAGGTAGCTTTCGGCCTCCGGCGCCAACAGGATCTGCTCACGACGGGGTTGGAGGAGGGGGCGAGCCTCCGGCACCTCGACCATGGCCCGATCCAGGGCGGAGCGGCGCCGGGCAAGTTCGGCTTGTTCGCCCACAAAGCGCTTGTAGCTGCGGAGAGAGCGCGCCACTTCGCCCAGGTAGGAGCCCCGGTCGGCGGGCAGGATCCGGCGGCGGGGAGGGGAGGCGCGGGTGCCGGGGTCGGGCTGGTGGCTGGTCCAGTCGCGTCCGGTTTTTTCCGATAGCAGGCTGCATAAAAAGCGCCAGGCAGCGGTCACCCCGGCATCGTTGAACTGCGAGGCGATGGTGCCGAAGACCGGGAGGGCCTCGTCGGCGGCTGCAAAAAGCTCCCGGTTCCGACGCACCTGCCTGCGGACGTCCCGCAGCGCATCTTCGGCCCCACGACGCTCAAATTTGTTGAGCACCACGACGGCCGCGTGATCCAGCATGTCGATCTTTTCGAGCTGGGTGGGGGCACCGTACTCCGGGGTCATCACATAGACGGGGATGTCTGCCACTTCCAGAATCCGGGCGTCCCCCTGGCCGATTCCTGACGTTTCCACCACAATCAGGTCAAAGCCCACCCGCTGGCAGAGACGCACCGCATCGCCCAGGGCGGCCGAGATTTCCCCGGGGTTGTCGCGTGTCGCCAGCGAGCGCATGAAGACTTTTTCGCCATAGATGGCGTTCATGCGGATACGATCGCCCAACAGCGCGCCGCCGGTCTTCTTCCGGGTAGGGTCCACCGACAGAATTGCGATACGACGATCGGGAAAATCCTGGCGGAAGCGGAGCACCCACTCGTCCACAAAGCTGCTCTTGCCCGCACCACCGGTGCCGGTCACGCCCACCACCGGCGGGCGCAGGGGGAGCGCCTCGGCCAGCCAATTTTTGATCTCCACGGGCAGAATTCCCGGCCGGAGACGCTCCTCTTCCAAAAGAGTGATCGCCCTTGCCAGGGCACGTACATTTCCGGCGGCCAGCTCGGCGACGGTAGGCGCCCCCAGTTCGGCGACATTGTAGTCGGAGCGACTCAGAATATCCTGGATGATCCCCTGCAAACCCAGGCGACGCCCATCCTCCGGCGAGTAGATATGGTCGATGCCCTCGGCATGGAGCGCCCGGATCTCCTCCGGCACGATCACCCCGCCTCCTCCCCCGAAAATCTTGACGTGTCCATAGCCACGCTGCCGCAAAAGATCCTTGAGATAGCGGAAATATTCGGTATGCCCACCCTGGTAGGAGGAGATGGCCACCGCCTGCACATCCTCCTGTACGATGGCCTCCACCACCTGGCCCACCGAGCGGTTGTGGCCCAGGTGGATCACCTCGGCGCCTCCAGCCTGAAGCAGGCGCCGGAAAATGTTGATGGAGGCGTCGTGCCCATCAAAGAGCGAAGCGGCAGTCACGATGCGCAGCTTGTGGGTGGGTGTGGTGCGGCGGCTCTCCATGACGGCTCCTCGGGGGGCGAGGAATTAACCCGGCGGGATGCAGGGCGGGGGCTCGGGGGTTAGCCGATGTGCTTTCTCCCCCGGAGCTTCGGATGTCTCTCCTCTTTGTGCTGCTGGCCTGTTTTGGTGTCACCACCACTCCCTGCGATGACTACTGCAACTATATCTGTGATTGCCATGCGGGCGAAGCGGATTACAACTGTGATGAGTGTTTCACTACCTACGATGGTGCGGACGCTACCCTCCAGGACGAGTGTGAGACCTCGCTGGTTGACCTGCAGAACCAGGATGATGCCGAGGGGCATGTCTGCAACGGGGATGGCGACACCGGCGGCGGCGGGCAGCTCTGACGAGCGGTCTTCAGAGGGCCGCGGCGGTACGCCAGCCGCTCCAGATCACCGCCGCCGAGCTGCCGTCAAAGCCCCAACTCCCGCCCATGCCGGGCACCGCCATCCCGGCGGCCTCGCCGATGGCGTAGAGGCCGGAAAAGCCGGGTACGGCG
>CAITDR010000116.1 GCA_903891165.1 uncultured Pseudomonadota bacterium
CGTACTTCGATCACGCCGATGGCGGAATTCAGGCCGTAGTCCAGCGTGTGGTTTTCATCCTCTACCTGCTTCAAAACCCAGTTGCTATCAACGGCATAGGTGCGGAGGCTGCGGTAGACCCGCGTGCCACCGGGCACCGGCACCAGCCGCCAGGACCAGGTGGAGCCGGGAAGGGCGCCAGACTCCCACTTCCCCTGGATGGTCCAGGTGCTGGCTTCCATGGTATAGCGCGTTTGAAGCTGCACATCCGGCCCGACCACCGCGATGCGCCAGTCCACCAGCACCGAGCTGTCGGTGCGGCTGGATTCGGTGGCCACCTCCACCTGGGGCATCCACTCCTCGTAGTGTTCAAAATCCACGAGGAGGGACCAGATTTTTTCGGGGGCTACCGGCAAAAAAGCGATGGTGGTCACCTGCTTTAAGCGCCCGTCCGGCCAGGTCTCCAACAGGTTGACCTCCCCCTGCCCAAGAAGGCTCCCCAGATCGTCTCCGGGGAGGGCAGGTGGGACCTGAGCCAGGCTGAAGGCGCAAAAAAGCAGGCCCCCCATCCGCTACTCCGAGCGGCCGACGCTGAAAGCGGGACGCCCGGCGATCCGCGCAACATAGGCATTCAAGGAAGGGAATCCTTCCAGCAGGCCCATCCCTCCGGCCCAGGCCAACACGCCCCCCATCACCACGTCGGCGGCGGTGAAGTTGTCCCCGGCCACAAAGTTGCGGCCAGAAAGCAGCTTTTCGACGGGTGCCACGAGGCGCCGCAGCTCGTTCTTGCCCTTTTCGGCGGCCACCGGGTCCAGGCGCCCAAAGCGCTCGTTGGAGGAATAAAAATAGTTGCCCACTTCCGGCTCCAGGGTCACCTGCGCGTAGACCATCCAGCCATAGTAGTCGGTGCCGTTGTCGGCGGTAGGTCCCAAGCCCTTCTCGGGGAATTTGGCAGCGAGATACTGGACGATGGCCAAGGATTCGATCATCGGCTTGCCATCAATTTCCACCGCGGGCAGCTTGCCGAGGGGATGGATTTCAAGGTAGGAAGCAGCTTTATGCTCGCCTTTGCCCATGTCCACGCGAACCATTTCATAGGGCACGCCCAGCTCCTCCAACATCCAACGGACCCGGGTCGCACGAGAAAAGCGGTTGAAGTACAGTGTGATCATGAAGTCTCCGCGCAGCCACCTAACCTGCCCGCTCAAAGAGGGCGGACCCGGTCGCGCACCACCTCCCAGGTGTGCTCCAGCTCTCGACAGGTCAAACGTTCGGCCCCCAAGAGACTTCCCTCACTTTCTTCCTCGCAATTTTCGAGGGCCAACAGCGTGATGCCCGCTTGCACTCCGTAGGCGCTCAGCCAGCTCCGGTCACAATCGTAGCCATCACTACAGACCTGGTGTACCGGCACTTCAGAGTGGCTGGCTTCGTGCAGCAGAGCACTGGCGGTGTTGTAGGGAAAGCCACCCGGGCGAACACTCAGCTCACCTAACACAAACTGAAAGGAGTAGTCCGCATCCTCCGGGCCGAGTACCGTGTGATCCACGGCGGCCGCGACAAAATTGTAGGCGCGCTGAGCCGTGGTATCGCCGGGCAACTCCTCCAGAAGGGTCGTGAGTGCCTGCACCTCGGGCTCGGGGGAGGAGGGCGGCCAGGCTCCCAGATCCCAGGTGAGCAGCTCCGTGGTAGCCGCCATCAACAGGGCCCGCTCGTCGGCGGGATAGTCCTTCTCCACCCCAAAGTCGGCCATCATCTGCTGCTCGCAGGCGGCGGCAGGACCTTCGCAGATCCGGGTGGTGGTCTCCCAGGCATCGACAGGGGCGCAGGCGATCAACCAGAAGCTCAGCCCGAACATTGTACTCTCGCTGTGTGCGCGAGAGGAAAGCAAGGGTCATGCCAAGACCACCTGCTCAACTATTCCAGCTTCTTCCTTGATCGACGAAAGCGGCTGACGAAAGGACTGTCGAAATTTCGACACCCTTCGTCGACGGTTCGTCAGCCCACCGTCACCCCCCAGGCTGGCAAGCCTTCCGCATGAATTTTTTTCAGGGCTTCCTGTTGGGCCGATGGGGTCGGGTAAAGTCCAAAAGCGACGCCCCCCCCTCCAGCTCCGGCCAGCTTGGCACCGGTGGCGCCCAGGGCACGCAGCCGCTCCACCACCCGATCCAGGCCCGGTGTGGAGACACCAATGTCCTGAAGGAGCCGATGATTTTCGTTCAGTAGCTCTCCGATCTCGCCACTTTGCTTCATTGCAGCAATCACCTTTTCGGTGAGGGCGCCGATGGCCTCCAGGCTGCGCGTGGGGGACCGCTGCCGCACCCCGGCCACCAGCTCGGCCGTGGTCCGGGCGGGCTTGCCGCTGTCCACCACCACCAGAAAGAGTGCTTGAGCGACCGCAATTTTCTCAATCTGGGGGCCTTGAGCCCCCCGGCGATAGGCCACCAGCCCCCCCAAGGCCGAGATGCTGTGGTCGATGCCCGAGGGGGTGCCGTGAAAGAGCCGCTCCATACGGAAGGCATCTTCGTAACAACGCGAAAAGTCCGCTTCCTCCCCATTCAACTTCGCCCAGGCTCGCACAACCGCCACCGCCAGCGCTGCAGAGGAGCCCATACCACAGCCGATGGGCAGGTTGCTCTCGATCTCCACGCCGACACCATCGGAAGGCAACACCGTAAGCAGTGCCGGAAGCAGCCGGTCATCCTGAAAATTTGCCCGCAGAATGGTCGTGGGGCCAGCATGGCGGCTCAGCACCACCGAGGTACCCAGCGACACCGCTGCAGCCAGCGCCCGGTGCCCGTAGACCACCGCATGTTCACCCGAAAGGATCAGCTTGCCCGGGGCAAAAGCCGCCGCCGTCATCCCGCTCCCCGCAGCCCCACCAGGATGGCCAACGCGGCGGGAACAGTGTAGTCCTTCCCGCCCGCAAGGGCCTGGACAACGACTGGAATTTCCGCGGCAGTTGCCCCAGCCGCCAGGGCCACCGTACGCGCGTGCATCCGCATGTGCCCCTCCTGGATACCCTCCATGGCCAGGGCACGTAGCGCGCCCAGGTTCTGCACCAGCCCGACCGCGGCCATCAGCATCGAGAGGTCCGCTGCCCCTTTGATCCCGGCGATACGGTGGTTGGCCTGCACGGTCGGGTGCACCTTGATGGGGCCGCCCACCGTGCCTACCGGAAGAGGAAGCTCGGTTTTCCCGATCAGGGCGCCCTCGCTATCCACCCGCCAGGTGGAGAGCGGACGGTACTGGCCGTCGCGTGCGGCATAGGCATGGGCGCCAGCCTCGATCGCACGCCAGTCATTTCCGGTTGCGATGGCCACCGCGTCGATCCCGTTCATAATCCCTTTGTTGTGGGTGGAGGCCCGATAGGGATCGGCCCAGGCAAAACGCCAAGCAGAGGCGATACGGCGGGCCACCTCTTCGCCGGGGGTGTCCCCCTGGGCCAGAAGTGGCGCTGGGATCCGGACTGAGGCGCGGCTCAGTCGGCGATCCGCGAGGTTGGAAAGGATCCTCAGCCCGGGCTGGCCGCCGGTCAAGAGCGCCAGCTCGGGCGCCAGACGTTCGGCCAGGGTGTTGATCATGTTGGCGCCCATGGCATCCCGGCAGTCCAGGAAGAAGTGCAGCACCACCATGGGCTCGGAGGCATAGCCGGGCTCCTCGTAGCAGAGCTCTCGAACTTCAAAGCCGCGAAGTCCACCGCCCAGTGACTCCAGCTGGGCATGAACCCCGGTACACAACGCGGTCAGCCTTGGAATCGAATTCCGAAGAATCTCTGCCGCTTTTTTCGGATCGGGCAGATCAGTGAGCTGTACCTGCCCGATCATCACCGACGGGTCGGCATCGGCCTGCAGGCCCCCGGCCTCCCGCGTCAGGCGCGCCATGTTGGACACAGCGGCCACTACCGAGGGCTCCTCCACCACCATCGGCACCAGCCGATCTTCGCCATTCAGGAGAAGGTTGACGGCCACGCCGCAGGGAAGGGAGAAGGTACCAACCACATTCTCGATCATCGCCTCCGCCGCCGCGGCATTCAGAGGCTCCGAAAAGGAACGGCATGCCGCTCCATCCAGGCCACTATGCTGGGCAACCGCCTGGAGGCGCCGTTCCACCGACAGACGATAGAAGCCGGGAATTCGTGAGGACATCGGCTAGTGCTGGGCGAGGGCGTCGGCGTAGAAGCCGTC
>CAITDR010000117.1 GCA_903891165.1 uncultured Pseudomonadota bacterium
GGTGGGCGACGGCTATCTCTCCGCCTGGGAGCTGGAGACTGGTTAATCGCATCGCATGCGCGCACCCCTGACCCGACGACTGGCCGGTTTTGGAACCACGATCTTCACCGAGATGACCCGTCTTGCTCAGGAGCACGGCGCCATCAACCTGGCCCAGGGCTTTCCTGACTTTGATGGCCCGGATTTTGTGAAGGATGCCGCCAAAGCCGCCATCGATGCCGGCCAGAACCAGTATGCCCGCATGACCGGCCTGCCCGCGCTGAACCAGGCCTTGGCCCGACGTTATCAGCACCACTATGGACTTTCCTTCGATACCGACCGCGAGATCGTCGTGACCTCTGGCTGTACGGAGGCGATTTTCGCCGCCATCGCCGGGATCTGTGACGTGGGCGATGAGGTGATCCTTTTCCAGCCCTACTACGACTCCTACCGCGCCTCGGTCTGTATGGCGGGGGCAATTCCCAAGGTAGTCACCCTCTGGCCGCCCGATGGCACGCAGGGCTGGCACTTCGACGCGCAGCAATTGGAGCGCGCCTTCTCGGAGCGGACCCGCGCCATCCTCCTGAACAGCCCGCACAACCCGACGGGGAAGGTCTTTACACGTCAAGAGCTGGAGCTGATTGCCCAGCTTTGCCGCAAATATAATGTCATCTGTATTTCCGACGAGGTCTACGAGCACCTCGTCTACACCGGGGTCCACATCCCCATGGCCACGCTGCTGCCCGAGCTGACCATCACCCTCTCCTCCCTCGGCAAGTCATTCTCGCTGACCGGCTGGAAAGTCGGGTGGGCCTGCGCGCCCGCACCGCTGGCCGCCGCAGTACGGAGTGCCCACCAGTTTATCACTTTTGCCACCGCGACCCCTTTCCAGGTGGCCGCCGCCGTGGCCGTGGCCGCGCCGGACGATTTTTTTGTACAGCTCCAGCGCGAGTACCGGGAGCGTCGCGACTATCTGACCGGGGTGCTGCAAGAAGTGGGCCTGGAGGTCTGGGAGCCGGAAGGCACCTATTTCACCTGTGCTTCGCTGCGGGGAACCGGCTACACCGACGACTTTGCCTTCGCCAAGCACCTGATCGCCCATGGGGTGGCCACCATTCCGCCCTCGGCCTTCTACGAGCAGCCGGAGCTGGGGCGCGGCTACGTCCGCTTTGCATTTTGTAAGCGACGCGAAACACTCGAAGCCGCGGCCGAGCGCCTGCGCGCATGGAGGAAGTTGTGAAGATCGCCCTGGTGCAGATGGATCTTGCATGGGAGCAGCCGGAGGAGAATCATCGGCGTGCGGAGCAGAAGATCCAGGAGGCGGCCGCGCTGGGCTGCCGTCTGGTGGTGCTCCCGGAGATGTTCACCTGTGGCTTCTCCTTCAACGCCGCGAAGTTGGCCGAGGAAGAGGGAGGAGCGACCGAGCTTTTTCTCAAGGATGTCTGCGAGGGGCTGGGCATCTGGATCCTGGCGGGCATCCCGCAGCGCCGGGATGGTCAAGCCGTCAACAATGCCGTGCTCTGCTCCCCCAAAGGAGAGTTCCAGCGCTTTACCAAGCTCCATCCCTTCCGATTCTCTGGCGAACAGGAACACTATGCCGCCGGAGGCCAGACCGTTACCTGGGAGGTGGAGGGCCTGCGCGTCACTCCCTTCATCTGCTACGACCTGCGTTTTCCTGAAGAGTTCCGCGAGCGAGCGGCACAGACGGACGTTTTTGTGGTTATCGCCAGCTGGCCGGAGCGACGCCGTAGCCACTGGCAGGCGCTCCTGAAGGCCCGTGCCATCGAAAATCTCTGCTATGTCTGCGGCGTAAACCGCGTGGGAGAGGGCGGCGGCCACAGCTATACCGGCGACTCGGTGATCCACGACCCCTGGGGAGAGCCCCTGGCCACCGCATCGGGGCAGGAGGCCGTCTTGGTGGCGGATCTGAGCGCGGCGCGGGTGGCTGAGGTGCGCCGGACTTTTCCCGCCTTGAAAGACCGACGTAGCTGAATGAAGCCTCATTCAGCGTCGGGATGTCACCCGGCTTCGTCCACCCCGACCCGCGCCGCCCACTCGGTGCGTAGCACCCGCTGTGGATCCACTTGCCGTCGTAAAGCACGGAAGCGAGAAATCCGTTCCTGGCCCCAGGCGCGCTGAAAATCCTGCGGACGCAAAACTGCATCTTTGGCAGGATAAAAGCGGCCTCCTGCCTCCAAGACGATCTCGCTCATGTCGTGGCAGAGCCGCCAAAGCTCCGCCCGGTTGGCCTTGGTCACCGCAAAGTCCATCGCAAAGGAGTAGCCGTCCACCGCGTGCGAAAGCAGAAAATTGTCGGCGCGGTGCCGCTTCATCACACCCAGGTAGCTGGGCAGTCCGCGCGCCTGCTGCAACCGCAGGATCTTTTTGAAGACCTCGCGGGCATGTTCCTTGGGAACAAAGGGTTGATACTGGATAAAACCTTCGGGCTCGTAGGCAGAACGGAAGTTCGGCACGTAGTCGAGCAAAAAGGCAAAGGCGACGTGCCCCTGCTTGTACCAGGAACGCGGCGTCAGCTCGGAGGCCAGGTACTTGCCAAGGTTCAACAGCGCCATCCCGGTGTTGAAGCGGAACAATTTCAGGATGATGCCCACCATGGACTTGGGCACGCCCAGGATGTGACCCGGCAGATCCTGCCGCGACGGATCCATCAGGGACTTGCCTTCGGGATCCTCGTCGCCGTGGGTGTAGACGGCCTGGTGTACCTGGCCGCGGCCCAAGCTGCTTCCTCCCTTGATACAGTCTACCCAGGTGACAAAATAGTCGGAATTGGGGGTGTGTTCGTCGATCAGGTCGAACTGCTCATCCAGAGAACGTGCAGGAATCTGCCGGACCTTCAGCCTCCCCCCCTCCACCTTCTTCAGCTTCAGGCGGATTCGGCTGAAGGCGCCCAACATCCCAAAACCCGCAATGGCGGCATGAAAAAGCTCGGAGTTTTCCTCGCGGGAGATCCGCTTCCGCTCCCCGGTGGGCAGCACCAGCTCGGCATCGAGGATCTGGTCGCCGGTGCCGCCGACTTTGAAATGGTTTTTCCCGTGGACGTTCATGGCAGCACAGCCCGCCAGGGTCGGGAACATGGTCCCCGGCACCACGGCAGGCCACCAGCCATCGGCCAGGGTGGAGCGCCACAATTGCTCGATGGTCACCCCCGGCTCCACCTCGGCGATGCCCGACTGGGGATCCCAGGAGAGGATTTTTCTCATGCCGGTGACGTCCAGCACCACATTGCCACCGTTCATGGCGGCATCTCCATAGGAGCGCCCACTTCCCCGCAAGCCGACGGTGAGCCCCTCCTCGCCGGCCCGACGCAGGATCGCCGCCAGCTCCTCCCCCGACTGCGGCCGCGCAAAAAGGGAGGCGGAACGACTGGAAAATCCGAAGCCATCAAAGACCCGACGGCCAAGCTCTTGCTGGAGGGTCATCAGATGCTGGTCCGGCGGAAGAGTACCGAGGGAATCGACCGGATGGCAAACATGATCGGCCCCCAGGCGGCGGGCACATAGCCCTCGGTGGTACTCGATTTTGCGAAGCTCAGAACGCCGTCGGCACATTCTTCGGCGCTGATCATCAGCGGCATTTTTAAGCCGTCGGTCATCGCGGTCTTGACGGGTCCAGGCTTTACGGTAACCACCCGCACGCCACGGTGGGTCAGGCGGTTGCGCAGGGACTCCAGATAGGTGGTCAGGCCCGCTTTGGAGGCATGATAGCCGGGATTTCCCCGCCTCCCCCGGTCTCCCGCTACCGACGAGATCCCACAGAGGGTACCCGCCCGACGTGCCTCCATGTAGGCGGCGGCGGGGTCCATCCAGGCCATCGCGCCAAGCAGGTTGATCTCCACCATCTGCCGATTTTTCTCGAAGTTGTACTCCGATTCCTCCACCCTCGGCATCACGCCGGCGTTGTAGACCAGCAGATCGACCGAGCCCAGCTCCGCGCAGATCCGGTCAAAAAGCACGGGTGCTTCGGAAAAATTACGGACATCGTGTACAAAGGGAAAGACACGATCCCCGCAGCTCTGCGCCAGCGCCCGCAGCTCGGACTCACGCCGGGCAATGGCCGCCACTTTTGTGCCTTCCGCAGCCAGCTTCTTCACCAGCGCCTCGCCGATTCCTGAGGAGGCTCCCACCACAATGGCTGTCTCAAAGGCTGGCAATACAACTCCCGCAAAGCCGCTGCTTATCCGATCTGCGCTGCCCCGGAAAGCCTCAGCCCTCGGTGCCCTTGCTTGTGGTGCCGCAGGTCACCTTTACGCGCACGGGCGCCCAGATGCCCGCTGTGACCCAGTTGGCCAGTAAACCGAGGCCACCGATCTCGGACTTGATGTAGACCACACCCGCATCCCCACAGATTTTGGAGGCATTGACGCTGCCCGCCGAAATCAGTCCCCAGAAAAAGGTCTGTTGCCACTCGTTTTCCACCCGACCCGTTGGGGTGGACGGCGGCGCAATGTAGACTTTCGTGGTGTAGCAACCGGTCATCAGAGAAAGGACAAGCAGAAGGGACATCGAACCTCCGCCCCTTCCCTATCCTCTTTTATGCCTCCGCGTAGGCCTCTACAAAGGCGCCAGGGCGGCGGACCATCGCTGCCTCCACGAC
>CAITDR010000118.1 GCA_903891165.1 uncultured Pseudomonadota bacterium
CCACGCCGATCCCGGCTGGCTGTGACCACGCCCACTCTCCCACCCTTCCTTCGTCTCCACTCAGCTGCGTCTTCATGTCGGCCACACTCCACGGCCGCCTTGTCACCAGCTAGACGCAGTTGCTGAGGGGCTTACGGACAAGAAAGGCGGTCTCTTCGTTGCAAAAGTCCAGGTGGCCCCCAAAGGCGGTAGTGATGACTGGCAGGCCGATAGCCAGCGCATGGGCAATGTTCAAACCAAACCCCTCTGCCCGTTGCAGGCTCAAAAAGATGTCAGCGCTCTCGTACAGACCGCACAACGCGTCTTTATCAATGAAGGCGTTGTGCAGGATGATCCGTTGGTCGCTTCCGCAGCATTGGCGCAGGTGCTCCTCCTCCCCGCTGCTCAGATGATGCGCCTTGATGACTAGACGCACGTCTTGGCGCTCCGCAAACGCGCGCTGAAAAACCCTGATTGACGCCTCGGGGTTCTTGCGGGCGAGCCTGCTCTAGGCGTCAAACACAAAAAACACGACCAAGGTTCCAGCATTGGCTGTTCTCGGTGGGCTCAGCACGGCAGACCTGATTTCATCAGGCACAGCATGGGGTACGATGTGGACCGGAGCCCCGCAGGGCTCAAACACCTCCTTGCAGAATCGGCTGGGCACCCAGATTTCATGCATGCGCGGGGCAAGTTGCAGAAACTCCGGCGGCAGGTCGTTGACAGCCTCATACGCCCAGTAGGCCACGTGGCGCGCACATCCAAACTCGCCGCTGTGCCAGATTCGCGAGGCTTCTTGCCTCTGCGGGTGCCAGTGATGGTAATAAATCTGCTCGGGGCAATTCAGCCCGTCTTCATTGGGAAGATGGCCCTCCCATCTCCGGTGCTCAACTTCCAATCCCAAAGACCTCATGGCCTGTATGTTCATGAGCGCAGCCTGCCCCAAGCCGCACTCGGTCGAGTATGCATAGGCAACAATGTCAGGCCTTTTCTTATTCATGTCCAACCGGTGGATGTTCAACACGCAATTGCCCATGGTAGCCGCCAACCGATGACAATCGCATGTGCATGCCCCGTTTCATCTTGTGTTCAGGAGGCAAGCACCTCCGCCTGCTTGGGGTGTCCTGCGTCGTGCTTTTGTGTGGGACACTCGTGGTTGATGCACGGTGCCCCGTCCGCGGATGCGGGGTGGCCTTTCTGCCGCGAGATTATTTTTTGGGCCAGCTCAGCCTGTTCGAGACTAAGAAACGAACGAACGCCGCCAACAAAATAGCTTCCGATGGCGGAGGCGACCTGCCGCCATGAAATCATGTCCATGCATTTTGGCAGGCTGCCCTGGCGTTCGTCGTCGGGGTGCGGGGTGCTTTCATGGACTGGGTGCTCGCAGAGGGAGGAGTCCTGTTCGCAACCGTCGTGTCGGGCGACGGTGCGCGACTTCCAGCAGCCCCCATGGGTGCAGCACGGAAGGGCGCCGATGGTGTGAAGGTATTGATGTCCTGGGTATTCCTCCCAATGGGCTGGTTCGCGTCCCCCCGCGACCACCACGCACGGGCGCAGTCCGGGCTTTTCCGGGGGGAACGGAACTGCAGCCGCCAAATGCATGAGGCTGGTGACCCCGCAGGTCACTCCCTGGCTATGGTAGGTCAGGCGGATTAGCTGGCGGACCGAGGTTTCCCCCCTCAGATCAAGCACCCCCTTGAGTGCTGGATGACAATGGTCCTTTTCTCCCACCTGGACGAACAATATTCGCCCCTTGAAGTAATCGACCACTCGTTGCCATCGCGCCGCACTCCACCATTTGTTGGTAAAATCGTGCTTTCCTCCTGAAACGATGAGCCAGAACGGCAGGTCAGTCCCGGCCAGCTCCCAGATCCGAGAGCCCCAGCTCCGTTCCTCCTCCCCGAGCACGATGTGGCCGTGGAAATGCCGGGGCTTGATGTGGACGTCCAGTCCCTGGGCCAGGTGCTGGGTGAAGGCGTGAATGTAGTGGTAGGGAGCGGTGTTGGATTCGTGGATCAGGGGGCAATCACACTGGAACACAGTGACCCCTGGGTCGTCGGCGGACACAGGGGAAACGAAGGGGTTGTTTTCCCATACGTCAGGAAAGCAAGTGTCCACCCCGGTTTCAAAGCGGCCTGGGCACGCTTCGTGAAGCTCGCGGAGTGAGGCGGTCAACGTTATCACGTCCCCGAGCGACAGATGGTTCCGAAGCACGATGCGGCGGGGTTCCGTTGGACCGTCCATATTCGGTGGATTCGATGCGCTGAGCGGTTACGAGGTTGGATGCGCCAGCAGTCTCTCTAAAAACGAGCTGAACGCCTCTGCGAATTCCTGCCATGAGGCAACCTCGGGGAAAGCCGGGCTGTGGCTTGGGTTTCCCACGGCCCCAAGCCTTAAACAAAGCTCCTCCATGGTCAAGACTCTGACCAAGTTGGGGGACGAAAACTTCCAACCAGGATCCAGGTAGTCACACCCGCCCACAACGACGGGCCTTCCGGTTGCCAGCATGTCCGCGATCAGACAGCTTCCGGTGACGGCTCCGCCGCCTTCCGACCAGGTCCACAAGGCGTTGCATGCCTTCATCCAGTCGTGGAGGTCGTCGGGGGTCTGAAAGGCTGTGTCCACCTTAAGGAGATGGGGATATGACTTGGCCAGCCCCTCCAGTTCCCGCATTTCTGACCTCTTTGTCTTTTCGTGGCGCGGCAGGTGGAGCCACAACAGGGCGTTCTGGGCCGCCGCCATTGGCAGAAGCCTGGCCAGACAGGGAAGGAGCTGGCGTTCGGGCAGAAAAAATCCGCTCGTTCCATACACGATCTGGTCCTGCCGGAGGCCATACAAGCTTCGTGTTTCGACGCGGGACCGGCCCGTGGTGCCATACCAGCCAGGGTGGGCGTGGCCGAACTTACACTTGTGGGGCGCACTGTCCAGGAACTGACAGTCAAATGAAACTACAGCTGCGAAATCATCCGCTGCGGGTGCATAGTTGCCACCCGCATGCGAAAAGAACAGCTCGGGGAGCGACGCGTCCCCAGACTGCACCCCAAGGGGAGCGTCAGCATCAGCCCCTGGCTCGTGGTGGTAAATGAGGAGACCGCCATCGTAGCGGCGGACGGGCGTGCTGGTGGAAACAACCTCCCAGCCAATTGCGCGGAGCTGCGCCTCCAGTCGCAGCGCAAACTCGGAGACCTCGTTGAGCTGGCCGAGGCTTCGGCAGACCTGCACGATGCTTCCCCTCGTGGTGCTCGAACGGAGCGGGGCGGCGTTCACCGCCACAACGCGGGAATCCGTGCGCAGCAGCGGTTCCGGTGCCCTGACCTCCACAGACATTTGCTCAAAGTGCTCCCAGCTCCCGGTCCAAGTTCCATCCGGCTGGTAAAAGCAGCGGAAAGTCAGTCGGCCTTCGCCAGACACCTCCAGCACTGGCTGCCCGTCCAGTTCAGCCACCTTCCAATGCAGTTCGTTGTTCCCGCGCCCCGCGCCGATTTGTCCGTTCGGGAGGAATGAGATCATCCGCTCATCGTGATCGCGCCGCACATAGTTCCAGTAATGCGCCATGAGGTCGTGCTTGGCCTTCTCGGCGGTCTCCCCCGCAGGCGGCTGGGGCAGGCTCCCCAAGGGCTGGGCGTTCAATCTGGCGCGCAAGTCCGCGAGAAACCCCCTGCACAGGTCCTCGTGCCAGAAATCAGGGATCGCCTCATTTTCGCTGTCAAGCCTCCATTTGTCCATGTTGCGGTGCTGGAAGAGCCGTTCTGACGCGAAGTCATGCTGGCACATGACCAGCCCGCTGAGATTGTGGATGCCCCGGTCCGGCATGGCATATTCTTTGCCTAGTTTGCGCCAGGCCAGATGGAACGTGTCCTTGTCCCCGTGGATGTGTTGATAGTAAACGTCGGAGAACTCATTGTACAGGAGGCTCAGTTCCAACGCGTCAAGGTGCCTTCTCCGGTCCACGACCATCTGACCGCTTTCAAACTCAGGCTCGTCCCTGTAGGGTATCCCGGCCAACTCCCAGATGCTCCGCTCACGCTCTAATCGGCCATAATCAGGCCAAAAGATGGCCCCGGACCGTTGATACTCCATTGTGTTGAACAGGAAGGTTGGATCCTGCACTGGCACGTTGTCCGCATCAAGAAGAAGGACCTCCTCAAACTGACTGTGGCGGAGGGCGAAAGCCTTCAATTCGTATCCGTTAAGGGTCCTGCAGGGATGGCGGTGGCGGATGATCGTTGCGTCCACGCACACCGCCCCTTTTTCCCGCAGCCAAAGCTCCTGCTCAGGGGTGATCTCCTGTCCTCCCAAGTGCCAGACTTCGACCGGCAGAGAGCAGCCCCAGTGCCGTAGCATGTTGAGGCAGACCCAAAGGGAGGGGATATATTTTTGGCCCCCGCCGCAAATGAGGACGCCTTTCGAGGAGGCAGATAGAGCGGGCAGGGCTTGATTCATGAAAGGCATGAGCTTCCTCCCTTCTGGAAAAGTTGTTGCGGAACGGCGTGAAATGCGTTTTCGCCCCGCTGGTGAAATGCGGCCAGCGGGTCTCCGGGAGTGTCGGAGTCCGCCACAGCTAGGGTCCGCGCTATATGCGCGAAATTGCGGGGCTTAGTCGGCCGAGGTCCTGAGGGCGAAAGGCCGGTCTGAGCCGCATGCAGGCCCCAGGCGGCTCCAGCCTTGTGGGGCACTGCCGCGCGGACGGCAGAACACCGACTTGCGACCTTCAGTGGTTCGTCGGAGAAAGTTGAATGGCAGTTGGAAGGTAAAAGGACGGGCATGCGGGATGGCATCTCTGGGTGGACCGCAAGAAGCGTTTATCAGCCAACCGTTGCATTTCAAGCAGGATTCGACACATCTAAAAATCCGCCCGCACGGCGTTGCGGCCTGGAGCGAAAGCCAGCCAGAACGGCTGGATGCTCCCCGCGAGATCAGGGCAGATTCTGGCAGGAAACACACACCGGAATCGCCACGCCCAAAATCACGCAATGTGCCATGGCGTGTCCGCCTCACTGGTGTTTCCGGATGGCGGCAGTCCAGACAAGAATGTGGCGACCAATGTTTGATTAAATCCCGTGAAATCCCCGCTCCTCCTCGGCCACGTAGGCCGGGTCAAAAATATGCCAGTCAATAGGCGGCCCCAACCACGGCCGTGATTGCAGCATGCCTGACTTGTCATGCAGCAGAATCCCGTCCCCGGTGCCCTCCTGCAAAGAAGGCACCCATTACGGCGTCCCCCACCAGATTCACCTTATGGGTATGAAAAAGCTTACCACGCATAACCTGATAGAAGCGCTGCAGGTTGTGGTATTCACCCGTCATGAACCGAAACATGGAGAGCAGGTCCGGTTCGGCGCACCCGAGCACATGATTCTCACATCCTTCGCAGTCGAGCTTCATCAGGTCGATCTCACCGCCGCCGCAAAGTGCGTGTGCATCCGCCAAGGTCAGCACTTCAACGTCTGATTTTGTCTTGGCGTATCCGAATGGTGCGTCGGAGCCCGTGGCTGCGGGATGGTCGCCGGGCACCAGCATTGAACCTCCTTCCCATCCTCCTCCGGCTTCTGGCAGTCCAAGGAGGAGGCGGGGCCGGCAAGGCTGGTTTCTTGGAGTCGCCCCGCAATCGTCGTGATACAAATGCTGTGACGTCACCGCCTTGTGGTGGATGGTCACATTCTCCAGGTCGGCGGTTGCTGCCCGGCACTGCAGGAAGTAATGCTCAACTGGCTCGAAGGCGACAATGTGTGCTTCGGGGAAGTAACCCTGCATTTCGCGCGTCACCCTTCCAACGTTCGCGCCGATCTCGATTATTTTTCTGATCGGCGCGGCAGAGGTCTTGCTGATGTACCGTTGGATCGTTGAGAATTTGTAGCACTCGTTTCCCTCCATAGAGGAGTCCTGTCTAGCAGGCAAAGGGAGCTTGTTCAAGCGGCTTTCGTCGGCTGCTTGGAGCAGCATGCGGGAAGGGCCGCCGCAAATTCTTCTTGCACAAGAACAGGGTTTGGCTAACGAAAATCCCCTCATAGAAACACCCACCTTCATTCGGACATGGCCAGCCCCTCTCCCCAACCGTCGCCGTCCCCTTCGACTGTTCCTTCCGGGTCTCCTGGTCCCTCAGGATCACCGCCAAACCCCTCTTCTTCGCCGCCTCAGCCCTCCGGATCCTCCAGGCCTTCCTCCCGCACGAGCAGTGGAAGCAACAGCAACGGTTATAAGCCTTCGATCATCCTCTCGTCGTCGAGCAGCAGATCCTCGGGTTCATCCAGAAATTCCTCACGCAGTTCGCGGTCAAGTGCGTCGTCCAGTTCCAGCGCGTCAGATCCGACCAGCCTTGCGCTGAAACTCTCCCTGCGTGATGCCTCAGGCGTCCTCCACCGGAAGATCGCCCTCAACGGGTTGCCATCCCCCGATGAAAAGCCCCAGGCCAAACCTGAGACGGATGAGTCCACCGAGGAAACTTTCGTTGATGCGCTGACCCTTAATCTGCGTCACGACACCTCCGACATCTACATTCCACTCGTGGGCGACGAACTGGCCCTCGGGGTGAAGCGTTCCCTTTCGCAGGAGATTTGGACAGATGGACCCGGTTTCCCTGCCCAGGATGCCGTGGACCGACCCTTTGGTCCGTGCTGGACAACAGGCTTGGCTGCCAACGTTCGATTCACTTGGTTGCAGAAGGGGACGGCGTCGCCGCCAATGAATCCACGCGATCCGGACTACGCAGTGGTAACCGATGAAAACGGGGCTACCCATAGGTTCGCTGTTATATGGAACAAAGCTGGCATTATTCCCCCAGCG